>NZ_JAGIQE010000018.1:0-149448 GCF_017815075.1 Burkholderia sp. AcTa6-5 | reverse complement strand
ATTCGAACCCCTGTACTCACCGTGAAAGGGTGATGTCCTAGGCCTCTAGACGAAGGGGACAACGTACTGCTTACATCTTTAATACAAAAGCCCGCTCAAAAACGTCTTGAACGGGCTTCGTTCTGGCGGAGCGGACGGGACTCGAACCCGCGACCCCCGGCGTGACAGGCCGGTATTCTAACCGACTGAACTACCGCTCCAGCTTTCTTACCCAACCTGCAGGACGTCGGTTACGTTCCTGCAAGCCTTGCGACGCTTCTACGAAACGCCGCTGAATCTGGCGTCCCCTAGGGGATTCGAACCCCTGTACTCACCGTGAAAGGGTGATGTCCTAGGCCTCTAGACGAAGGGGACAAAATCTTTTCAGATTTGTCTGACTTTCGCTATTTACTTTACAGTCAACAGCGAAGGCCGAAATTCTAACTGCTTTGAATCATTTTGTGAAGCATTTATTACTACCGCTGCTTCGCAAATCAATCCAGCTTGTTCTGTTGGTGGAGGTAAGCGGGATCGAACCGCTGACCTCTTGCATGCCATGCAAGCGCTCTCCCAGCTGAGCTATACCCCCTTGCAGAACAGAAATGAGATTATATGGACCGATTTCGAACTTGTAAATACCCTTTTTACGATTCGCGCGAAATTTTTTGCGAAGCCGCCGCGCGCTCATGCGCGGCGGCTTCGCGCTCGCCCATACGTCAGCCCAGCGCGGCCTCGATGCGCGACACCACGACGTCGCGACCGAACAGCACGAGCACCGCATCGATCGACGGCGTGTGCGTCGTGCCCGCCACCAGCAGACGCACCGGCATCGCGAGCTGCGGCATCTTCAGCTTGTGCGTGGCGAGCGTCGCCTTCAACGCCGCGGACACTGCCTCCTTCGTCCAGTCGGCCGCCTTCAGCGCGACGACGAGATCGGCCAGCGCCGGCCGCACCGCATCGGTCGCGTGCTGCGCGAGCGCATCGGCGTCGGGCGCCGGCACACGGTAGAACATCGTCGCGCCTTCCGCGATCTCCTTGACCGTCGTCGCACGATCCTTCATCAGGCCGACCACCGCGTCGAGCGCGGGGCCCGTCGCGATCGCCGCGTCGTCGATGCCGAGCGCATCGAGGAACGGCTTCGCGAGCGCCGCGAGGCGCGCGTTGTCGGCTTCCTTGATGTAATGCGCGTTCAGCCAGCTCAGCTTGCTGTGGTCGTACTGCGCGGGCGACTTGCCGAGGTGCTCGAGATCGAACCATTCGACGAACTGTTCGCGCGAGAAGATCTCGGCGTCGCCGTGCGACCAGCCGAGGCGCGCGAGATAGTTGACGACGGCCTCCGGCAGGAAGCCTGCGTCGCGGTACGCCATCACGCTCATCGCGCCATGCCGCTTGCTCATCTTCTCGCCCTGCTCGTTCAGCACGGTCGGCAGGTGCGCATAGACGGGCGGCTCGCCGCCGAGTGCGTTCAGGATGTTGATCTGGCGCGGCGTGTTGTTCACGTGGTCGTCGCCGCGGATCACGTGCGTGATGCCCATGTCCATGTCGTCCACCACCACGCAGAAGTTGTAGATCGGCGTGCCGTCCGGGCGCGCGATCACGAGGTCGTCGAGTTCCTCGTTCGAGATCTCGACACGCCCCTTCACCGCGTCGTCCCACACGACCGTGCCCGTCAGCGGATTGCGGAAGCGCAGGACCGGCTTCACGCCGGCCGGCGGCTCCGGCAGCACCTTGCCGGGCTCCGGACGCCACGTGCCGTCGTAGCGCGGCTTCAGGCCGGCTTCGCGCTGGCGTTCGCGCAGCGCGTCGAGTTCCTCGGCCGACATGTAGCACGGATACGCGAGGCCCTTCTCGAGCATCTGCGCGAGCACTTCGCGATAGCGGTCCATCCGCTGCATCTGGTAGATCGGGCCTTCGTCGAAATCCAGCCCGAGCCATTGCATCCCTTCGAGGATCGCATCGACCGCTTCCTGCGACGAGCGCTCGACGTCGGTATCCTCGATGCGCAGCACGAACGTGCCTTTCATCTTGCGGGCGAACGCCCACGGATACAGTGCGGAGCGGATGTTGCCGAGGTGGATGAAGCCGGTGGGACTCGGCGCGAAGCGGGTACGGACAGGACGGGTCATAAACGGTAACTCGAACGCCTGGGGCGCATGAATGATTCGACGCGGGACGACGGCAGCCCGGACAGCAACGGAGCCGGCGACGCCCGGAACGGGAAAGAAGCCGGAATTATACTCGCGCCGGACATCGCGCCAAGCGCGCCGCTTGCTTTATGATGTGCGCGCCGCGGCCGCCAGCCGGTGCGGCGCCGGCCGCGCGGAACCCGCTGCGCGGCCTCGGAAACCCTCGCCGCCGCGGGCCGTGTGACCCGCCGCCAAGCCGCCGGAGAACCATCGATGTCGTCCCCTCGCCTGTCGCGCCGCCACTTCACGATCGCGTGCGCGTCCGCCAGCCTCGCCGCCTGTACGTCCTTCGGCGACAAGTCCCGCCCCGGCACGGCCCTGCCGCAGGAGAAGCCCGTCAAGATCGGTATCGCGCTCGGCGGCGGCGCCGCGCGCGGCTTCTCGCACATCGGCGTGCTGAAGGCGCTCGAGGCGCGCGGCATTCCGATCGAGATCGTCGCCGGGACGAGCGCGGGCTCGGTGGTCGGCGCACTCTACGCGTCGGGCATGAACGCGCTGCAAATCAACAAGATCGCCCTCGACATGGACCAGGCGGCGATCAGCGACTGGGCGCTGCCGTTCCGCTCGCGCGGCCTGCTGCAAGGCGTCGCGCTGCAGAACTTCCTGAACAAGACGCTCAACAACCGGCCGATCGAGAAGATGGCGAAGCCGCTCGGCATCGTCGCGACGGACCTGCAAAGCGGCCAGCCGATCCTGTTCCAGCAAGGCAACGCGGGGCTCGCGGTGCGCGCGTCGTGCAGCGTGCCGTCGGTGTTCGAGCCGGTGAAGATCGGCACGCGCGAATATGTCGACGGCGGCCTCGTGAGCCCTGTGCCGGCGTCGTTTGCGCGCAAGATGGGCGCGAGCTTTGTGATCGCGGTCGACATCTCGGCCCGCCCCGACGGCGCAGCGACCAACAACCCGATCGAGATGCTGCTGCAGACCTTCACGATCATGGGCCAGACGATCAAGACCTACGAGCTCGACAAGTACGCGGACGTCGTGATTCGCCCGAACCTCGCGGCGATGGGCGGCAGCGACTTCAACCAGCGCAACGCGGCGATCCTCGCAGGCGAGGAAGCGGTCGCGCGCATCATGCCGGAACTGCAGCGCAAGCTCGCGGCGGCGCGCGGCGTGGCCGTGGCCGCGTAAGCCGCCCAAGCCACGATGAGCGGGAGGCCGCGGCACGCGCCGCCTGCCGCCCGTGGCCGACGCAACGACTTCCGCCCCGCCGTCGACGCCGCCCCAAAAGCAAAAAACCCTGCCGCCTTTCGGTGACAGGGTTTTTTATCGTCCGGCCCGCGCGACCGGCAAACGTCAGTTGCTGCCGTTCGCCGAATCGTCGCCGAGCGTCGCGCGCACGCGCTGACGCAGGTCTTCGGGCTTCATCGGGAATTCCGATTCGATCCGGCGCGCGCCGGTGAAACGCTTTTCCCAGTAGCCGCTGTCGAGATCGTCGACACGGACCGTGCTGCCCGTCGACGGCGAATGCACGAACTTGTTGTCGCCGATATAGATGCCGACGTGCGAGAACGTGCGGCGCATCGTGTTGAAGAACACGAGATCGCCCGGCTTCAGGTTGCTCATGCTCACCTTCTCGCCGACGCGGCTCATTTCTTCCGCGCGACGCGGCAGCGACATGCCGAGCGTGTCCTGGAACACGTAGCGCACGAAGCCGCTGCAGTCGAGGCCCGAATCCGGCGAGTTGCCGCCCCAGCGATACCGCACGCCGATCATGTTCAGCGCGCCGACCACCACGTCGCCTGCCTTGCCCGCCATGCCGGCAAGGAACGACTTCGCGCCGCCGCTCGACGGCTGCGCGCTGGTCTGCTGGAGAGAGGAACCCGACCCGATCTGAGTCGAATTGCTGACATTCTGGTTAAAACTGCTGACTTCGTCGGCGAACGCGCCGGGTGCTGCTGCGAACAGGGCGCCGATGAACAGCCCGGCGATGGTGCGCGCGCATGCCTGGGTCAGGGATCGATGCTGCATTGGTCGATGGAATATGCTTAAAAATCAGCTGATTGGCGGAAAATTTCGGTCGATACTAGCCAGCGCGTAATCGTTTGTCAAAACAAATTAATAAATACAATCGAGATGGTCAGACCATTGGCCGCCTATCACGCTTTCCAGACCGCTTTCAACAGCTTTTGTGTGTAAGGATGTGACGGTCGGGTGAAGATGTCGGACACCTCCCCCGACTCGACGACGGCGCCGTCCTGCATCACCGCGACGCGGTGCGCCATCGCGCCGATCACCTCCAGGTCGTGGCTGATGAACACGTAGCCGAGGTTGTATTTCTGTTGCAAATTCGCGAGCAGCTTCAGCACCTGCTGCTGGATCGACACGTCGAGCGCCGACGTGGGCTCGTCGAGGATCAGGATGCGCGGCTCCAGCACCAGCGCGCGCGCGATCGCGATCCGCTGGCGCTGGCCGCCCGAGAATTCGTGCGGATAGCGGTGCAGCACCGTGCGGTCGAGGCCGACTTCGCGCAGCACAGCGAGCGACTTCGCGCGGCGCGCGTCGGGCGTCATGTCCGGGCGATGCAGCTCGAGCCCCTCGCCGACGATCCGCTCGATCGTGTGACGCGGCGAAAGCGAGCTGAATGGGTCCTGAAAGACCACCTGCATGTTCGAGCGCAGCGCGGTCTGTTCGCGGCCGCGATAGGTCGACAGCGCACGCCCCTGGAATTCGATCTCGCCGCCGGCCGTCTTCTGCAGCCCGAGCAGCGCCATCGCGAGCGTCGACTTCCCCGATCCCGATTCGCCGACGATGCCGAGCGTTTCGCCCTGCCGCACCGACACCGACACGTCGGCCACGGCCGTCACCGGCACCGTGCCGAACCAGCCGGCGAAGCCCGGCCGCTTGCGCGCGAACTGCACGCTCACGTGGCGCGCGTCGAGCACGACGGGCGCGATCGGCATCACCGGCGTGACCGCGCGTTGCGGCCGGCTGTTCAGCAGCCGCTGCGTATACGGATGCTCGGGCGACGCGAAGATCCGCTCGACCGGCCCGCTCTCGACGAGCCGGCCATGCTCCATCACCGCGACGCGCTGCGCGAAGTGCCGCACGAGATTCAGGTCGTGCGTGATCAGCAGGATCGCCATCCCGCGCTTTTCCGCCTCCTCGCGCTGCAGCTCGAGCAGCAGGTCGACGATCTGCGCGCGGATCGTCACGTCGAGCGCGGTGGTCGGCTCGTCGGCGAGCAGCAGGCGCGGCCGGCACGCGAGCGCCATCGCGATCATCGCGCGCTGCCGCTGGCCGCCCGACAACTGGTGCGGGTAGCTGTCGACGCGCTTCTCGGGCTGAGCGATGCCGGTGCGCGCGAGCAACGCGATCGCCCGCTTGCGCGCCTCGACGGCCGATACGCCGTCGTGCAGCACGATCGTCTCGCCGATCTGCACGCCGATCGTATACAGCGGATTGAGCGCCGTCATCGGCTCCTGGAAGATCATCGCGATGTCCGAGCCGCGCAGCCCGCGCATCTCGCGCTCGCTCTTGGCCGCCAGATCCTGCCCGGCAAAACGGATCGCGCCGGTGACATCGGCGTCGCGCAGCAACCGCAGGATCGACAGCGCGGTCACGCTCTTGCCGGACCCCGATTCGCCGACGAGCGCGACCCGCTCGCCGCGCCCGATCGCGAGCGTCACGTCGTCCACCGCGACCGTGTCGCCGAAGCGCACATGCAGATGCTCGAGCGACAGCAGCGGTTCGTCCGCCTTCGATACGACTGCGTCGCTCATCGCTGCCCTCCCGCCGCGCGCACCGAATCGGCGATCCGCGTGTCGAGCGCGTTGCGCAGCGCATCGCCCATGAAGGTCAGCAGCAGCAGCGTCGCGACCAGCACGCCGAACGTCGACAGCGAGATCCACCACGCGTCGAGGTTGCCCTTGCCCTGCGCGAGCAGCTCGCCGAGGCTCGGCGTCGGCGGCGGCACGCCGAGACCGAGGAAATCGAGGCTGGTGAGCGCGAGAATCGAGCCGCTCATCCGGAACGGCAGGAACGTGATCACCGGCGTGAGGCTGTTGGGCAGCACGTGGCGCCAGATGATCTGCCAGTTCGTGAGTCCCATCGCGCGGGCCGCGCGCACGTAGTCCTGCGTGCGGTTGCGCAGGAACTCGGCGCGCACGTAGTCGGCAAGCCCGATCCAGCCGAACAGCGACAGCAGCACGATCAGCAGCAGGAAGCTCGGCTCGAAGATCGACGCGAAGATGATCAGCAGGTACAGCTCGGGCAGCGAGCTCCAGATCTCGATCAGCCGCTGCCCGACGATGTCGATGCGGCCGCCGAAGAAGCCTTGCACCGCGCCCGCGGCGATCCCGAGCAGCGTGCCGATCACGGTCAGGATCAGCCCGAACTCGACCGAGATGCGGAACCCGTACACGAGCCGCGCGAGCAGGTCGCGGCCCTGCGCATCGGTGCCGAGCCAGTTCTCGCGCGACGGCGGCGCCGGGTTCGGCACGTTCGAGAAGTAGTTCAGCGTGTCGTAGTAATAGCGGTTCGGCGGATAGACGACGAAGTTGCCGGGCGCCTCGAGCCGCTTGCGCACATACGGATCGAGATAGTCGGCCGGCGTCGGGAAATCGCCGCCGAAGGTCGTCTCCGGGTACGCATGGAACATCGGGAAATAGGTCTGGCCGTCGTAGCGCACGACGAGCGGCTTGTCGTTCGACCACAGCGGCGCCGCGAGGCTCGCGGCAAACGCGACGACGAAGATCACGAAGCTCCAGTAGCCGAGGCGCTGCTGCCGGAAGCGCTGCCACACACGGCGGGCCGGCGACGGCGACACGCGCGCGCGCGCGGCGTCGATGCGGGGGGATGCGACGGCCCGGTTCATCGCGCGCCTCGCCCGCTGGCGCCGGGCATGCGAATGGCTCGTTTCATGTCAGCGCTCCAGGTTGTCGAATTGAATGCGCGGATCGACCCACACATAGCAAAGATCGGAAATCAGCTTGGTCGCGAGCCCGATCAGCGTGAACAGGTACAACGTGCCGAGCACGACCGGGTAATCGCGCCGCACGACCGACTCGTACGACAGCAGCCCGAGGCCGTCGAGCGAGAACAGCGTCTCGATCAGCAGGCTGCCGGTGAAGAACGCGCCGATGAACGCGGCCGGGAAGCCGACGATCAGCGGCAGCATCGCATTGCGGAACACGTGCTTCCACAGCACGCTGCGCTCGGAGAGCCCCTTCGCGCGCGCGGTCAGCACGTATTGCCGGCGGATCTGGTCGAGGAACGCATTCTTCGTGAGCATCGTGATGACCGCGAAGCTGCCGACGACCGACGCGGTGATCGGCAGCGCGATGTGCCACAGATAGTCGAGCACCTTGCCGACGAGCGACAGCTGCGCGAAGTTGTCCGACGTGAGGCCGCGCAGCGGAAAGAGCTGCCAGAACGAGCCGCCGCCGAACAGCACGAGCAGCAGCACGCCGAGCACGAAGCCCGGAATCGCATAGCCGACCAGCACGACGAGGCTCGTCGCGACGTCGAACGGCGAACCGTTGCGCACGGCCTTCGCGATGCCGAGCGGCACCGAGATCAGGTACGTGAGGAAGAACGTCCACAGCCCGATGCTGATCGACACGGGCAGCTTCTGCACGACCAGCGACCACACGCTCTGGTGGCGAAAGTAGCTTTCGCCGAGATCGAAGCGCGCGAAGCGCTTGAGCATCAGCCAGTAGCGTTCGAGCGGCGGCTTGTCGAAACCGTACAGCGCCTTGAGCTGCGCGAGCTGCTGCGCGTCGACGCCGGTGTGCGCGCGCATCCCGAACGGCGTCGCGCCCTGCTCGGTCGCGCCCTTGCGCAACTCCTGCACGGCCTGCTCGACCGGGCCGCCCGGCACGAACTGGATCACCGCGAACGTGAGCGTCAGCACGCCGACGAGCGTCGGGATCATCAACAGCAGGCGTTTGAGGATGTAGCTCCACATAGGGCGTCGACTCGTGATCGGTGGCGGGTTGGATGAAGGGCCGGCGCGGGTCAGTGATCGGGCTTCGCCCACCAGGTCGACACGACCCAGCCCTCGGCCGAATAGTACAGCGGCAGCGTCTGCGGATAGGCGAGCGTGTGCCGGTACGCGACGCGGTGCGTCGTGCTGTACCACTGCGGCACCGCGTAGTAGCCGTGCATCAGCACGCGGTCGAGCGCGTGCGTCGCGTCGAGCAATTCCTCGCGCGTCTGCGCGGTGCCGAGCGCGTGCAGCAACGCGTCGACGGCCGGCGATTTCAATCCGATGAAGTTGTCGGAGCCCGGCTCGTCGGCGAACTTGCTCGCGTACCGCGAGTATTGCTCGGCGCCGGGCACCTGCACGCCCGGCAGGCGGATCGTCGTCATGTCGTAGTCGAACGCATCGAGGCGCTTTTGCAGCAGCGCGTAATCGGCCGTGCGAAACCGCACGGCGATGCCGAGCTTCGCGAGGTTGCGCTGGTACGCGGTCACGACGCCTTCCATCGCGCCGCCCGCATCGTCGAGGATCTCGAAAGCGAACGGCTCGCCCTTCGCATTGCGCAGCGCGCCGTCGCGATAGGTCCAGCCGGCCTGTGCGAGCAGCGCGCGCGCCTTCAACAGGTTCGCGCGCAGCGAGCCCGGCGGATTCGTGTTCGGCTGCGTGACCATCGGGCCGAACACGGCCGGATCGAGCTGCGCACGCAGCGGCTCCAGCAGCTTCAGCTCGCCCTCGCCCGGCGTACCGGTCGCCTGCAGGTCGGTGTCGGCGAAATAACTGTTCAGGCGCGTGTACGCGCTGTAGAACAGCTGGCGGTTCAGCCATTCGAAGTCGAACGCGAGGTCGAGCGCCTGACGCACGCGCACGTCGCGGAACAACGGCCGGCGCAGGTTCATGAAGAAGCCCTGCATGCCGGCGCCGTTGTGCTGCCGGAACTCGCGCTTGATCAACTCGCCGCTGTCGAAACGCTTGCCGACGTCGCGTCGCGCCCAGTTGCGCGCGACGTACTCGACGAGCACGTCGTATTCGCCGGCCTTGAACGCCTCGAGCCGCGCGACGCCGTCGCCGTACAGCTTGTAGACGATCCGCTCGAAGTTGTGGGTGCCGACTCGCACCGGCAGGTCGGCGCCCCAGTACGCGGGGCTGCGCCGGTAGGTGATCGTGCGGCCGTTGTCGTAATGGTCGATCACGTACGGGCCGCTGCCGATCGGCTGCTCGAACGCGAGCTGGTCGAACGGGATGCGCGAGCCGTCCGCGCGCAATCCCCACTTGCGCGAGAACACCGGCACGCCGCCGGCGATCAGCGGCAACTCGCGGTTCGCGCTGTGGAATTCGAAGCGCACGGTCGCCGGATCGACGACCACGGCCTTCGTGATTTCGGCGAAGTACGCGCCGAACTGCGGTGCGGCCTGCTTGCTCTTCAGCGTGTCGAACGAAAACTTGACGTCGTCCGCCGTGACGCGATCGCCGTTCGAGAAGCGCGCGCGCGGATTCAGGTGGAACGTGACCGAGCGGCGGTCCGGCGCGACGTCGATGTCGTCGGCGAGCAATCCGTACGCGGACGCCGGCTCGTCCAGGCTGCCGGTCGCGAGGCTCTCGAACAGCATGTCGATGCCCGGCGCGGTGTTGCCGCGCATCGTGAACGGATTGAACTTGTCGAACGACGTCAGCCGGCTCGGGTTCGCGAGCACGAGCGTGCCGCCCTTCGGCGCGTCGGGGTTCACGTAGTCGAAATGCTTGAAGCCCGGCGGATACTTCGGCTCGCCGTACTGCGCAATCGCGTAGGCCGCGTGCGCGGCGGGCGCGGCCAGCGCCGCGTGCAGCGCCAGCGCCGCGGCCACGCGGCCGGCGGCCCGCAGCGCACCGAGGCAGGCGCGCGCGGCGGCGGCCCGGGGCGAACCCTTCGTCATAGAGGCCCTGTCGTCGAATGAGGGTAGTAACGTGGAGCGATTCTACCCATTCAATCCGTCGAGCCAAAAGAAAACCGCCACGCGGGCGGTTTCCTCACGAGCCGTTGTCGCGCGCGCGGCACGCACGCGCGACCGGTCGATCAGCGCCAGCCGTTGTGGCGGCCGTGATCCCAGTGACCGCGATCGCCGCCCCAGCCGCGACCATGGTGGCGATACCATTCGTCGCGGCCCCAGTAGCGGCGGCCGTCCCAGTAGCGGTCGCCGTGCCAGCCGATCACGATCGCCGGCGCCGGCCCGTACACGGGCGCCGGTGCGTAGACGGGCGCCGGCTGGTAGACGACCGGCGGAGGCGGCGGCGCATACACGGGCGCGGGCGCGACGTAGACCGGTGCCGGCACGCCGACGTTGATCCCGACATTGACTCCCGCCATTGCTGCGCCCGACACGAGCAAGGCCGTCATACCGGTCACGAGCGAGGCAACACGCAAAGTCTTCATGGATTCCTCTTCTGGTTGTGTCATGTGTGATTCGACTATAGCGGCAAGCGCCCGCCCCGCATATTTCAAGTTTGTAAGAACTGATGCGCCGCATCGCAACGGGAAGCCCGCGCTAACGTCTTGTAACAATCGGCGCCCGGCGCCCCCCTTTCCGGAAACGTCCTTCAACCTGCGCCGCGGCCCGCGTCAAGCGGCGCCGCGCCCGCGTCGAACCGGAAGCCGAATCGCGCCACCGTTTCGATCCGCGCGGAAAACGCATGCGCGGCCAGCTTGCGCCGCAACCGTACGACCAGCGCATTGACCGTTTCGGGTTCGATGTCCGCATCGCCCCACGCATAACGCAGCACGGCGTCGCGCCCGACCGGCCGCCCCGCTTCGCGCAGCAGGCATTCGACCACGCGAAATTCCCGGGCGCTGAGCGCGAGCCGCCGGCCCCGCTCGTCGAGCGCGCGCGTCGCCGTGTCGAGCCGGATCGATTCCCGCATCGCGATGACGCCCGTGCGGCGCCACAGTGCGCGCAGCCGCTCGTGCAATTCGACGAACGAGCACGGATGGGCCAGGCACACGTCGCAGCCCGCGTTCAGCATCCGTGCACGCTCGGCGGACGTGGTGCCGGCGACGATCGCGGCAATCGTCGCGCTGCCGGCCGACGCGGCGAGCGGCGGGAATCCGTCGAGAAGCGTCGGCACGGAAGCGCCATCGGTCGCGAGGATCACGATCGCGTCGAACCGGTCCTGCGTCGCCGCGAAACAGCCGTCGCGCCATTCGTCGACGCGTTCGACGCCGTGCATGCTTTCCCGAAACGCCTTGTCGAGCCGCGACGCATCAGGCGTCGGCGGCGCAATCAGCAGGATGCGCATCGATCGGCCCCCTCCGTCACGCGAGCGAACGCGGCCAGCATTCGACCGTGATCGCCGCACCGGCCGGCTGCGCATCGCCGATCCGCAGCACGAAACCGTGCACGCGCATCACCGCCGACACGATGCTCAACCCGAGCCCCGAGCCGTTCACGTGGCGCGTGCGCTCGCCGCGATAGAAGCGCTCGAGCACCGCATTGCGCTCGCCGGGCGGGATGCCGGGCCCGGTGTCCTCGAACCGGACGAGCGGACCATGCGACGTCGTCTGGAGCGCGACGCGCACGCGGCCGCCGGGCGGCGTGAATTTGATCGCGTTGTCCGCGAGATTGCTGAACGCCTCGAACAGCAACGCACGGTCGCCATGGATGCCGTCGACCGCGGCCGCATCGAGCTCCAACGACACGTCGACCGCCTCGGCCAGCGGCTCGTAAAGTTCGCACACGTCGCGCAGCAACGCCGCGACGTCGACCGCGGCAAACCCGCCGCGCCGGCTCAGCGTGCCGATCTCGGAGATGCGCAGCATCGCGCGAAAACGTTCGAGCAGCCGGTCGGTTTCGTCGCGCGCCGACGCCAGCAGCGCAGCCGACGCGGGATCGTGTGCGCAGAACGGCTGGTCGGCGAGCCGCGCCAGCATCGTATGCACGCGTGCGAGCGGCGTGCGCAAGTCGTGCGCGATCCCGTCGCAGGTATGGCGCACCTCGCCCATCAGCCGCTCGACTTCGTCCAACATGTGGTTCACGAGATGCGCGAGCAGGTCGAGTTCGTCATAGCCGCCGACCGGCAGCCGCTTGCCGAGATCGCCCTCGGCGATCTGCCGCGTGACGCGCCGGATCTCGGCGACGCGGCGCATCTGCCGCATGCCGAGCATGCTGCCGCCCGCGACGCCCGCGATCAGGATCATCACGCCGCCGATCACGAGCCCGCGAATCGCGACGTCGCGGATCTGGATGAAATGCGACAGGTCGCGCGCGACGACCAGCGTCATCCCGTCGTCGCGGCGCACGGCCATCGCGCGCGTGATCGGCGACGATTGACCGTCGAGCGGCGCGAGCGTGCGGTTCAGCGTCCGGCCGTGGCGATCGGTACGCAGCACGGGCGGCGTCGCGATGTCGCCAGCCACGCGGCGCCCGCTCGCGTCGAACAGCCCGTAGAAATTCGTATGCATGTGCTCGTGCTCGAGCCGCCGATGGATCGCGAGCGGCAGCTCGGCGTCGGGAATCGAATCGAAATAGATCAGTTGCCACGCAAGCACCTCGTCGGTGTCGCGGGCCATCGTGTGCGTCGCGGCCACGCTGATCACGCCCGCGAGCAGCAGCAGCGACACCGAGAAGATCGCCGCGTAAGCACACAGCCAGCGAAACGTCGTCGTATGCCAGCGGCGCGTGAAGTTCGCCGCGCGGGCTGCGTCCATCCGTGCCTCCATCAAGCGAGCATGTAGCCCGATCCGCGCACCGTCTGGATCATCGGGTTCGCGCCGGGCGGATCGATCTTCTTGCGCAGCCGCCCCATGTGAACGTCGATCAGGTTGGTGCCGGGATCGAAGTGATAGCCCCACACGGCCTCGAACAGCATCGTGCGCGTGATCGTCTGGCCCGCGTTGCGCATCATGAATTCGAGCACGCGGAACTCGGTCGGCAGCAGCGGAATCTCGTCGGCGCCGCGGCGCGCACAGCGCGAAATGAGGTCCAGCTCGAGCGCGCCGACCTTCAGCAGCGTCTGCTGCGGCACGCCCGATGCCTGCCGGCGGCGCAGCAGCACTTCGATACGCGCGCTCAGTTCGCCGGAATCGAACGGCTTCGTCAGGTAATCGTCGCCGCCCGCGCGCAGACCGCGAATGCGCTCGTCGACGTCGCCGAGCGCGCTCAGCATCAGCACCGGCGTATCGATGCCGACCGTGCGCATCGCGGTCACGATCGCGAGACCGTCCGCCCCCGGCAGCATCCGGTCGAGCGTGATCGCGTCGTACGATGCGCTCATCGCGCGCATCATCCCTTCTCGGCCGTTGTCGATCCAGTCGACCTCGAAGCCGCGTGCAGTCAGCTCGCCGACGATTTCGTTCGCGGTCACCGCATCGTCCTCGACCGTCAGTACTCGCATGGTTGCCCTCGCAATGAACGTCAAGACGGGCGCGCACGATGCGCCCGCCGCTATCGTAAGCGCCGCGATCGCCGCGCGGCGCCAGATGAAAATAGCTTCATCCTGCGTCGCGGCACGCGCCTGTGAAACATGTTTCATCCGTGCGTCGGCCGCGCTGCGGCCGGGGCCGCCTACGCTGACGTCATGCGGCATCGGGCCGCGAAACCAGGAGCTACCGGATGAAACTGTCGACCACAGTCGCCTGCATGCTGCTCGCATGCGCGAGCACCGCCGCATTCGCGGGGCCGCACCTCACCCCGCAGGAATGCAATGCGTACCCGTTCGTGCACACGGGCCGCGACGTCACGCGGGCGGACCTCGTGCGCGAGCTGACCGAACTCGAACAGGTCGGCTACGATCCCGCCCATGCGAGCCCGTACTACCCCGACGACCTCGACGGTGCGAAGCATCGGCTCGCCGCCGAGTACCGCGCGGACTGCACGCATGCGCTGACGGCCGATGCCGGCGTGCGGCACTGACCGCCCTGCCCCGCGCGACGCAGCAGCGGGAAAAAACGAAAAGGCGGCACGTGCCGCCTTTTCTTCATGAACGCGCATGGAGGTGAACCCGATGCGCCGCGCCGCCGCTCAACGCGACATCATGTTCATGCTCACGTTGTGCATCACCCACAGCGTGCCGACGATCAGGATCGCGGCAGTCAGCACCGTATAGCTGAACGCCATCACGTTCCAGCGCTGGCCCGACGAGCCGTTCATGTGCAGGAAGTACACGAGGTGCACGACGATCTGCACGAACGCGAGCACGGCCAGCGCGACCAGCGACGCGTGCGGCGACAGCACGCCGCCCATCACGAGGCCGAACGACGCGGCCGTGAGCAGCACCGACAGGATGAAACCGGCGACGTAGCCGCCGACACTGCCGTGCCCTTCTTCGAGTTGAGACGAATGCGAATGGGCCATTTAGATCACGCTCGCGAGATAGACAAAGGAAAACACGCAGATCCACACGATGTCGAGGAAGTGCCAGAAGAGGCTCAGGCACGTCAGGCGTCGCAGGTCGCGATCGGTCAGGTCGCCGCCGCGCAACACGATTTGCGCGGCGAGCACGATCATCCACAACAGGCCGGCCGTCACGTGCAGCCCGTGCGTGCCGACCAGCGTGAAGAACGCCGACAGGAACGCGCTGCGCTGCGGGCCGGCGCCTTCCGCGATCAGGTGCGAGAACTCGCGCAGTTCCATCGCGAGAAACGCCGCGCCGAGCACGAACGTCACTGCGAGCCACGCGAGCAGCGCACCGCGCCGCTGCTTGTACGCCGCGAGCATCGCGAAACCGTACGTGATGCTCGACAGCAGCAACGCGGCGGTTTCCACCGCGACGCCCGGAATGTCGAACAGCTCTTTCGCGGTCTGCCCGCCCGCGTACTGGTGGCCGAGCACCGCGAACGTCGCGAACAGCGCCGCGAAGATCACGCAGTCGGTCATCAGGTACAGCCAGAACCCGAACACCGAATGCGACGGCGGATGATCGTCGTGCTCGAGCAGGGTTGCGCTCAAGGTTTTCTGCAACATCAGTTGGCCTCCAGTTCCACGTCGTCGACGCGCGCCGGGCGCTTCGTCGGCTGCTTGTCTTCGGTCTTGCGCACCGTCGACGCAGGGATGTAATAGCCGTCGTTATCGCGCGAGCTGTAGATCACGAGCGTCGCGATGATCCCGACGAGCCCGCCGATCGCCATCCACCAGATGTGCCACACCAGCGCGAAGCCGAGCACCAGGCTGAAGATCGCGATCACGAGGCCCGCACAGGTATTCGACGGCATGTGGATGTCGCGGATCACGGCCGGGTTCGGCCGGCCTTCGCCGCGCGCCTTCATGTCCGCATACGCGTCGAGCGTGCGCACCTGCGGGATCACCGCGAAGTTGTAGTCGGCCGGCGGCGACGACGTCGCCCACTCCAGCGTGCGGCCGCCCCACGGGTCGCCCGTCGTGTCGCGGTACTCCGGCAGATGGCGGTTGCGGATGCTGACCACCAGTTGCAGCAGCTGGCACGCGATGCCGATCGCGATCAGCACGGCGCCGAACGCGGCGACCAGCAGCCACGGATGCCAGGCCGGGTTGTCGTAATGGTTCAGGCGGCGCGTCATGCCCATGAAGCCGAGCACGTAGAGCGGCACGAACGCGACGTAGAAGCCGACCTGCCAGAACCAGAATGCCGCCTTGCCGAGCTTCTCGTTCAGCTTGAAGCCGAACGCTTTCGGAAACCAGTAGTTGAAGCCAGCGAGATAACCGAACAGCACGCCGCCGATGATCACGTTGTGGAAGTGCGCGATCAGGAACAGGCTGTTGTGCAGCACGAAGTCCGCGCCCGGGATCGCCATCATCACGCCGGTCATGCCGCCGAGCGTGAACGTGACCATGAAGCCGATCGTCCACAGCACGGGCGTCGTGAACTGGATCCGGCCGCGATACATCGTGAACAGCCAGTTGAACACCTTCACGCCGGTCGGAATCGCGATGATCATCGTCATGATCCCGAAGAACGCGTTCACGTTCGCGCCCGAGCCCATCGTGAAAAAGTGATGCAGCCACACGAGGAACGACAGCACCATGATCGCGCAGGTCGCGTACACCATCGTCTTGTAGCCGAACAGCGGCTTCTTCGCGAACGTCGCGATGACTTCCGAGAAGATCCCGAACGCCGGCAGGATCAGGATGTACACCTCCGGATGGCCCCACGCCCAGATCAGGTTCAGGTACAGCATCGCGTTGCCGCCGGCGTCGTTCGTGAAGAAGTGCATGCCGAGGTAACGGTCGAGGCCGAGCAGCGCGAGCGTCGCGGTCAGGATCGGGAACGACGCCATGATCAGCACGTTCGTGCAGAGCGCCGTCCACGTGAACACCGGCATCTTCAACAGCGTCATGCCGGGCGCGCGCATCTTGATGATCGTCACGAAGAAGTTCACGCCGGTCAGCAGCGTGCCGACACCGGAGATCTGCAGCGCCCACAGGTAGTAGTCGACCCCTACCCCCGGACTGAACTGCAGCTCCGACAGCGGCGGGTACGCGAGCCAGCCCGTCTGCGCGAATTCGCCGATTACGAGCGACAGGTTGATCAGGATCGCGCTGACCGCCGTCATCCAGAACGACAGCGAGTTGATGAACGGGAACGCGACGTCGCGCGCGCCGATCTGCAGCGGCACGATCAGGTTCATCAGGCCGACCATGAACACCATCGCCATGAAGAAGATCATGATCACGCCGTGCGCGGTGAAGATCTGGTCATAGTGGTGCGGCGGCAGGTAGCCGGGCGCGTTGTACGCGAGCGCGAGCTGCATGCGCATCATGATCGCGTCGGCGAAGCCGCGCAGCAGCATGATCAGCGCGACGATGATGTACATCACGCCGAGTCTCTTGTGGTCGACCGTGGTCAGCCATTCCGTCCACAGCCATTTCCAGCGGCCGGTGATCGTCAGCGCGGCGAGAATGCCCAGCACGACCAGCCCCATGAAGGCGCCGGCCCCCATGATGATGGGCTGATCGAACGGAATCGCCGAAAGTGTGAGTTTGCCGAACATGCGTTACCCCTTCGTGCCGCAGGCGGCGTCCTTCAGGTCGAGGACGTGGCCATCGTTGTATTTCGCGATGATGTTGTGGAAGAGCCGCGGATCGACCGACGAGAAGTAGCGCACCGGCGCCTTTTCGCTCGGCTGCGCGACGCTGCCGTATACGGTCGCGTCGAGCCGGTCCGGCGACGCCTTCACCTTCTGCACCCACGCATCGAACTGCTCGCGCGGCTCGGCGAGCGTGCGGAACTTCATGTCGGAGAACCCGCGGCCGCTGAAGTTGGCGGACGTGCCCGCGTAATTGCCGGGCTCGTCGGCGATCAGGTGCAGGCGCGTCTGCATGCCGGCCATCGCGTAGACCTGGCCGCCGAGCTGCGGGATGAAGAACGAATTCATCACCGAATCCGACGTGATGCGGAAGTTCACCGGCGTGCCGACCGGAATCGCGAGCTGGTTCACCGACGCGATGCCGAATTCCGGATAGATGAACAGCCACTTCCAGTCGAGTGCGACCACCTCGACGTCGATCGGCTTCACCGCCGATTCGAGCGGCTTGTACGGATCGAGCTCGTGCGTGGTCTTCCACGTGAGCACGCCGAGGAACAGGATGATCAGCGTCGGCACCGTCCAGATCACGACCTCGATCGCGGTCGAGTGCGACCAGTTCGGCGCGTAGGCGGCGTTGCGATTCGACGCGCGGTAACGCCACGCGAACCATAACGTCAGCAGGATCACCGGCACGACGACGATCAGCATCGCCCACGTGGACGTCGCGATCAGCGCCTTTTCGGCCGCCCCCACGCTTCCTTTCGGATTTAGTACATCTAAATTACAACCTGACAGGCTCAATGCCGCGCCCATTGAAAGCAGCGCCGACCAGCCTCTTGATGCTCTTCTTTTCATCACACAGCCCGAGGGTCATTGAATCCGTTTGCGTATGCCCGATGCGCATTCGATTCACGAAATTGGCCGAATCATACGTCGCGCGAGTGCGATGAAAAACCGGTGCATGCGGCAAATCATCATTGCAAAATCTGCCGTGAGTCACATTGTCGCGGGGCAATTTCACGCAGCCGGAAGCGCGCCCGGCACTTGCCGTGCCGGGCCGCGGATCGATGTGTGCGCAACGATGCGCGCCGCGCGATGCGGCGGGCTTGCGCGGCGTGGTGCGGCTCGGTGTGCCGCGCTCAGTCGTGCGTCGATGCCATGTACGACGGCAGCGCCGGCGCGGGGCCATCCCCCGCCGGCACCTTCGAATGGCTCGCTTCCTGGATCAGCTTGCCGACGGTCGGATCGATCGCATCGGTGAACGGCTTCGGATCGATGCCGACCGCCAGCACGATCAGCGCGAGCGACGCGAACATCACGATCTCGCGACGGTTCAGGTCGGCGAGCTTCGCGATCCGCTGGCTCGCGACCTTGCCGAACACCACGCGCTTGAGCATCCACAGCGTGTACGACGCGCTGAGGATCAGCGTGAGCGCCGCGATCGCGCCGATCCAGAAGTTGAAGCGGATCGCGCCCATGATCACCATGAACTCGCCGACGAACCCCGACGTGCCCGGCAGCCCGACGTTGGCCATCGCGAACAGCAGCGTGAAGGTCGCGAAGCGCGGCATCACGCCCGCCACGCCGCCGTATGCGGCGATCTCGCGCTGCCGCGTGCGATCCACGAGCACGTTCACGCACAACAGCATCGCGCCCGCCACGAAGCCGTACGACACGAGCTGCACGATCGCGCCTTCGACGCCGATCCGGTTGAACAGGAACAGCCCGAGCGTGACGATGCCCATGTGCGCGACCGTCGAATACGCGAGCAGCTTGCCGAGATCGGTCTGCGCGAGCGCGATCAGGCTCGCGTAGACGATCGCGAACAGCGACAGCGCGATCACGGCCGGCGCGAAGAAGTGGCTCGCGTCGGGCGTGATCGGCAGCGCAAAGCGCAGGAACCCGTAGCCGCCGAGCTTGAGCATCGCGAGCATCAGCGCGGCGCCCGTCGGGCCGTCCGTGTACACGTCGCTCAGCCACGTGTGGACCGGCCACATCGGCACCTTGACCGCGAACGCGGCGAAGAAACCGAGGAACACCAGCAACTGCGGCGCGAAGCCGAGCTGCAGCGTGCGCCACACGGCCATGTCGAACGTATGCGACTGCGCGTACAGGTACAGCATCGCCATCAGCAGCAACAGCGAGCCGGCGAACGAGATGAAGAAGAACTTCACGGCCGCATACACGCGGCGCTCGCGCCCCCACGTGCCGATCAGCAGGTACAGCGGGATCAGCGTCGCCTCGAAGAAGATGAAGAACAGCAGCCCGTCCTGCGCGACGAACACGCCGACCATCAGTCCCGACAGGATCAGGAACGACGCGTAGTACTGCGCGACGCGCACGGTGACCGATTCCCACGATGCCACCACTACCACCAGCGTCGTGAACGCGGTCAGCACGACGAGCCACAGCGACGCGCCGTCGATGCCGACCCGCCATCCGGCATTGAATGCCGCGAGCCAGTCGCGCCTTTCGACGAACTGCATCGCCGCCGAATGCGCGTCGAAACCGGCAATCAGCGGAACGACGGCCGCCAGCCCGGCAATCGAGCCGACCAGCGCAATCAGTCTTATTCGGCGGAAATGCTGGTCGGAACCGGCGCGCAGCAGGCCCGCGCCGAACAGTATCGGAACCCAGATGGCCAGGCTCAGAAAGGGGAAATCATGCATGTCAACAACGCCTTGAGGAGGTCGCGCCTTGCATCGGGGACAGGCGCGACGAAAGGAACGAAATCAAATCGACAGGTAGATTTCGTGAATCGCCAATGTTGGCTAAATGTAAAGCAGCATCACCGGAAAACTTGATGCCGCTCAAACGCGATCGGGTTAACCAGCATAAGGCGATTGATTATTTTCTGCAGCGCAGCAGAGCATTGTTTTTTGCCTTCGGCGTAGGCCAATGATTTATATGCGTAATTTTTTGTATTGACCGATGCGGCGCGCGCCAGGAATAGACGCAGCGCCGCATTTTTGATACCAACCGGTCGTTTCGAAGGGCCGGAACGACCGGATTGACGGCTCGCGGTGGGAGATCGTGCAGGTCGCCTGCCTTACACACGCCCTTTCATTTTTATTTCACAGGGGTCGCGTGATCTTTTCCGCGACAGGAATCGATCGCACGACCATAGAAAGCTCATTTCACCACCGAATACAGCAGCGACCCCGAAAACAGAACCAGCAGCACCGACGCCGAACGAAATAGCGCCGTGATATGACGCGGCCCGGATGCCAGTATCCTCGTCACTCGCCCGAGGCTCGCCCAACCCGCTCCAATGGGCACGAGGACCAGCAGAAACGCACCGAACGCGACGGCCCCGTTACCGACGTTCTGAAACGCCTGGAGTGGAAACGCCGTACTTGCAAGCAGAAAAGCCTTCGGATTCAATAGCGTGGCGACGACGACATCGTGCCACGTCACCGGCTTCGAACGCCGATCCTCTTCCAGCGTGCCTCGTGCCCACATTTTTGCCGCCAGCAGCAGCAGATACGACGCGCATGCCAACTTGATCACGCTCAAGATTTGAGGATGCGCCACGGCGAACGCCAGCAGCGAAACGCCCCAAGCCGAGATAGCGATGACGTAGCCTGCGCCTTCGGCGAGCAGGAGCGGGAGGGTTCGCGTCAGACCAACGCTTATTCCGGACGAAAAAAGTAACGTGTTGGTCGGTCCCGGAACGATCAATACCAGGGCCGAGTAAAGGCATATCGTAATGAGTTGATGCGTATCCACTGCAATCTCGATCGAAGGGGTGAGCCAATGTATTCGGCTTCGCGCGCTACGAGGCGATGTCGGTCCCGCCTATCGAACTGCACAACTGCGCAAGAATATCGAGACCCCGCGCCGGCTCCCGTACAAACGGATTCGTCTGGTCCCACGCATAACCCGCCAGAATCGAGCAGACCATGCGTTTCACGTCGGAGGCCTTGTCTTCGTGAAACACGATGTCTTGCAGCGCGCCCGAGTACCAGCGTTCGACGAAGGCGCGGAAGGTGTCGATGCCCTTGCGCAGCGCGATGTCGTAATCACGTGCCCAGTCGACCGACTCGCCACGCAACTGCCGTTCGAGTGCGGCGACCGCCAGTTGAGCCGAGCGCATCGCGATCGTCACGCCCGACGAAAAGATCGGATCGAGGAATTCGCCCGCGTTGCCGAGCAGCGCATAGCCGGGGCCGTGCAGGGTCTCGACGTTCGACGCATAACCCGAGATGCGGCGCACGGGCATCACGAACGGCTTGCTGCCGACCAGTCGCGACAATGTCGGCTCGCTTTGCAGCAATTCGCGCAACAACGATTCCTGTCGCGCGTCCGGCACGTCGAGAAACCCGGCATCGGCCACGCAGCCGACCGACGAGCGCCCGTTCGTCAGCGGGATCATCCAGAACCACACGTCGCGTCGCTCCGGATGAACGGCGATGCAGATCTTGTCGCGATCGGTCGACCCGGCCGGCAGGCTGTCCTCGACGTGCGAAAAGAGGGCCGCTCGCGTCGGCAGGCCGGTCGGCGCGTCGAGATCGAGCAGTCGCGGCAACACGCGGCCGAACCCGCTCGCATCGAGTACGAACGACGGCTGAACGGAATAGTCGTGCCCGGCTTCGTCGACGATGTCGAGCCGCGGCTTGTCGCCCGGCTGGAAGGCGCGCACCGTATGGCCGAATCGCACGTCCGCGCCCTGTTCGGCCGCACAACGGATCAGCAGATCGTCGAAGGCCGCGCGCTCGACCTGATAGGCCGTCCCCCAGCCCGCGGAAAACTTCTCGCGAAAATCGAACGACGACATCCTGTCGCGATAGACGAAGTACGCGCCGTTCTTGAACTGGAAGCCGGCCTCGACGACCGCCTGCAGCATGCCCGCCTCCTCGAGATACTGCATGCTCTGGGGCAACAGGCTTTCTCCGATCGAAAAGCGCGGAAAATGCTGACGCTCGAGCACCAGCACCGAACGGCCGGCCTTGCGCAGCAGCGCGGCCGCGACGGCACCGGAAGGCCCTGCCCCGATGATCGCGACGTCGATGGAATTCGATTTCATTTCACTCATGCTTGCCAATTCAGTCCGATTGATTGGGTATCTTATGTTTCTGACGCCACGATCCGGCGTTGCCAACTACAATAGGCGCTCAACAAATCCAAGATCGATGAGAGACCCATGACGTCCTCCCGCACGCACGCGCCCGCCTATGTTCCCGAAACCCGGTTCGGCATCTGGTTTCTTCGCACGCATACGTGGGAACATCACGTGCTCAAGGTTGCGATCGACGATCTGAAGCGGCTCATCGCGGCGCCGCTGCCGTCGGCCCCCGTCCTCCTCGACGCAGGATGCGGCCAGGGCAAGTCGTTTCGCCTGCTGAGCGAAGCGTTCGCACCCGCCAGGATCATCGGTATCGACTGCCACGACGACTCGCTCGCGCATGCGTCGGAAGCGGCGCATCGCTGCGCCACGCCCGTCGAACTGCGGCATGCCGACTGCACGCAGATTCCGCTTGCCGATGCGAGCGTCGACATCGTGTTCTGCCATCAGACCTTTCACCATCTCGTCGATCAGGACCATGCGCTGGCCGAGTTTCGCCGCGTGCTGAAACCCGGCGGACTGCTGCTGTTCGCCGAATCGACCGACGCGTACATCAAGTCGTGGGTGATCCGGCTGCTGTTCCGCCACCCGATGGAGGTTCAGAAAAGCGCCGACGGCTACCTTGCCATGCTACGCGACGCCGGGTTCGGTTTCGACACCCGCAACGTGTCGTTCCCCTATCTGTGGTGGAGCCGCGCGAAAGACTTCGGACTCCTCGAGCGCATCGGCCTGTACGCACCGAAACCCGGCAAGCGCCGCGAAACGCTCGTCAACGTCGCCGCGCGCAAGCCTGCCTGAGCAAGCAAGGCCGCCGTTCGGCGGCCCCGTGCTACCGGTCGGTGCCGGTTACTGCTTCAACGTCACGACCTCGCCCGTCAGCGCCGCGCCGGCAACCACCGCGCCGGCACCGCACGTGTACTCGCTCGGGCTGGAGCGCGACACGTTGCGGTAATTGCTCTTGATGCCGACCACCGCATTGCCGCCCTCCTTGCGCGCGCGCGCGCCTGAAGCTCGATCACGGCCGACAGGAATACATGCTGACACGCCGCCTCGTCGCTCTTGCCGAACGCGTTGGTCTTCTTGTTGGTCGCGAACGTCCCGTACGACTTCATCACGCGCGGATGCGGCTGATCGCCGAAATAGAGCGCGACGCCGTCGTCGAGCTTGCCTTCCTCGCTCTTCAACGCGCTGTCGATCGGATAGTCGCGGATCGTATCCCGTGCGTAGGCGGCCGAAGCCGCGAACGTCGCGCCGATCAATGCCAGTGCCATGCGATATTTCACGTGTGCCCCCATCATTGAGCGTTCAACTGCACGACGTCGCCCGACACGGCAATCGCGCCCGCACTGCCGCTCACGCCACACGTATATTCGGTCGTCGAATTCGAGCTTTTTTCATGGAAGCGCGTCGTCACGTTGATGACCGCATTCCCGCCGTGATGCTTCGCATAGATGCGAAGACGGTTCAGCGCTTCCGCCAGCGCTTGCTCGCACGTCGGCTGCTCGCTTTCGACCCGGCGCACGCGCACCGATTCCGAACGCGGACCGATGCTGGTCTTGACCTCCGGATGCGGCTGCGCACCGAAATAAATCGCGACGCCGCTCGTGTCCGGTGCCGTTGCCGCCGCCGGCAGAGGCAGCGAACGCACCACGGTGCCGCACCCGGTCAGCAACGATGTCGCGACCAACATGCCGGCCAGATGTCGTGTGTGCTTCATTGTTATCGTCCTCTCAGCTCAGTAAGTTCACTTCAATCGCCCTTCCAGGCGTCCAACAACACACTTGCACAGCTGCCGCCGAATCCGAACGAAACCGACAGCGCGCGTTCGATCGCGAATTCGCGCGCGTCGCGCACGAGCGGCATGCCGGCTATCGCGGGATCGGGCACATCGCCGACGGCCGAGCCCGCGACGAAGCCGTCGCGCATCATCAGGATCGTATAGATCGCTTCATGCGCACCGCTCGCGCCGAGCGGATGCCCCGTCATTCCCTTCGTCGACGAGAACGCCGGCACGTCGCCGCCGAATACGTCGCCGAGCGCTTTCAGTTCCTCGACGTCGCCGCGCTGCGTCGACGGCGCGTGCGTATTGACGTAGTCCGGACGCCGTTCGCCGCCATGTTCGAGTGCGCCACGCATCGCGCGCGCCATCCCCGGCGCATGCGGCATCGCCATGCCGGCGTTGTCCGTGCATTGGCCGAATCCGCTGATCTCCGCATGAATTCGCGCGCCGCGCGCGCGTGCATGCTCGAGCGATTCGAGCACCAGAATGCCGGCGCCGGACGCGATCACGAAACCATCCCTGTCAAGCGTATACGGACGCGACGCGCGGTCCGGCGTGTCGTTGAAACCGCTGGACAACACGCCCATCGCGTCGAACATCAACGTCATGTTGTCGTGCAGCGCCTCGCTTCCACCTGCCAGCACGATGTCCTGGCACCCGGAGCGGATCAATTGCGCCGCTTGCCCGATCGCGAGCGCCCCGCTCGTGCACGCGGACGACGGCGAGTACGACACGCCCTCGATGCCGAACACCTGCGCGACGCATGCCGACGCCGTGCTGCTCATCGCCTTCGGCACGACATAGGGCGGCGTCTTGTCGATGCCGCGATGCTGCGCGATCGTCATCGCGTCGTCGTAGTCGGCCATCGATCCGATGCCGGACCCGACGATCGCGCCCACGCGCGGCGAACGGAGCACGTCGGCAGCGAGGCACGCATCGTCGAGCGCCGACGCGGCCGCATGCGCGGCAAAGCGCGCCGTGTCGCCCATGAAGCGTTCGTGCTTGCGGGCAAACCGCGCTGCCGGGGCGACCGACGCCACGCCGGCGACCTGGCTGCGAAAACCGCGCTCGCGCCATGCGTCCACGCGGCTCACACCCGAGTGACCGGCGCGCAGCGCGGCCGATACTTCGTCGAGCGCGTTGCCGAGGCACGACACGATGCCGAGCCCCGTGACGACGACGCGCGCCGTCATGCGGCGACCCGCCGGAAGATCAGCGACGTGTTGATCCCGCCGAACGCGAAGTTGTTGCTCATCACGAATTCCGCTTCGATCCGGCGCGCGTCGCCGACGATGTAGTCGAGCGGCGCGCAGGCCGGATCGATCGTATCGAGATTGAGCGTCGGCACATACCAGTTGCGCTTCATCATCTCGATCGTCCACCACGCCTCGAGCGCACCACATGCGCCCAGCGTATGCCCCACATAGCTCTTCAGCGAGCTGATCGGCATGCGTTCGCCGAATACGGACGCCGTCGCATGACTTTCCGCGACGTCGCCCCGGTCGGTCGACGTGCCGTGCGCGTTCACGTAGGCGATCGCATCGGCATCGAGCGCCGCATCGCGCAGCGCGACACGCATCGCGACCGCCATCGTCTCCGCGGTCGGCTGGGTGATGTGCGCGCCGTCGGAATTGCAGCCGAAACCGACGATCTCCGCATGGATCGTCGCGCCGCGCGCCATCGCGTGCTCGTATTCCTCGAGCACGAGCGTCGCCGCGCCTTCACCGACCACCAGCCCGTCGCGATCGGCATCGAACGGCCGCGGCGTCAGGTTCGCGGCATCGTTGCGCGTGCTCGTCGCGTACAGCGTATCGAACACCGCGACCGCCGGGCCGGACAACTCCTCCGCGCCGCCCGCCAGCATCAGCGCCTGCTTGCCCGTCGCGATCGCCTCGTACGCGTAGCCGATTGCCTGGCTGCCGGACGCGCAGGCCGACGACGTCGGCACGATCCGGCCTTTCAGATCCCAGAACAGGCTGACGTTGACTGCCGTGGTGTGCGGCATCATCTGCACGTAGCTGTTCGACGTGACGTCGCGCATCGATCCCGTCTCGATCATCGTGCCGAACGCGCGGATCGGCTCGACCGATCCCGACGACGACCCGTACGCGACACCCATCCGGCCGTCCCGGATCGACGCGTCGTCGCCCAGCCCCGCATCGGCCAGTGCCAGTTCGCTCGCGCGCACCGCGTACATCGATACGGGCCCCATCGAACGGGTCTTCTTGCGCGGATACGTGCGCGGCAGCTCGAAGGCCGGCAGCGGGCACGCGAGCCGCGTATGCAGCGCTTCGTAACAGTCCCATTCCGGCATGTAACGCACCGCGTTGCGCCCGTCGCGCAGGCGCGCCTCGATGTCCGCCCAGCTTTGACCGAAGGCGGTCACGCCGCCCATCCCCGTCACGACCACTCGCTTCATCACACCATCCCGCCGTTGACGCCGATCACTTGCCGGGTGACGTAGGTCGCCGCATCCGACATCAGGAAGCCGACCACCGCCGCGACTTCGTCAGGCTGGCCGACGCGGCCCATCGGGACCGTCTTCAATGCCTGTTCCAGCGGCACGTCGTCGAGCATGCCGGTATCGACCAGCCCGGGCGCGACGCAATTGACGGTGATCTTTCGCGATGCCAGTTCGACCGCCAGCGCCTTGGTCGCGCCGATCAGGCCGGCCTTCGCGGCGCTGTAGTTGACCTGGCCGCGATTGCCCATCACGCCCGACACGGACGCGATCGTCACGATTCGGCCGCCGCCGCGCAGACGCACCATCGGCATGGTCAGCGGATGAACGACGTTGTAGAACGCGTCCAGCCCGGTTTCGATCACGATATCCCAGTCCTCCTCGGACAGCGCCGGAAACGCGCCATCCCGCGTCACGCCCGCGCTGCAGACGATCCCGTAGTACGCGCCGTGCGCGTCGACGTCGGCCTCCAGTTCACGCCGGCACACCGCGCGATCGCGCACGTCGAACTGCAGCACGCTCGCCGTGCCGCCCTGCGCGCGAATCGTCGCGGCGACGCTTTCCGCGTCGTCGCGGCCGGTGCGGCAATGAACCGTCACGGCGAAACCGTCGGATGCCAAGCGCAGTGCCACGGCGCGGCCGATGCCGCGGCTCGCCCCTGTCACGAGAACTCGCCGAGTCATGAATTGAAACTCCCTTCGATAAAAGTCTGAAAATCGCTCGGTTGGTACACCTTGACGACGGCTTCCGCGCAGCACTCGCCGTCGGCATGAATCGCGCACTCGTACGCGCCGTGCCCCTCTTCGCCGCGCAACAGTTCCCGCGCGACGATGCGCAGCGTCGTGTCCGTGCCGAACGCGGGGCGATGCGCGACATAGCGGTTCGCGCCGAGCAATACGCCCGGCTTCGCCCGGCCGCCCGCATGCGCGGCGAGCAGGCCGACGTGCGCGGCGATCGCCTGCGCCATCAGCTCGATGCCGATCCACGCCGGCATCGCACCGCTGTCGGCGGCGTACCACGCATCGCGGCGCGCCATCGCGCTCACCTCGATGCCGGTTTCCGAGCAGCGCTCGATCGAGTCGAGCAGCAGCATCGTGCCGCGATGCGGCAGCACGTCGCGCACGTCGCCGACAGGAATATCCGCGCCGCCGTGCAGCGCGTCGATCAATGGTCCGGCTTGCATGTCAGGTCCCCAGAATCAGGCTGGCATTGCTGCCGCCGAAAGCGAACGAATTGCTCATTACGTAACGTCCGGTGGCATCGCCGGCCAGACGGCGCTCGCCGTCGACGAGGTCGAGTGTCGGCAGCGCCGGATCGTGCTCGCCGTCCCAGACGTGCGCCGGCAGCGCGATCCCGCGGGCCAATGTCAGCCAGCCGAATCCCAGCTCGGTCGCGCCTGCCGCGCCGAGCATGTGCCCCGTCAGCGGCTTGGTTCCGCTCGCCGGCACGCCGTGCGGAAACACGCGGGCCATCACGTTCGCTTCCATCTCGTCGTTCAGCCGCGTCGCGGTCGCATGCAGGTTCACGTAGCCGATCGCGGACGCAGCCACACCCGCGTCCGCGAGCGCGGCGCGCAACGCGTCCTCGGCGCCGTGGCCCGCCGGATCCGGCGCCGAGATGTGATGCGCATCGCTCGACTCGCCGACGCCGGCCAGGCGAACCGCCGCTTCGTCGCGGCTCATCACGAACAGCGCGGCGCCTTCGCCGATCGTGATACCGCAGCGGTTCCGGCTCATCGGATTGGTCCGGCCCGGGCTGACCGATTCGAGCGACGCGAAGCCCTGCAGCGTGAGCTCGCACAGCGAATCCGCACCGCCGACGACGACCGCATCGCAGAGCTTCAGCCGCAGCAGGCGGCGCGCGGCCGCGAACGCCTTCGCACTCGACGTGCAGGCCGTCGACAGCGTATAGGCCGGCCCGCCGACACCGAGTACGGCCCGCACGAACGGCGCGGCCGTGCCGATTTCCATCTGTCGATAGTCGAATCCGGCGGGTGTCGTGCCGGTCGCGGCACGCTCGGCGAGCGCCTGTTCCGCCGCCTGAATGCCGGACGTACTCGTGCCGATCACGACCCCGACCCGGCGCGGACCATGGCGCGCGATCGCCGCGGCGATGGACGATTCGATCTGCGCGAGCGCGGCGAGCAGCAGCCGGTTGTTCCGGCAGTCGAAATGCGCGAGCGCGTCAGGCGGCGCGATGTCGAGCGCGGACCGTACGTGCCCGACCCAGCCGCCGGCGGGAACGTCGGTACGCGGCGTCATGCCCGGTGCGACGCCCGCGCGCAATGCGGCGACGATCTCGTCGGTCGTTGCGCCAAGCGCGTTGATCATGCCGGGCGCGGACAGGTAGACCGGCGTCTGTTTCGAATTCATGCGCGACGCTCCTTGACGGATGGCGTGGCGAGCGGTGCGAACAGCACCGACAATACGATGCCGATCGCGAGCGTCGTGCCGAAGCTGCGCAGCGCGGGCATCGCGCTCGCGCCGAGCATGCCGAACGACAGCAACGTCGTGGCCGCCGACAGCAGCACGCCGGTCCATACGGCGCCGATCCCGGCCTGGTCGCGCAGGCATCCTTCGCGGAGGAACACGGCGTAATTGGCGCCCACGCCAAGCACCAGCATCAGTGCCAGCCAGTTGAACAGCGTGAGCGGCACCCGCGCATAGCCGAACGCCGCGAGCGTCAACGCGATGGCGAACACGACCGGCAACGTCGTCGCGATGCCGCCGCGCATGCCGTATCGCCACGTCAGCAGCGCGGCGACCACGACCAATGCGCCGATCAACCACAGGCCGCTGTCGACCCGATACGCGCCGAACAGGTTCGACACGCTCGCGGCCTTGTCGACCCACGATACGCCCGGCAGCGTGCGCGCGAGGGCCGCGAACGTCGCCGCGTTCGTCGCATCGACCCGTTCCGGAATCGCGAGTGCCGCATCGACGGGACCGGCGCCGCCGTTCACGCGCCCGAGCCACAGATACCGGAACGGCGCCGACCAGCGTGCCGCCAGCCAGCTGTCGACCGACAGCGTCGCCCGAGCATCGCGGGAAAACGCCTGAATCCATGCGTCGGCGACGTCGTCGCGGAAACCCGCTTTCGCGAGCGTCTCGCGCAGCGCGGCGACATCGGCGAACACGTGCGCGTCGAGCACGGCGCGGTCATGTGCCTGCTGCTTCGCCGACGGCACGAACGTCGCGATCGACTGGATGCGGCCGAGCTGCTGCCGATCGAGCGCTCCGACCAGCGCCTCGGAGCGCTCGAGTACCTGTTCCTGCGACGCACCCTGGATGACGAAGAACTGTGCCGTATTCGCCAGTCCGACCGCCGCCCGGATATTGCCTTCCTGTCGAGCAAGACTCGCATCGCGCTGAACCAGCAGATGAATGTCGTCATCGCTCGTCAAGCGCGCCCAGCCCGGAATCGCGACCAGCGCAACGAGCACCGCGGCGGCCACGGCACGCCGGCCCGCGAGCAGCGACTGCCATCCGCTCAGCAGGCGCGCGGCGCCCGAGAAAACGCGGGACGGCACGCGCCGCGGCGCCTGCGTCAGCATGAGCGGCAAGAAGCCGGTCACGGCGGCGAATGCGCAGAGGATCCCGACGATCGCAAAGCACGCGATCTGCTTGAGCGCCGGGAACGGCACCCACATCAGGATCGCGTAACCGAGCAGGCTCGTCGCCAGCGCCACCGCGAGCGCCGGCCGCACCGCCGCCGCGCCGCGCCGCGCGTCCCACTGCCGCCCCGCGGACAGGTACGCGACGAAATACTGGATCGAATAATCGACGGCCTCGCCGATCAGGCTCACGCCGAACACCAGCGTCAGCAGGTGCAGCTTGCCGAATACGAGCAGCGTCGCCGCCAGCGCGCACACGATGCCGAATGCCGTCGACGCAAACGCGAGCACCAGCAGACGCGGCGAACGGAATACGCTCATCAGCAGCAGCGCGATGCCCGCCAGCGACACGGCGCCGATCACGTGCACGTCGCGCTCCGCGCTGGCGCGTGCGGCTTGCGCATAAAACACCGCGCCGGCCCGGTCGACACGAACGCCGCGAAAGTCCGTCGCCAGCGCTTGCTCCGCATCGGCCGTCGCGATACGCACCGCGTGCTGGACCCTGGATTCATAGGCCGAGCCCGGCAGCGACGTCATCACGAGCACACCCGTTGCCCCGTCGCGATGCGACACCAGCATCCCGTCTTCGAGCGACAGACTCGATGCGGCGAGCGGCAGTTCGCCGAGCCAGTGCTGCAGCCAGCCGAACGGATCGTCGGCCACGGCGGTCTGCAGCCCATCGACCGGCGGCGCATAGAGCCGCCGGGTCAACCGTTCACCGAGCGTGGCGTCGCCTTGTTCGAGCGACCGGCGATCCGCGTCCGTCAGCAGGCCGAAACGGGCCGGCAGGTAGGTGGCCGCGATCTGCGACAGGTCGAACGGCGGCACCTCGACCGTCACCGACCGAAATGCGCCGCTCGCGCCGAGCCGCGCGCCAAACCGCTTCGCGGCGGCTTTCGCGCGGGCGGCGTCCCGGTCAGTCACCAGGTAGACGGTGCGATTGCCGAGCGCATCGCCCAGCATGTCGACCGCGCGTTCGGCAACCGGGTTCGCCTCGGTGGCCGGCAGCAACGCTAGCAGGTTCGTCTGCAGCGGCGCCGGCCCGCTGAAGCGCCACAGGATGTAGGCGACGGCCGCCAGCGTGACGAGCAGCCATGCGGCGCACTGCACGCGCCGCCGGGCCCGTTCGCCCGCCACGCCGATCGCGTCGCGCGCCGGGTCCATCAACGCGCCTCCAGCCACGCGCGCTCGGCAGGCGCAGGCGCGTCGACCGGCGTCGTCCGCCCGAACTCGAGCACGGTCACGTTGCCGTTCGCGAACGTCATGTCGAGCCGGCCGAGATAGGCGCCGCCACGCATGTCGAGCATGCGGATCGCCTGGGCGAGCTGCGGCTGATTCGGCCGCAGGACCATTCGCCAACGCTCCGGCGTGCCGCTCGCGTCGACGTCGAATTGCGCGTACAGCGCGGACAGGTCGCCGCCCAGCATGTCGCGCATCATGCGCGACACCTGTGCGACGCCACGGCCGCCACTACTGGACGCGACGAGGCGCCCGTCCGCGCCCGCCTCGCGCACGCCGCGGTCGGTAATCACATAAGTGGCCTTGTAGGGCGTCTCGATTCGCCAGATGACGCCCGACCGGCGATCGAACAACATCGATCCGGTGCTGACGAGCGGTTGCTTCATCGCCGACAGCGTCTGGGTCTGTCGAAAATCCGCGCGTATCGCGTCGACCCGCGCCAGCCGCATCGCGATGTCGGACACGAGCGCGGCATTCTCCGGCCGGGTCGCGGGGGTCGGCACCGGAGCGGCCATCGCGTCACCGCCGGCGAGCACCGCACAGGCGGCGAACATCGCCACCAGCCGTCTGCGGATCGGATTCAGGCCCATTGCGCACGCACCCGTTCGATCAGGGCCGGCGGCGCCACGAACTGCAGCTCGCGCGTCGTCGCATCGACCGCCAGTTGCACCGTATACCCCTTCGTCAGACGCTCGCCGGAGGCCGCATCGACGATTTCGTAACCGATCTTCAGCCGGTTCTCGAATTCGAGCAGCGTCGCACGCACGTCGAGCTGCTGGCTGTAATGGGCCGGGCGAACGTACTTCAGATGTGCCTCCACGACCGGCCACAGGTAGCCTGACGCCAGCATCGCCGGATAGTCGTAGTCGATCATGCGCAGCAACGCCGCGCGGCTGCTTTCGAAGTACTTCAGGTAATGACCGTGCCAGCAGACGTTCATCGCGTCGACATCGTGAAACAGGACCTCGACGCGAGCCGTCGCGGTCAGCGGCGGACGAGATGCGTTCATGCCGCCTCCCCGCGCCGGATGCCGCCGGATGCTTCGCCGATCGGCTCGCATGCCGCAAGACGCGCGGTCAGCGCACGCAGCTCCGCTTCGAGCGGCCGGTCCTCGACCACCAGCGGCGACTGGCGGCCAACGTCGTCGATGAACGCGCGCAGCGCGGGCGAAAGCTGTGTCCCGGGGGCGTCGCGCAGACGCAGCCGGGCGGCCTGCACGGTCGCGAGCACATGCGCGGCGGCAACCTGTTCGGTCAGCGCCAGCACGCGCAGGCAATCACGCGCGGCGATGGTCCCCATGCTGACCTTGTCCTGATTGTGCGACTCGGTCGAACGCGAGAACACGCTGGCCGGCATCGTATGCTTCAGCGCCTCCGCGGTCCACGCGGAAGAAGAAATCTGCACGGCCTTGAACCCGTGGTTGATCGCCACGCGCTCCGGCGCCGCGCCGGTCAGGTTGCGCGGCAGTCCGTTGCTGAACTTGTCGTCGACCAGCAGCGCGAGCTGGCGGTCCATCAGATCGGCGAGGTTCGCCACGGCGGTCTTCAGCGCGTCCATCGCGAACGCGATGTGACCGCCGTAGAAATTGCCACCGTGCAGCACGCATCCTTCGTCCGGATCGATCAGCGGATTGTCGTTCGCACTGTTCAGTTCGTTCTCGATGTCGCGACGCATCCACGACAACGCGTCGCGCGCCACGCCGATCACGTGCGGCGCGCACCGCACCGAATAGCGATCCTGCAGACGGCGTCCGGGCAGTTCATCGCGCCCGGCGAGATCGGCGCGTATCCATGCGGCCGCCTCAGCCTGCCCCGCATGCGGTTTCGCGTCGAACAATCGTGCATCGAAGTGCCCCGCCCGCCCGTCGAGCGCGACGGTCGTCAATGCGGTTAGGCGGGCCGCCATCCGCGTCAGGTGATCGGCACGGGCGAAGGCAAGACAGGCCAGGCCGGTCATGACCGCCGTGCCGTTCATCAAGGCCAGTCCTTCTTTCGGTGCAAGCGACAGCGGCGCGCGACCGATCGCGTCCCACGCGGCGCGCGCCTCCCGTTCGTCGCCATCGAACGATACGGTGCGCTCGCCGACCAGCGCCGCTGCGACATAGGACAGCGGTGTCAGGTCGCCGCTGGCGCCAACCGAGCCTTCCGACGGAATGCGCGGCAGGATCCGGTGATTCACGAGATCGGCCAGCCGTTCGAGCAACAGGAAGCGCACGCCCGAGTAGCCGAACGCGAGCGAGTTGAGCCGAGCGACGACGATCGAGAGCGTTTGCGTCGCGTCGAACCAGTCGCCCATCCCGCACCCGTGATAGCGCGTCAGTTGCAGCGGCAGCGCTTCGACGAGCGCCGGCGGCACCTCGACCACGCACGCGTCGCCATAGCCGGTCGTTACCCCGTAAAGCGTGCCGCCATTCGCGAGATAGTCGCGCAGCCAGGTTGCGCCGCGCTCGATCCGCGCGCGCCATTCGGGCGCCGCGTTCAGCGCGACCGGCGCACCGTCGCGGGCGACCGCGACGACGTCCTCGATCGTCAGATGCCGGCCGCCGATCACGACGGGCGGCCGGTTCGCGTGCGCGGCGGCGGTCGCCGCGGCGTCGTTCATGTCATGCTCGGCCACGCGGACCTCCATCGGGCCGCGCCCAGAAATCGAAGAAGTTGAACCATTGATAGGGAGCCTTGCGGCAATAGTGTTCGAGCCGCGCGGCATAGCGCTGCGCCCATTCGGCAACGTGGCCCGCGCGCTCGCGGCGCGGCAGCTCGATCCGGTCGGCGAACGGTTCGAAATAGAGCCGGTAGCCGCGCCCCTCCTTCAGGCAGAAGAACAGGTAGACCGGGCAACCGAGCGCGTGCGCGAGGATGTACGGGCCCTGCGCGAACGGCGCCGTCGCGTCGAGGAAACAGGCGTCGACCGTCTTGCCGGAATCGCGCGGCGGCACGCGGTCGCCGACGATCACGAGCAACTCGCCCGCGTCGATGCGCGACTGCATCATCATCGCCGTATCCGGCCCGAAGTCCGCCACTTCGACGAGCTGCTTGCCGAATTCCCGATTCGCGCCGGCCAGCACACCGGTAAAACGCTTCGCATGCTCGGTGTAGACGATCGCCGTCACCTTCGTGTGCGCGTCGCGCAGCGCAAGCGCCCGGGTCATCTCCAGGTTGCCCAGGTGCGCGCCGATCACGAGCGCGCCGCGCCCGCTCGCGGCGAGCGTATCGAACGCGGACGAATCGTCGAAGCGCACGTCGAGTTCGTCGAGACGGCCTGACCATGCGACGAACTTGTCGAATCCCGCCTGCGCGAAGGCAAGCATGTGCCGGTACGCACTGCGCCATCCCGGCTTCGGCACGTCCACCGCTCGCGCGTCGCGCAGCCGCGCGATATAGGCATGCGACGCGGTGCGCGCCGTGCGATTCGTCAGCACGAAGTAACCGACGATCGGATGCAGCCAGAGCGACGTGAAGCCCTTGCCGAACCAGCGGCAACTGAGCGCCAGCAACGCCATGCCGATACGGCTGCCGCGTTCCGGCAGGCGCCACCACGCGCGCGTGCGCGCCGCCGGCGATGCGCCGCGCCGCCCGACGAGCCGACGGGTCAGCAGCATCGGTGCGCGCGCCAGCATCCCCGCGACGAGCCGCGCATGGCTCATGCTGATGCGCACGTTGTCGCGCCAGACGTCGAAATGCGACACGCCGTCGGCCGGGTAGACGACGCGCGTCGGGACCGTCTTGAACGTCAGCCCGCGCCAGTGCAGCCGGACCAGGATTTCGCTGTCGAAAGCCATTCGGGTCGGCATCGATACCGCGTCGATCAGTTCGCAAACGGCAGCGACCGGATAAAGCCGAAACCCGCACATCGCATCGGGGATGTCGAGCGACAGCGTTTCGATCCATACCCACACGTGCGTGAGGTAGCGGCCATACAGGCGGGCCTTCGGCACGCTGTCGTCGAAACGCGGCCGGCCCAGGATCACGGCGTCCGGCGCCGCCTGCGCGGCCGCCACGAACGTCGGCACGTCGGCGGCATCGTGCTGGCCGTCGGCATCGATCTGAATCGCGTGCCGATAGCCGCGGGCGCGCGCGGCGCGCAATCCTTCCATGACCGCCGCGCCCTTTCCGGCGTTGACGGGCAACCGCAGCAGCGTCACCGACGGCGCATAGTGCGCGGCCAGCGCGGCCAGCACCTGTTGCGTCGGTGCATCGCTGCCGTCGTCGACCACCAGGATCGGCAGGCCGTGCACGACGAGGCGCGCCAGCGTGCCGCCGATCGCTTCGCGATGGTTGTAGATCGGAATGACGATGCAGGTGTCGCTCATCACTCCGCCGCGCCGTAGACCAACACGCCCGACGTGCATTCCCGCCCGGCGCAGCGAAACGCGAAGCGCGCACGTCCGCGTACGGGGTCGTGCGCGATACGCAACGCCAGCACCGCACCCGGCGGCACCGGCGCCTTGAATTTCAGGTGTTCGATAGAACGGATGGCGCGCGCGGCCGGTATTTCGCGGCCGGCGAGGCGTGCGGCCCAGTCGATTTGCACGACACCGGGCAGGATCGGCAGCCCCGGAAAATGCCCGTCGAAATGCGCGAGCGCGGCCGGCACGCGCAGCTCGTAATGCAACGCGTCGTCGCTGCGCCACGAAGCGAGCAGTTCGAAACCCTCCGGCGTGGCCGTGAACGCGGCCGCCAGCGCGACGGCCGGCAATTTGCCGCGCGCATCGAACGGCATCGTGTGCGGGAATCGCCAGTAGCGCGGCAAGGCGGCCGCGTCGAAGTACGCGCCGAGCGCATGCCGCAAGATCGTGGCAACCGCAAGTCGCCCCTCGCTCGCCAGTGCGTCGCGCCCCGCCGCGGTCAATACCGCGACGACGCCGACGTGCGCACGGGTCGTGCCGTCGACCACCACGGCCGCCGCCTGCTCGACGTAGGCGTGCGCATGTAACCGCGCCTCGAGTTCGGGCAGCGAAACACGCTTGCCGTCGAGCTTGACGACGCGATCGCGCCGCCCCGCGAGTGCGAAGCGACCATACGCGTCGAAGCGCGCGGTGTCGTCGGTGGGGTGCCAGCGGTCGTGACCGAGATGGGCGGAACGCACGCACAGCACGCCGTCGTCATCGCAACGCACGTCGACGCCCGTCAGCGGCTGCCACGCGGACGAGACATCCTGACGCCGCCACGCGATGCCGCCGGTTTCGGTGCTGCCGAAGATCTCCAGCGGCGCGGCGCCGAACGCGTTCGAATAGACGATCGCTGCATCGGCCGACAGCGGGCCGCCCGACGAGAAGAACGCGCATGGCGGCGGCGCCTGCATCGGAAAGCCGGGTAACGCCGGCCAGCGCATCAGTTGCGACGGCGTGGAAACCACGACACCGCCACCGTATTCGGCCAGCCGCTGCTGCAGTTGCAGCGGCTCAAGCACCGGCATTCGGTCGAACGCACGGCCCGCTGCCAGCGGCCACAGAATCCTGAAGAGCAGTCCGTAGATGTGGTGATGCGGCACGCTCGACAGCGTCACCGCCGCCCCGATACGGTCGCCCCACTCGCGCTGCAGGGTGCGCACTTCGGCATCGAACTGCGCGAGCGACTTCCGCACCGGTTTCGCGGTGCCGCTGCTGCCCGACGTATAAAGCGTCACCGCGGCGGCAGCGTCGATCGGGCGGGCGGTGATATCCGATTCGCCCGCCGTGTCGCGCTCGCACGCGGCCAGTGCCGGCGCATCCAGCACCAGGTCGTATGCATGAGCCAGATCGCCGAGGTAGCCTGGCGCGTTGCTCGCCGGAATCACGATTTCCCCGTGGGTCGCCGCGACCGCGAAGAATGCGCACGCGAACGCGTATGGATCGTCCGTGCAGATCGCGACCCGACGCGCGCCGCGCGCGTCCACCAGCCGGGCGATGGCGTCCACGCGGGCCCGCAGGTCCCGCAGCGTCAGCAGCGCGGTGCCGTCGCGACAGACCGCCACGCCGCTATCGACTTCAGCACACAGCATCTCGTGCAGTGCGATCATGCGACACCCGCCCGTTTCCGCGTCGGTACGACGACGAACCTGCGCCACAGCCACTCGCCCGCAAGCAGCATCCCGATCAGCACGTACGCGATCAGCCCGTTGTAGAGCGCCCATGATTCACGGCTCCAGTACAGCGCCGTATAAACCGAAAAACCGCCGTTGACGATGAAGAACGCGCACCACGCCTGGGTGACGCGCCGCGTATACCGGACGATTGCCGGGCCGGGCTCGGGATAGGTCAGTCGTGCGAATTTTTCGATCATTGTCGGACCGTGCCGCAGGGTGGCGCCGAACGCGACCAGCAAACCGGCACTCACGCATGCGGGATAAAGATGAAGAAGTCGCTCGCTATCGGTCACGGCAATCGCGACCGACAACGCGGTCAATGCACCGGCCACGCACCAGTCGAGCGTCGTGAGCCGTTTGAGCGCCTGCGCCAGCGGGCCCTTGCCGATCGTGCGCTGCAGCCACAGCAACGCAACCAGCAGGCAACCGACGTAACGCGGCGACATGCTTTGCCACGCAAACAGGATGACGAGCGGATAGGCCACGACCAGCACCACCCTGGCAGCGACCGCTGACCAGCGCGGCAGGATCGTGCCTGTAGTCGCCCGCATGCCCGTCACCGCTATCGTCACGCGCGCGCGAGCAGCGCGTGAACGGCGGCAACGACGTCACCGACGGTCCGAACCGACTTGAACTCTTCGGGCTTGATGCGCTTGCCCGTCATTTCCTGAAGCTTGATGGCCAGATCGACTGCGTCGATGCTGTCCAGGTCGAGTTCCTCGAACAGGTGCGTATCGGGCGTCACGCGCTCGGGCTCGATCGCGAAATTCTCATGAAAGATCGCGCGGATGCGCTCCAGGATTTCAGCGTCGGTCACGAGTGGGCCCCTTTTTCCAGCACGGCTTCTTGCGATGCGTGATGAGACTGCTGATCGGCAATGAAGGCCGCCAGCGTGTTGATCGACCGGAAATGCGCTTTCGTGCGCTCGTCGTTCGCCGCGATCGTCAATTGAAACTTCTTGCGCAGCATGATGCCGACTTCCAGTGCATCAACGGAATCGAGCCCGATCCCGTCGGTCGAGAATAGCGGCGCGTCGTCGTCGATTTCGTCGACCGTCATGTCGCTAAGATCGAGCATCTCGATCAGAAGCTGCTTAATTTGCAGTTTTAAAGTATCCATGCTGAAACAGGCGTTGAGTAATGTGTACTTCCACCTCGCGGGCAATGCTGCGAGCGGCAATCGACGGCGGCGCCACGCTCGGCGCCAGCCGGTTCGGATCCATCGGCTCCAGCACGTCGATGCGCATGCGAAACGCACGAGACGGCACGTGATACCAACGAAGCGTCTTGGTAAATACCGGCGGATCGCAATCGATCAGAACCGGCTGGATCCGCGTGCGCGACTGCAGCGCCATATGCGCGAAGCCGCGCGAGAACGCATGCAGGCGATCGCCCCCTGGGCTGCGCGTCCCTTCCGGAAAGATGATCATCGTGTAGCCCGCCGCCAGTTGCCTCGCTCCGGCCTCGACGAGATCAGTGGCATCTGCATTACTTACGTACTCGGCTGCACGGACGATGCCCCAGAAACACGGGTTGCCCCAGTGACCGCGCTTGACGACGCAGCATGCCTTCGGCGTCAACGACAGCAGCACCATGACGTCGAGCCAGGTCGGGTGATTGGCGACAACGATTGCCGGGCCGCCTTTTGCAAGGCGCTCGACGCCGCTCAGCTCGAGCCTCATCACGCCGATACGCTGCAGTAATGCAACCAGCGCGCGGAAGAAATAATGGATGACAAGTGTCACGCCGCGCTGACGCGAGCGCCGGTGCGGCCATACCCCGCCGACGACGATTGCCAGCAACGAGAACACCGATCCGCACAGCGCAAAAAAAACCAGGCTCGCGCCAGTCGCGAACAGGCGCCAGCCGTAGTCAAGCCGCGCGATCATGCCAGCTCCATCGCCACGATGCGTGCTGACCGCGCCACGACGCCGTCGTGCGCGCCGACAGACAACGCAGCACCGCCGCGCTTTGCGTACCGGCCGCATCGCCGGTCGCCCCCGCCTCACTCGGGCCATCCTCCGCCACTTCACAGACCAGATGACCGGCCGGCTCGCCGGCATCGAGCAGAATCGCCAGCCCCACGCTCTCCGTGTCGTCATCGACGTCGCCGTAGACGGGATCGGCCGGCTCGTGCGCATAGACGAGCAACACCGGCGATGCCGGCGACGTTTCGTATTGGGAATAAGCTTCGAGCAGCGCGTAACCGAGCGTTTCATGCCCGGCCGCGACCGCGGTCGCGGCGGACCGGTCACGCCGGGCGATTCCGAATATGCCTGTAACGGCATTGAGGACCGAAAGACTGAAGGCCGTCGGCGAGACAGGTTCCGCGGCGCCAATGGCGGCGAGAATGCCGCTGGTACGCACCAGTTCGCCGTGACGCGATGCGAATACCACACGCACCGGATTTTGCGTCCCGACACAGTCGTAGGCGACCTGAAGCGCGAGACGCGACAGCCGGCTCAAGCGACGTCGCACCATCGGATCGAGGGCTTCGACGCCCGGCACCCCCGCGGTCGAAATCGACGTCCATCTGGCGATTGGCATGGTCCAATGCAAATCGGCCATTTTTTTGTTCTCTTTGAGATTACTTCGCTGAGGGTAATTTTTCTATTGTGCTGCTCGCCAGTGCGCTGTCACACCCCGCTTTCGCCGAGCGCGCTGTCGTGTATATCGGCCTCAACGGAGGAGACATCGACTTATGGGCTCCCGAGCCACATATGCCCGATAAGACAAGCAATCACATCAGTGAGCACAATACGATCGCACTGCCAACCAGCTTAACTTATCCGGCGCATTGTTTCGGCGAGACTGTAGCAGGACCGTCGCGCAAAATCAACGCGAGGGCCCGGCGCACATCGGCATTTGATACTGTTTGCAAATTGTAATGAAGCCATCGATCCGGGGTCCTCGGAACGCGCTGAAGTATGGCTCGTCAGCAGTCGAAGAAGGATCAGTGAACGCCCCGCCACGCCGGAGGATCGCGCAATACCCAAACACCGGAAAGGCGACTTGCTATTGGGCAACGCAAGTGGCCGGATTTCGATCGTCGTCGAACGCCAAAACCGGTTTGTGATGCCGGTTAAAGTAGCCGGCAAGGATGCCGAAGCCGTGGTCAACACATTGATACGACATGCCAGCGAATTATCGCCGAAACGATATAAGTCGCTGGCCTGGGACCGGGGTATGGAAATGGCGAATCACAAAGGCTTTACGGTCGCAATCGACGTTCGGGTCTCTTTCCGCGATCCGCGGAATCCGGGGCAACGCGACTCGAATGAAAACATGAATGGGCTGCCGAGGCAGTACTTCACGAAGAGTACTGACGTCTCTGCCTATTCCCAAGCCGAGCTCGACACCATGGCAAGAGGGCTCAACCAACGCCCCTCGAGACGCAGAACCTTGATACTCCGGTTGAGCAGTTCCATCAATTTGCGGCATCGACCGGTTAATTTCGCACCCAACGCTAGCCGTTCCTTTACATGGAGCGGCAATAACCCGTCACACCGCCTCCGACCGTCGAAATGCGCACGGACCCGCGCGGAGCAGGGTTGCAAGGGTCTACGGAGGAGCCGAAAAAGAAAAAGCCCCGCAAGTCCGAGAACTTGCGGGGCTTTGTCACCGCTTTTGGCGGAGACGGAGGGATTCGAACCCTCGATCCAGGTTTTGGCCCAGATGCTCCCTTAGCAGGGGAGTGCCTTCGACCTCTCGGCCACGTCTCCCAAACTTTCGCTCGCACCAGGGAGGCAGTGCGACGAGAACGAAATAATATAGGGTTTCGAACCGCGCGTCAATTTCCGTGACGCATTTTCTTCAATGCATCACGAAAAATTCACGACGCCTGGTCGAGTTCGAACACCTTGTGCAACGCTCGGACGGCCAGCTCCATGTACTTTTCGTCGATCAGCACCGAAATCTTGATTTCGGACGTCGAGATCATCTGGATGTTGATGCCCTCTTCCGACAGCGTGCGGAACATCTTGCTCGCGACGCCCACGTGCGAACGCATGCCGACGCCGACGACCGACACCTTCGACACCTTCGGGTCGCCCTGCACGCGCTCGGCGCTCACATGGCCCTGCACCTGGTTGGTGAGGATGTCCATCGCCTTCTGGTAGTCGCCGCGACCAACCGTGAACGTGAAGTCGGTTTTGCCTTCGACGCTCTGGTTCTGGATGATCATGTCGACGTCGACGTTCGCATCGGCCACCGGGCCGAGGATCTGATATGCGATGCCCGGCTTGTCGGGCACGCCCATCACCGCAATGCGTGCTTCGTCGCGCTGGAACGCGATGCCGGAAATGACTGCCTTTTCCATGGTCTCGTCTTCTTCAAAAGTAATCAGGGTGCCCGAGCGCATTTCTTCGTCGAGCGCAATCAGCGGATCGGTCAGGCTCGACAGCACACGCGTCTTCACCTGGTATTTGCCGGCGAATTCGACCGAGCGGATCTGCAGGACCTTCGAGCCGAGGCTGGCCATTTCCAGCATCTCCTCGAACGTCACGCGATCGAGGCGGCGCGCCTCTTCGACGACGCGCGGATCGGTCGTGTAGACGCCGTCGACGTCGGTATAGATCAGGCACTCTTCGGCGCCCAGCGCAGCGGCCACCGCCACCGCCGACGTGTCCGAACCGCCGCGGCCCAGCGTCGTGATGTGGCCGTCCGGATCGACGCCCTGGAAGCCCGTGATGATCACGACCTTGCGGGCGTTCAGGTCGGCCTTCACGCGCTCGTCGTCGATCGAGTGAATGCGTGCCTTCGTAAACGCGCTGTCCGTCTTGATCGGCACTTGCCAGCCGGCATAGCTCACGGCCTCGACGCCGATTTCCTGCAGCGCGATCGACAGCAGGCCGACGCTGACCTGCTCGCCGGTCGACGCGATCATGTCGAGCTCACGCGGGCTCGGCTGGCTCGAAATCTCTTTCGCAAGACCGAGCAGACGGTTGGTTTCGCCGGACATCGCCGAAGGCACGACCACCATCTGGTGCCCGGCCTGATGCCATTTTGCGACGCGTTTCGCGACGTTCTTGATGCGCTCGACCGAGCCCATCGAAGTGCCGCCGTATTTGTGTACGATGAGTGCCATTGTCGTTCTGAACTGGAGGAGAAGCCGCACGGGCGCGCTGGGCAGGCCGCGTTGCCGTTCGGTCACGCGGCTTGTGGCTGTGGACGGACGACGAGGGGGACGGCTGGGACGCAACACGCAAGCGTGACGGATTTTGCCCGGAAGGCCGATCAGGCCGCGCAAACCGGGTACGTCACGCGGAAAACCTGCACAAAACGCTCAAAAATCGAGCCGAGCAAACGACCGAGCGTACCCGATAGACGCCCACTTGACAAGCCGCGCGCCGTGTCGCCGGCCGTTCCGGCGCTGTTTACCAAATGGTGAAAATGGGCGCGCCATCGCGCAGCCGGCAGCCCGCCGCCGCTATGCGATCAGCAGGTCGGGACGCCATTCGAGCCGGCGCCATGCGGCGGCGCCCAACGTCGCGTCGGCAAGCTCGCCGATGTCGCGATTGACGCCCAGCCGCGGCACGTAGATCAGCCGGTCACCCGCGAACAGCAGCGGCACGTCGCGCTGCCAGGCCGGCACGCCGCGCTCCTGGAACAGATTCTTCAGCGTCCGGCCAGGCCCGCCCGGCGACGTGCGCATCCGTTCGCCGCCGGCCCGCGCACGCGCCGCCAGCCGCGCACCGCGCAGCAGCCCCTCCGGCACCGCATCGGCGCTGCCCGCATCGGCCGGCGCGAACACGAACGTGCCGCGCCATCCCGGCAGGTGCCACACGTCCTGTCCGTCCCATGCGAGTGCCACCTCCGGTTGCGACGTACCCGTGCCGTCGTCGGCGGGCTCGCTGCTGTCGCCCGCTTCCCAGTAGACGACGTCGCGATAGAGCCGCAGGCACTGCCCCGCGTGATCGACGCGCAGCGCATGCGCGTCGTGGGCCGCCCGCAGTTGCCGCATCATGTTGGCGAGCCGGGCCGCCGACGCGCCCGGCAAACCGAGCCGGCGCATCCAGAAGCGCAGCAGGTTCGCGCCGCGCGTGTCGTCGAAGCCGATCAGCGCGTCGCGCGACAGCGCCTGACCGTCATCGCGCGCGGCGACAGCGAAATCCAGCTCGGCCAGATCGTCGAGCAGCCGCTGAGCGGCCGCCGCATGCTGGGCCGCACGACCGAGCGCGTCGCGAAAGCCCGGGAAATGCACGGCCAGCGCCGGCAGCACGTCGACGCGCAGCGCATTGCGCGCATAGCGCGTATCACCGTTCGATTCGTCGTCGATCCACGCGAGCGCGTGCTGCTCCGCATAGCGCTCAAGTTGTGCGCGCAACAGTCTCAGCAATGGACGCACGCGCTCGATGCTCACGCCGTCGGGGCGATAACGCGGGGCCATCGCGGCGAGCCCCGCGATTCCCGCCCCGCGCAGCAGTTGCAGCAGCACCGTCTCGGCCTGGTCGTCCGCATGTTGCGCGAGCCACAGCGCCGCCACGCCGTGGCGCTCGCCCATCTCGTCGAGCGCCGCGTAGCGACGCTCGCGCGCCGTCGCCTCGATACCGAGCCCGCTGTCGCGCGGCACGTCGACGCGCATCGATTCGAACGCGACACCGAGCCGCGCCGCCTGCCCTTCGGCATGCGCGACCCACGCATCGGCGTTCGCGCTCAGGCCGTGATGCACGTGCAGCGCGACGCAGCGCGATGCGCCCGCGACGCGCACGGCCGCATCGAGCAGCACGGTCGAATCGAGGCCGCCGCTGTACGCGATCGCGATGCGCGCATCCGGCGGCAGGCCGGAAAGCGCAACGCCGACCGCGTCGAGTACGACGCGGTCGGTGGAGAATTCGGTGGGCGGGATCACGAGCGGGACGCGCGCGCAGCGGCGCGCGCATTGAATACACGGCCGGTCATGCGCCCGGCGTGGTTTCCTTGAACTTGCCGTAGGCCATCAGGCGCTCGAAGCGGCGCTCGCGCAGCGCATCGATGCTCATGCCCTGGAACTGGCGCAGCGAATCGGCGAGCGCACGGCGCAGCAGCGCGGCCATGCCCTTCGGATCGCGATGCGCGCCGCCGAGCGGCTCGTTGATGATCTTGTCGATCAGGCCGAGCGCCTTCAGGCGGTGCGCGGTCAGGCCCAGCGCTTCCGCGGCTTCCGGCGCCTTCGCGGCGCTCTTCCACAGGATCGACGCGCAGCCTTCCGGCGAGATCACCGAGTAGGTCGAGAACTGCAGCATCATCACGGTATCGGCCACGGCGATCGCGAGCGCGCCGCCCGAACCGCCCTCGCCGATCACCGTCGTGATGATCGGCGTCTTCAACTCGGCCATCACGTACAGGTTGCGGCCGATCGCCTCCGACTGGCCGCGCTCTTCCGCGCCGATGCCCGGGTACGCGCCCGGCGTGTCGACGAACGTGAAGATCGGCAGTCCGAACTTCTCGGCCAGACGCATCAGGCGTTCGGCCTTGCGATAGCCTTCCGGACGCGGCATCCCGAAGTTGCGCGCGGCGCGCTCCTTCGTGTCGCGACCCTTCTGGTGACCGATCACCATGCACGGATGACCGCCGAAGCGCGCGAGACCGCCGACGATCGACAGGTCGTCCGCGAACGCGCGATCGCCATGCAGCTCGTGAAAATCGGTAAACAGTTCCGCGACGTAATCGAGCGTGTACGGCCGCTGCGGATGCCGCGCGATCTGCGAAACCTGCCACGGCGACAGGTTCGCGTAGAGGTCTTTCGTCAGTTGCTGGCTTTTCTTCGACAGCCGCTCGATTTCTTCCGAAATATCGACAGCCGAGTCGTCCTGCACGAACCGCAGCTCTTCGATCTTGGCCTCGAGTTCGGCGATCGGCTGTTCGAAATCCAGAAATGTGGTCTTCATGTGTTCGAATCCTTGGGTCTTGCGGCAGCGCGTATTCTACCCGCGCGGGCGATGCTCAAAACCGGCTCTCAACTATTGATGTTTAAAACCCGATAGCCGACGCTCAGGCGTCGGCGTCGGGCGCATCGAGACTGCGCCACATGTACCAGGTCGCGACGGTGCGCCACGGCTCCCAGTTGGCCGCAACCTCGCGCGCCTCGCTGCGCGTGACGGGTTCTCCGCTGAAGTAATTGACGCTGATCGCGCGGATCAGGCCCGGGTCGTCGAGCGGCAGCACGTCCGGCCGCGACAAGTTGAAGATCAGGAACATCTCGGCCGTCCAGCGGCTGATGCCGCGGATCTGCGTGAGTTCCGCGATCACGTCCTCGTCGTCCATCGACATCCATTTGTCGACGTGCAGCGCCCCCGACACGAAATGCTGCGCGAGATCGAGGATGTATTCCGTCTTGCGCTTGGACAACCCGCACGCGATCAGCTTGTCCGCGCCGAGCCGGATCACCGGTTGCGGCGCGAGCTTCGGACAGGCGTCCTCGATGCACGCCCACAGCGACTGGGCGGACGGCACCGAAATCTGCTGGCCGACGACCGAGCGCGCGAGCGTGACGAACGGGTCGCCGCGCTTCACGAGATGCGCGGGACCGAACTTCGGAATCAGCTTCTTGAGGATCCGGTCGCGCTTGACGAGGTCCGCGCACGCCTTGTCCCAATAGGCGGGGCGCACGACGACCTCCTCGCCGTCCGCCTCGGACGCACGGGTCTTGCGGGCCGCGTCGGCGGCCGGCAGCGCGGCGGCCGGCTGCGCATGACCGTTCAGCGCGCCGTTCGGCACGGCGCGTGTCGCGTCCGCCTTCGTCGCCGGGACGCGCTTGGCTGCCGGACGCGCGGCGACCGGAGTCGCGCGCCTGACCGGCGCTTTTCTGGCCGTTGCCATCTTGCCTCCTACCTGACGGATCGGTCAGTGGAACGCGCCGCGCTCATACGCGACGCCATTCGGTCGATCCGCCCGGTTTGTCTTCAAGTGCGATGCCGGCTTCGAGCAGTTCCGCCCGGATCCGGTCCGCTTCGGCATAGTCCTTCGCTTGCTTCGCCGCGACGCGCGCGGCGATCTTCGCTTCGATCTCGTCGGCCGCGAGCCCGCCCGCCTGCGCGGCGCCGGACGCCTGCTGCAGGAACGCGCGCGGTTCGCGGCCCAGCAGGCCGAGCAGGCCCGCCAGCTGTTTCAGTTGCCGCGCGAGCGACGCATCGCGCGTGCGGTTGACTTCGCCCGCCAGCTCGAACAGCGTCGCCACCGCGACCGGCGTGTTGAAATCGTCGTTCATCGCGGCCGCGAAACGCTGCGCATGCGGCTCGTTCCAGTCGAGCGGGAGCGTGTCGGGCTCGACATCCTTCAGCGCGGTGTACAGACGCGTGAGCGACGCGCGTGCATCGTCGAGATGCACGTCGCTGTAATTGAGCGGCGAACGGTAGTGCGTGCGCACGATGAAGAAGCGCATGACTTCCGCGTCGTAACGCTCGAGCACCTCGCGGATCGTGAAGAAGTTGCCGAGCGATTTCGACATCTTCTCGTTGTCGACCTGCACGAAGCCGTTGTGCATCCAGTAATTGACGAACGTCTCGCCGGTCGCGCCTTCGCTCTGCGCGATCTCGTTCTCGTGGTGCGGGAATTGCAGATCCTGCCCGCCGCCGTGGATGTCGAAATGATTGCCGAGCAGCGAGCAGCCCATCGCCGAGCACTCGATGTGCCAGCCCGGACGCCCCATCCCGTACTTCGACGCCCACGACGCGCCGTCCGGCTCGTCCGCCTTCGCGCGCTTCCACAGCACGAAGTCGAGCGGATCCTGCTTCGCGTCGTTCGCGGCGACGCGTTCGCCCGCGCGGAGATCGTCCAGCGACTTGCCCGACAGCTTCCCGTAGTTCGCGAACTTGCGCACGGAGTAATTGACGTCGCCGTCGGTCGCCTGGTACGCGTAGCCGTTCGCCTCGAGCGTCTCGATCATGCCGAGCATCTGCGGGATAAACTGCGTCGCGCGCGGCTCGATGTCGGGCCGCTGGATGCCGAGCGCGGCTTCATCCTCGTGCATCGCGCCGATGAAGCGGTCGGTCAGCGACTTGATCGTCTCGCCGTTCTCGACCGCGCGGCGGATGATCTTGTCCTCGATGTCGGTGATGTTGCGCACGTACGTGACCCGATAGCCGATCGCACGCAGCCAGCGCTGGACGAGGTCGAACACGACCAGCATGCGCGCATGGCCCACGTGACAATAGTCGTAGACGGTGATCCCGCATACGTACATCCGCACTTCGCCGGGCTGGCGCGGCACGAAAACTTGCTTGTCACGCGCGAGCGTGTTGTAGATGCGCAGTGATTCCATAGAGATGAACCGTGAGCCGAAGGAAACCGCCCTGGCGAAGCTCGCCCAGCATGTGAAACGGACGGACCATCTGCCGCGGCGCCAGGCCGCGCGTCCTCGATATCACATGGGGCGGTCAGGCTGCAAGCACAGCGGTGACGGCCACGAGAGGCTAAGAAAGACTGTCTGCCGCTCGCCGGAACGCGCAGACGTTTTGTTAGAATGGGTCGGAGTATAACATTCCGATTTACGCCTATGAAACCTCATCGCGGCCGCGCGCCGAGCGCTGCGACCCTCGTTGCGACCACCGTCATGGGCGTCGCGCTGACGCTTTTCGCAGCGCCCGCGGCGCATGCGCAAAAGGCCCCGGCGGTCGCCGACGGCACCCCGGAAGTCAACGCATCGATCGCCGGCAAGCAGTGGAAGCAGGCGCTCGCGCAGCTCGACGCGCGCATCGCGTCGAACCCGCGCGACGTGCAGGCGCAGTTCAAGCGCGGCACCGTGCTGGCCCGCCTGAACCGCGACGACGACGCGATCCAGCAGTTCGTCGCGATCACGCAGGCGTACCCCGAACTGCCCGAGCCGTACAACAATCTCGCGGCGCTCTACGCGAAGCACGGCCGCTATGACGAAGCGCGCACCGCGCTCGTCACCGCGACGCAATCGAACCCGAGCTACTCGCTCGCGTACGAGAACCTCGGCGATCTGTACCTGCGCCTCGCGGCCGAATCGTACAAGCGCGCGCAATCGCTCGGCCGCACGAGCGGCGCGACCGCGCAGCGCCTCGCCGATCTGCAGAAAATCGTGTCGCCGTCGAAAGCCGCGCCAAACGCCCGCGCGACGTCGCCGGCCACGCGCGACTACACCGACCGCGCCGCCGCGAACGTGAGCACCACCACGCTGCCGATGTCGCCGACGTTCCAGTTCAGCGGTCCGTCGGGCGCACTGGCGGCACCGTACGTCGCGCCGTCGAAATAAGCGGCGCGGCCTTCCTTCCCTCCCAACCTGAGGATCGCAATGAAACGTCTGTTGCTGGCGCTTGGCGCCGCCGCCCTTCTCGCGACCGCGCCCGCGTTCGCGCAAACGGCCACCGCGCACCCCGTCGTGCAGCTGAAGACCTCGCAGGGCGACATCCGCGTCGAGCTCTATCCGGAGAAGGCGCCGAAATCCGTCGCCAACTTCCTCGATTACGTGAAGGCCGGCCAGTACAACGGCACGATCTTCCATCGCGTGATCAAGGGCTTCATGATCCAGGGCGGCGGCTACAAGACCAACTTCGAGGAAAAGCCGACCCGCGCGCCGATCCCGCTGGAAAGCCGCAATGGTCTGAAGAACCTGACGGGCACGATCGCGATGGCGCGCACGAGCGATCCGAATTCGGCCACCGCGCAGTTCTTCATCAACACGGTCGACAACGGCGGCCTCGACTACCCGAACCCGGACGGCAACGGCTATGCGGTGTTCGGCAAGGTCGTGTCGGGCCTCGACGTCGTGAAGAAGATCGAAGGCGTGGCGACGACCTCGCGCGGGCCGATGCAGGACGTGCCGGCGCAACCGGTCGTGATCGAATCGGCGAGCATCGTCTCCAAGTAAGCACCTGCCGGCACGTCCGGCGCCACACGCGGCCGCGTCGCACGACCGGCCGCGTGCCATTTAAACCGCCTCACCGAAGGAATTCATCATGGTTGAACTGCATACGAACCACGGCGTGATCAAGCTCGAACTCGACGCCGCGAAGGCACCGAAGACGGTCGAGAACTTCCTGAACTACGTGAAGAAGGGCCATTACGACGGCACCGTGTTCCATCGCGTGATCAACGGCTTCATGATCCAGGGCGGCGGCTTCGAGCCGGGCCTGAAGCAGAAGCCGACCGACGCGCCGATCGACAACGAAGCGAACAATGGCCTGAAGAACGACAACTACACGGTCGCGATGGCGCGCACGAACGATCCGCACTCGGCGACCGCCCAGTTCTTCATCAACGTGAACGACAACGACTTCCTGAACCACTCGTCGCCGACGCCGCAGGGCTGGGGCTACGCTGTGTTCGGCAAGGTCGTCGAAGGCCAGGACGTGGTCGACAAGATCAAGGGCGTCAAGACGGGCAACGCCGGCTTCCATCAGGACGTGCCGACCGACGACGTCGTGATCGAAAAGGCCGTGGTGGTCTGACGCACCAGCCGTTACGGAGGCACTTCGATGTTGCAGGAGAGTCCGCCGCGAAGCGTCTCCGCGGGCGTGCCGGGCGAGCGCGAATACGCGCAAGCCGCACGCCCGTTCCTGTTTCTGTCCGATCTGCACCTGAGCGAGGCGATTCCGAAGACGGTCGCCGCGTTCGAGCATTTCGTGAAATACACCGCCGACAGCGCCGACTCGGTGTTCATCCTCGGCGACCTGTTCGAATACTGGATCGGCGACGACATCCTCGACGACGATCCGTTCGCCGCGCGCATGGCCGCGCTGATGCACACGTTCTCGGAGCGCGGGATCGCGCTCTACGTGATGCACGGCAACCGCGATTTCCTGCTCGGCCGGCGCTTCATGAAGGCGGCCGGCGCAATGCTGTTGCCCGACCCTTCGCTGATCATGGCATTCGGCCAGCGCATCGTGCTCGCGCACGGCGACGCGCAGTGCACGGCCGACCGCGGCTACCAGGTGTTCCGCCGCTTCGCGCGCAACCGCGTCGCGCAATGGCTGTTTCTCGCGTGGCCGTTCCGCTGGCGCCGTGCGCTCGCGCAGCGCATGCGCTCGACCAGCAAAGCGGGCCGGATGCGCCCTGCTTCGGCCGCCTACGACGTCACGCGGGAAGGCGTGGCCGCGCTGTTCCGGAAAAGCCGCGCGAGCGTGATCATTCACGGCCACACGCACCGCCCCGCGCGCCACGCGGAACCGGGCGGGATCCGCTGGGTGCTGCCCGACTGGGATCTCGATCACGGCATGCCGCGCGGCGGCTATCTGCGCGTCGACTCGGAAGGCATCCACGCGATGCCGCTCGACTGACGCCGCCGCTGCCGTCGCACCGACCAGCAGCGATCAGTGCGCGTCACGTTCGTTACATCTGGCGTTCGACCGTCTTGCCTTCCAGCACCGCCGACAGCCTGCGCAGGTCGAGGCGCGCCGCGTCGGCGCCCTGCAGCGTTTCCAGATGCGTGCCGAGCCGCTCGAGCGCCGCGACGATTTCGTCGACGCGGCGGCTTTCCTTCGCCGCGTGATCGATCAACCCGTGAATCGCGAGCGACATCGGATCGTCCGCGTTCGGCGTGATCCCGTACGCGCAGAACGCCGCGCGCTCGGGCTGCGGCTTCGGCTGCGCCGGCATCACGATGCGCGCCGGATTGCCGACCGCGGTGCCGCCCGCCGGCACCGGCTTGACGACCACCGCGTTCGAGCCGATCTTCGCGCCCGCGCCGACCGTGAAACCGCCGAGCACCTTCGCGCCGGCGCCGACGATCACGCCGGCTTCCAGCGTCGGGTGACGCTTCGCGCCGCGCGTGAGCGACGTGCCGCCCAGCGTCACGCCCTGATAGATCGTGCAGTCGTCGCCGATGATCGCCGTCTCGCCGATCACGACGCCCATGCCGTGATCGATGAACACGCGCCGGCCGATCGTCGCGCCGGGATGGATCTCGATCCCCGTCAGGAACCGGCCGGCCTGCGACGCGAACCGCGCGAGCCAGTAGCGTTTCGCGCGCCAGCAGGCGTGCGCGAAACGGTGCAGCACGAGCGCATGCAGCCCCGGATAACAGGTCAGCACTTCCCACGCACTGCGAGCGGCGGGATCCCGCTCGCGAATCGTTGCAACGTCTTCGCGCAGTCTCGTGAACATGATGTGATCTGGGAAAAGGCCGGCGCGCATCGCCGGCAATGCCGGCCGTTATCGCGCCGGGTCATTTGCTTATGACGTCCGGCGATTGTAGGGCCAGTCGCGCCCGGCCGCACGCGGTCGCGCGTTCACCCCGCCGTCGGCGCGGGTATTCGGCCGGGACGCTTGTTGCGGCGGGGTTTCCGGAGGCGATCGGTCGGGAGAAACAGCCGGTTCGACGTCTCCGGCAGGCCGACGCACGGCCTGCCCGGCCGCACGCCGCATCCAGCGGACTCCCGCCCCGCCCGCCAATCGGAGCGCCGGCCGCCTACGCGTCGCCGTCCGGCTTGCCCGACTTCAGCAGGATGTGCTTCGCGACGCCGCGCAAGATGTTGACCTCCTCGCGCTCGAGGCCCGTGCGCGCAAACAGGCGCCGCAGCCGCGGCATCAGCTTCTTCGGATTGCGCGGATCGAGGAAGTCGAGCGCGATCAACGCGTTCTCGAGGTGCACGTACATGCGCTCGATCTCGTCGCTCTGCGCGAGCGTGCCGGCTTCGGCCGGCGGCTGCGCCGACGGCTCGCTCGCCTGTTCGAGAAACGCGACGCGCAACTCGTACGCGAGCACCTGCACGGCCTGCGCAAGATTCAGCGAACTGTAGGCCGGGTTGGCCGGAATATGCGCGAGCGCGCTGCACTGGTCGACATGCTCGTTCGCGAGACCGGTGCGCTCGTTGCCGAACACGAGCGCGATGTCGCCCACGCCGACCTGCGCGCTCGCCTGCGCGGCGGCCGCGCGCGGCGCGAGGCGCGGCGGTCCGTATTCGCGCGTGCGCGCGGTCAGCGCGATCGACCAGTGCACGCCGGACAGCGCTTCGCCGAGCGTCGGCACGACGTGCGCGGACGCGAGGACGTCGTCCGCGCCGCTGGCCATCGCGATCGCCTCGGGGTCGCTCTGCACGTGCGGCACGCGCGGCGCGACCAGCACGAGACGCGAGAAGCCCATCGTCTTCAGCGCGCGGGCCGCCGCCCCGACGTTGCCGGGATGGCTCGGCTCGACGAGCACGAAGCGGGTGGACGTGAAGCCGCCGGACGGCGGCGCGGACGAGGCCGCGCCCGATTCGGACGGCGCGGCGGTGTTCTGCGGGGTTTCCACTACGATACGACTCGGTTCATCAGAATGGCCGTATGGTATCGCCATCGCCCGCGCAAACCCACTCGTCCGGACGGCCAGTGGGGTTTCCCCGCATGCCGGTCGCCTGAAACCGCCGAAAATCGGGTAAAATCATGCCCTTACGCGTTGCGCTCGGCGCAGCGCGGGTCGTACCCCGCTCTTTGTCAATTCGCGTCTCACCTCGCCCCGGCACGCTTGCGCCGTTCCGGGCGGTTGTCCCACTTCGTGGCGGCCCGTGCCGCCGGCTACAGGATCCAGGCTCATGCATCCCATGCTCAACATTGCTGTCAAGGCTGCGCGCCGCGCCGGACAGATCATCAATCGCGCGTCCCTCGATCTCGACCTGATCGAGATCCGCAAGAAGCAGCAGAACGACTTCGTCACCGAAGTGGACAAGGCCGCCGAAGACGCGATCATCGAGACGCTGAAGACCGCCTACCCCGACCACGCGATCCTCGCGGAGGAATCGGGCGAATCGGAGAACGAATCCGAATTCAAGTGGATCATCGATCCGCTCGACGGCACGACCAACTTCATCCACGGCTTCCCGTACTACTGCGTATCGATCGCGCTCGAGCACAAGGGCGTCGTCACGCAGGCCGTCGTCTACGATCCGAACAAGAACGACCTGTTCACGGCCACCCGCGGCCGCGGCGCGTACCTGAACGACCGCCGCATCCGCGTGGGCCGCCGCGACCGCCTGTCGGACGCGCTGGTCGGCACGGGCTTCCCGTTCCGCGAGAAGGACGGCCTCGACGCGTACGCGCGCCTCTTCACCGAAATGACGCAGGCCTGCACGGGCCTGCGCCGCCCGGGCGCGGCGGCGCTCGACCTCGCGAACGTCGCGGCCGGCCGCCTCGACGCGTTCTTCGAGCAAGGCATCAACGTGTGGGACATGGCCGCGGGCAGCCTGCTGATCACCGAGGCCGGCGGCCTCGTCGGCAACTACACGGGCGACGCCGATTTCCTGCATCGCCATGAAATCGTCGCCGCGAACCCGAAGATCTACGCGCAAATGATTCCGATCCTGAACCGCTACAGCCGCATGCATCCGGCAGCGGAGTAAGCCCGGGCCGCGCCCGCGTGGCGCGGCTCTCGCGCAAGCCGCTCGCGCGACATCGTCGTGATGGCGCGCCGATCGCCCGACACGCGGGACAATCTTCCGTGTACGCGGGCCGCTTCGTGCGCCTATCCTGAAGTTGCTCGAGTTGCGCGTTCGAGCCGGCGTACTGCCGCTCGCACCGCTTGTCCCGCGACGACAGCGTAGGGTTTGCGTCCGGCATGCCCGCGCGGCGAAGCACGCCGTAGGCGTGCCGGCCCCGCCTGTATCAACATCGCCACGGCGCCGTGGCAATCGCATCCGAGTCATCATGTTACGGCTAAGCGAAATTAAACTCCCCCTCGACCACCCCGAGAGCGCGCTCGAGGCCGCGATTCGCGCGCGCCTCGCGGAGCTTGGCGTGGCACCAGACGGGCTGCTCCGTTACACCGTGTTCCGCCGCGCGCACGACGCGCGCAAGCGCGCCGACATCAAGCTCACGTATATCGTCGATATCGAAGTCAATGACGAAGCGGCCGCGCTCGAGCGCATCGCCGGCAAGCCGAATTGCGGCGTGACGCCCGACATGGCGTACCACTTCGTCACGAAGGCGCCCGAACACGCCGATTTCCTGCGCCCGGTCGTCATCGGCATGGGGCCGTGCGGGCTGTTCGCGGGGCTGATCCTCGCGCAGATGGGGTTCCGTCCGATCATCCTCGAACGCGGCAAGGCCGTGCGCGAGCGCACCAAGGACACCTTCGGCCTGTGGCGCAAGAGCGTGCTCAATCCCGAATCCAACGTGCAGTTCGGCGAAGGCGGCGCGGGGACGTTTTCCGACGGCAAGCTGTACAGCCAGATCAAGGATCCGAACCACTATGGCCGCAAGGTGCTGGACGAATTCGTCAAGGCCGGCGCACCGGAGGACATCCTGTATCTGAGCCGCCCGCACATCGGCACGTTCCGCCTCGTCAGCATGGTGGAAAAAATGCGCGCTTCGATCCACGAGCTCGGCGGCGAAGTGCGTTTCGAAACCCGCGTCGACGACATCGAAATCGACCAGGGCAAGGTGCGCGCGCTCAAGCTGTCCAACGGGGAAACGCTGCGGTGCGACCGCGTGGTGCTGGCCGTGGGCCACAGCGCGCGCGACACGTTCCAGATGCTGCACGACCGCGGCGTCTACATCGAAGCCAAGCCGTTCTCGCTGGGTTTCCGCATCGAGCATCCGCAGGGGTTGATCGATCGCAGCCGCTTCGGCAAGTTCGCGGGCCACAAGCAACTCGGCGCGGCCGACTACAAGGTGGTCCACCACGCAAGCAACGGGCGCGCGGTCTACAGCTTCTGCATGTGCCCGGGCGGCACGGTGGTCGCCGCGACCTCGGAGCCGGGCCGCGTGGTCACCAACGGGATGAGCCAGTATTCGCGCGCCGAGCGCAATGCGAACGCGGGCATCGTCGTCGGCATCACGCCGGACGACTATCCGGGCGGCCCGCTCGCGGGCATCGCGTTCCAGCGCAAATGGGAAGAACGCGCGTTCGAACTCGGCGGCGGCGATTACCGCGCGCCGGGCCAGTTGGTCGGCGATTTCATCGCGGGCCGGCCATCGACGTCGCTGGGCGCCGTGGAGCCTTCGTACAAGCCCGGCGTGAATCCGACCGATCTCGGCACCGCCCTGCCGGACTACGTGATCGAAGCGATCCGCGAAGCGCTGCCGGAGATCGACAAGAAGATCGCCGGCTTCGCGATGCACGACGCCGTGCTCACCGGCGTGGAGACGCGCACGTCGTCGCCGATCCGGATTCGACGCAAGGACGACTACCAGAGCATGAACGTCGAAGGCCTGTATCCGGCCGGCGAAGGCGCCGGGTATGCGGGCGGCATCTATTCGGCCGCGATCGACGGCATCGAAGTCGCGCAGGCGGTGGCGCTCAGCCTGACGTCGGCGCACGCGTCCTGATCGACGGTACGGGGTGGGCGCGCGCAGGCTCGCAAGCCGGGCGCCGCCGCCCTGCCGCGCGCGTGGCAACGCTTTCGATCGGGAATGGTGAAAGCGCGCGCGGCTGCCGGCCATGCGCCCTTTCGTCGGCGCCTGATGGCCGACGATCGTGAGCCAGCGCTCGAGGTCGGTTGCCGCTGCACGGCGCCGCCGGCAATCGACCAAACGGCCAACTTCGCACGTTCGCGTCGAAGCCACTGGTAAACTCGGGCAACCCAAGCAACAACTTCATGCCTGACCTATGACCACGCTGTCGCCCGAAGCCTTCGCAGGCCACACCCCGATGATGCAGCAGTACCTGCGCATCAAGGCCGATCATCCGGACACGCTCGTCTTCTACCGGATGGGCGACTTCTACGAGCTGTTCTTCGAGGATGCGGAAAAAGCGGCACGCCTGCTCGACCTGACCCTCACGCAGCGCGGTGCGTCGGCCGGCACGCCGATCAAGATGGCCGGCGTCCCGCATCACGCGGTCGAGCAGTATCTGGCGAAGCTCGTGAAGATGGGCGAATCGGTCGCGATCTGCGAGCAGATCGGCGATCCAGCCACGTCGAAGGGCCCGGTCGAGCGCAAGGTCGTGCGCGTCGTCACGCCCGGCACGCTGACCGATGCCGCGCTGCTGTCCGACAAGAACGACGTCTACCTGCTCGCGATGTGCACCGGCCACAACAAGCGCGGCGTCGCGGTCAATATCGGCCTCGCGTGGCTGAACCTCGCGAGCGGTGCGTTGCGGCTCGCCGAGATCGAGCCCGAACAGCTCGCCGCCGCGCTCGAGCGCATCCGGCCGGCCGAAATCCTGACGCCGGACGGCGCGACCGACGCCCTTCCCGCCGGCGCAGGCGCAAGCAAGCGCATGCCGGCCTGGCACTTCGACATCGCGTCGGGCACGCAGCGTCTGTGCGACCAGCTCGACGTCGCGAGTCTCGACGGTTTCGGCGCGCATTCGCTGACGAGCGCGTGCGGTGCGGCCGGCGCGCTGCTGCTCTACGCAGCGGCCACGCAAGGCCAGCAACTGCGGCACGTGCGCAGCCTGAAGGTCGAGAACGAAACCGAATACATCGGGCTCGATCCGGCCACGCGCCGCAATCTCGAACTGACCGAGACGCTGCGCGGCACCGAGTCGCCCACGCTGTATTCGCTGCTCGACACCTGCTGCACGACGATGGGCAGCCGCCTGCTGCGTCACTGGCTGCATCACCCGCCGCGCGCGTCGGTCGCCGCGCAGTCGCGCCAGCAGGCGATCGGCGCGCTGCTCGATGCGCCGGCCAACGCAAGCCTCGATGCGCTGCGCAGCGCGCTGCGCCAAATCGCCGACGTCGAACGGATCACCGGGCGGCTCGCGCTGCTGTCCGCTCGCCCGCGCGACCTGTCGAGCCTGCGCGACACGTTCGCCGCGCTGCCGGCGCTGCGCGAGCGCATCGGCGCGATCGTCGCGAACGCGGATGCGCTCGCGCGCGTCGACGCGGCGCTCGCGCCGCCCGCCGAATGCCTCGACCTGCTGACGAGCGCGATCGCCACCGAGCCGGCCGCGATGGTGCGCGACGGCGGCGTGATCGCGCGCGGCTACGATGCCGAGCTCGACGAGTTGCGCGACATTTCGGAGAACTGCGGGCAGTTCCTGATCGATCTCGAAGCGCGCGAGCGCGCGCGCACCGGCATCGCGAACCTGCGCGTCGAATACAACAAGGTGCACGGGTTCTACATCGAGGTCACGCGCGGCCAGACCGACAAGGTGCCCGACGATTACCGCCGCCGCCAGACGCTGAAGAACGCCGAGCGCTACATCACGCCGGAACTGAAGACCTTCGAGGACAAGGCGCTGTCCGCGCAGGAACGCGCATTGGCCCGCGAGCGCGCGCTGTACGACTCGGTGCTGCAGGCGCTGCTGCCGTTCATCCCCGAATGCCAGCGCGTCGCGTCGGCCCTCGCCGAGCTCGACCTGCTGGCGGCCTTCGCCGAACGCGCACGCGCGCTCGACTGGGTCGCGCCGACCTTCACCGACGAGATCGGCATCGAAATCGAGCAGGGTCGCCATCCGGTCGTCGAAGCGCAGGTCGAGCAGTTCATCGCGAACGACTGCCGGTTCGGCGCCGAGCGCAAGCTGCTGCTGATCACCGGCCCGAACATGGGCGGTAAGTCGACGTTCATGCGACAGACCGCGCTGATTGCGCTGATGGCGTACGTCGGCAGCTACGTGCCGGCGAAGTCGGCGTGCTTCGGCCCGATCGACCGGATCTTCACGCGCATCGGCGCGGCCGACGATCTCGCGGGCGGCCGCTCGACCTTCATGGTCGAGATGACCGAAGCCGCGGCGATCCTCAACGACGCGACGCCGCAAAGCCTCGTGCTGATGGACGAGATCGGCCGCGGCACGTCGACCTTCGACGGCCTCGCGCTCGCGTGGGCCATCGCGCGCCACCTGCTCGCGCACAACGCGTGCTACACGCTGTTCGCGACGCACTACTTCGAACTGACGCAACTGCCGGCCGAATTCCCGCAAGCGGCCAACGTCCACCTGTCGGCCGTCGAGCACGGCCACGGGATCGTGTTCCTGCACGCGGTCAACGAAGGCCCGGCGAACCAGAGCTACGGCCTACAGGTCGCGCAGCTCGCGGGCGTTCCGGCGTCGGTGATCCGCGCCGCGCGCAAGCACCTCGCGTATCTCGAACAGCAGTCGGCATCCCAGCACACGCCGCAACTCGATCTTTTCAGCGCGCCGCCGGCGGCCGTAGACGATCTCGAATGCGCGGACGCGCCGGCGCTGCCCGACACGCCGCATCCGGCGCTCGAAAAACTGCGCGACATCGATCCCGACGATCTCAAGCCGCGCGAGGCGCTCGACCTGCTGTACGAACTGCGTACGCTGGTCCGGTCGCACGATGCCGACGGGCACGCGTAAGCGCGTTGCGCGCGGCCTGCCGGCCCGCGCCGCCGCCGCGCTGGTCGCGGCGGTCCTTGCGCTGGCGCAGGCCGCTGCGCTGGCCGCGCCGCCCAAGCGCAGCGCGGCGCCCTACTCGTTCGCGGTCGTGTCGGGCGTCATCAACGTCCCGGCGGACGAACCGGCCGCACAGCGGCTGCTCGATGCGATCGCACGCGAGCGCAACCTCGCGTTCGTCGTCTACGCAGGCGATCTCAAAGGCTCGAAGGAAGCATGCCGCGACACGCTGTATGCGCAGCGCGGCGCGATCCTGGATTCGGCGCGCGTGCCGCTCGTGTTCATTCCCGGCCACGACGACTGGATCGCGTGCAGCACCGCGGCCGGCGGCGGCTACGACCCGGTCGAGCGGCTCGATTTCCTGCGGCAGACGCTGCTCGCCGACGCGGCGCTGCCCGATCCCGGCGCGCTGCAGATTACGCGGGAGAGCGAAGTCGCACGGTTCCGGCCGTATCGCGAAAACGCACGCTGGATGCGCGACGACATCGTCTACGTCGCACTCAATGCGCCGGCGCCGAACAACCATTATTTGACGGCGGGCGGGCGCAACGGCGAATTCGAGGATCGCATCGTCGCGAACGGCTTCTGGATCGACCACGCGGCCGAATATGCGAAGCGGCGCGAAGCACGCGCGATGGTCGTGATTTTCGAAGGCGATCCGCAGTTCGAACGCTATGAACGCTCGGAGCGCTTCGCGTGGCTGCGTTTCAACCGGCCGCGCGTGCGCGACGGCTTCCGTGAGCTGAAACGAACGCTGGTGAAGGCGGCGGCGACGTTCCGCGGCCCGATCCTGGTGATGCACGCGAGCGGCGAACCGCTGGCGAACGGCTTTCTGATCGACCGTCCGCTGCATGGCGACGACGGTGAGCTGGTAGGAAACGTGACGCGCGTCGCGATCGGACCGCGCCATCCGGCGAATCAGTGGGTGAAGGTCAGCGTCTCGCCGGCGCGGCAGACGATCTTCAACGTGAGCCTGCAGGAGGTGCCGAAGAACCTGCCGGTGCCGCCCACGCTGCCGCTCGCGCCGCGCGACGACGTGCCGCTGCCGCAGATGCCGGAAATTCCCGCGCTGCCGGCGCTGCCCGACGCGTCGTCGGTCGCGCCGCCGCTGCAGGGCGACGGCGCCGCACCGGGCGGCGCGTCGTGGCCGGCACCATCCCCCGCATCGGGGCCGGCGCCGGGCCTGCCGGCAAGCTCAGTGCAGCGTACGCCCTGACGGCGCTTCGCCGTCTTCGTCGTCATCCTCGTCGACGATCTCGAGCCCTTCCGCGCCATGCGCGTGCTCGTGCTCGATTTCGTCTTCGGTGGCTTCGCGAACGTCCTTCACGGTCAGCGCGAAACGCAGCGCCATGCCCGCCAGCGGGTGATTGCCGTCGAGCACGACCTTGTCTTCGGCGATATCGGTGACCGTATAGATCAGCGAGTCGGCTTCCTCGTCACCGTCTTCCGGCGTGCCTTCGAACTGCATGCCCACTTCGAGCGGCTCGGGAAAACGGTCGCGCGGCTCGATCTTCACGAGTTCGGGATCGTAGTCGCCGAACGCATCTTCCGGCTCGAGCTGGATCTGCGCCTGGTAGCCCGCCTCGTGGCCGTCGAGCTGTTCCTCGATCTTGGGGAACGTGCCATCATAGCCGCCGTGCAGATAGACCATCGGCTCGTCGCTTTCCTCGATCAGATTGCCCTGTGCGTCCGACAGCTTGTAGGTGACCGACACGACGGTGTTTTTTGCGATTTTCATCCAATTCTCCCAAATACAAAACTCATTATACGATGCGCAACCGGTCTCAAGCCGAACCGCGGGATGCCGCTGCCGCCCCGCTCGGCGCGCCGCCTTCCGATCTTCCCACGCCGCTGCTCGGCGGCCTGACGCCGGCGCAATTCATGCGCGGCTACTGGCAAAAGAAGCCGCTGCTGATCCGCCAGGCGATCCCCGGCGTCGCGTCGCCGGTCACGCGCGATGCATTGTTCGAACTCGCCGCCGACTATGACGCCGAATCGCGATTGATCACCCATTTTCGTAACAAGTGGCAACTGTCGCACGGTCCGTTCGAGCCCGACTCGCTGCCTGCCGTCACGCGCAAATCCTGGACCTTGCTCGTGCAGGGGCTCGACCTGCACGTCGACGCGGCCCGTGCGCTGCTCGACCGCTTCCGCTTCATCCCCGACGCGCGGCTGGACGACCTGATGATCTCGTATGCGACGGACGGCGGCGGCGTCGGCCCGCACTTCGATTCGTACGACGTCTTCCTGCTGCAGGTCGAAGGCCGGCGCCGCTGGCGGGTCGGCGCGCAGAAGGACCTGTCGCTGCAGCCGGACGTGCCGCTGAAGATCCTCGAGAACTTCGAGCCGAGCGACGAATGGGTGCTGGAACCCGGCGATATGCTGTACCTGCCGCCGCACATCGCGCACGACGGCGTCGCCGAAGGCGAGTGCATGACCTGCTCGATCGGCTTTCGGGCCCCGTCCGCCGGCGAGCTGGGCGCCCAGTTCCTGTATTACCTCGCGGAGCGCGGCGGCCTGCGCGACGCGGGCGGCGACGACCTCTACCGCGATCCGAAGCAGCCGGCCGTCGACGCGCCCGCGCAGTTGCCGCCGGCGATGGTCGACCGTGTCGCCGAGATCGTCGACGCGATCCGCTGGCGCAAGCGCGACGTCGCCGAATTCCTCGGCTGCTACCTGAGCGAGCCCAAATCGAACGTCGTTTTCGACCCGCCCGAGCGTCCGCTGTCCGAGGCCGCGTTCGTTACGCAGGCATCACGCCGTGGCGTGCGTCTCGACAGAAGGGCCGCATTGATGTATAACGCGCGCTCGTACTTCATTAATGGCGAGGAAGGTCCGCTCGAGCAAGCCGAGGAATGGCTGCCCGAACTGGCCAATCAACGCCAGATGGAGGCGAAACGGTTTGTAACACTATCCCGGGGTCCCTCGATGACAGCCTTGTTGCACGAGTGGTATCGTGCGGGCTGGATACGGGTCGGAAGCCGGAATTAGTGTGAGTCGCCCCGTATGCCCATGCAGATCAAATTCTGTATGGGAAAGACAACGTATTGACCCCGCATTTGTCGACGGTCGATAGGAAAGTGCATATAATTTCCGCCCAAGCCGTAGGGAAGATTCACGCTCTAAGAAGTGCATCTCCACCAGCGGCCCAGGTCGGTGTTGGAGCACATTACCGGTATTGTTTCGCGCTGTTGCTTACCTTTAACCATAAAAGGACGTGATCATGAAGAAATCCCTCCTCGTAGCTTCCCTGTTGGCTGCTGTTGCACTGGCTGCTTGCAACAAGAGCGCTGATCAAGCTGCTTCGTCGGCTGCTAGCGACGCATCGGCTGCTGCTTCGTCGGCTGCTTCGGCAGTTGCTGGTGCTGCGAGCGACGCTTCGGCTGCTGCTTCGTCGGCTTCGGCTGCTGCGAGCGACGCTGCTGCTGCAGTGGCGTCGGCTGCTTCGGCAGCGACGGCTGCTCCGGCTTCGGGCGCAAGCCAGTAAGCCTTCAGCATCAGCTGAAAAAAACCGGCCCGAGGGCCGGTTTTTTTACGTCTGCCGCTTTCGAATCGAGCGCCCGGCAGCCGCTTCGGGCCGCCGCAGCGGCCCTGCCCCGCTCATCCGAGCATCAGCCAGCCGAAGCCCGCGTCCTGCGAGGCCACGACCACGTCCTCCCCGTCCGTCCCGAGTACGCCGCCAAACGCCTGGCGGGCCAGTTCCGGCAGGTTGTTCTGCTGGCTCAGATGGGCCGCGACCAGATGCTGGAGACGGCTGCGTTCGAGCGACGCGAGGATGTCGGCCGCCGCGTCGTTGCTCAGGTGGCCGTGGTTGCCGCCGATCCGCGCCTTCAGCGACTGCGGATAGCGGCTCGCGGCCAGCATCGCGGTATCGTGGTTGGATTCAAGCACCAGCGCGTCACAGCCGCTCAGGACGGCCGTGATGTGCGGCGTAGCCATCCCGACGTCCGTCAGCACGCCGAGCCGGCGGTTTCCGTCCATGAACACGAACTGGAGCGGTTCCCGCGCATCGTGCGGGACCGTATAGGGCATCACGGCCAGATCGCGTATCGCGGCCGTCTCGTCGCCCCACAGCACGTGGAGATCGACATCGGCCTCGTCCGCGCCCACCGCGCGCGCGGTGCCCCAGCTCATGTAGAGCGGCAGCGACGCGCGGCGCGCGAGCGTCAGCGCACTGCCGACGTGGTCGCTGTGTTCGTGGGTAATGAGGATCGCATCGAGATCGGCGATGCAGAGATTCAGTCGGCCGAGCCGGCGCTCGACCTCCTTGGCGGAAAAGCCGCAGTCGAGCAGCACGCGGGTGGTCGTCGTGCCGCTCGAGGCCTCGACGACCAGCGCGTTGCCTTCGCTGCCGCTTCCGAGGCTGGCGAATCGCACGCGCTCAGTTCAGTTGCGCGTGCAGCAGCGAAATGATCCGCTGCGCGTCCGACGAGTTGTCGACTTGGCCGTTCGCGCCGATCACCGCCACCTGCGTGCCGCTGGCGCCTGCCGCGCGCACGTTGATCAGGTATTCCTTGCCGGGCTTGGCTGCCGACGGGCCGCCGTAGAACAGCTTGCCGAACAGGCCGTCACGCTTGAGCTCTTCCATCGAATTCGCATAGCGTACGGTATAGACGCCCTTCTCGCGGTCGCGATTGTCGACCGTGAAGTTGGTCCGGTCGAGCGCCAGGCCCACGCGCAGCCACGCGCGATCGAACGACTCGGCCAGTTGCAGCGTCGCCGCGCCGCCGCTCGTGTCGCTGACCTGCGCCGGCGCCGTCGCCGGGCGCGCATCGGTCAGCAACTGCTTCGCCTGCGCGTCGGTCAGGCCGAACTTCTGCATCAGCTTCGACAGGAACACGGCTTCGAGCACCGGGTTGCGCGGACGCTCCTCCCAGCGCGACGACGTGCCGCCCTGCGGGCCGACCATCATTTCTTCCATCGCGCTATGCGTGATCGAGATGTCGGTGTTGCCGTCCGACGTCCGGTTCACAAGCGTGCGGAAGCGGTCGCGCGTGCCCGACGAGTACGCGAAATCGATGACCCGGCCGATCGTGCGGCGGAACCAGTCGTCCGGAATGTTCGCGCGGTTCTCGGCCCAGTCGGTGGCCATGATGCCCGTCGACGGCGCATCGGTCTTCAGCGAGAAGCCGTTCTCCTGCCAGAACTCCTTCAGGATCGGCCACAGCTGCTCGGGCGTGCGGCCGTCGACGACGAGCCAGCGGCGATCGCCGTCGCGCTCGATGTGCATGCCGAGCGGATCCTGCGCGCTCGGGATGCCGTCGGTCGCGTTGCCCGCTTGCGTCGTGGCCCGCGGCGGCAGCGTGCCGAGTCCTGCGTTGGTCGGTGGCGCGACGAACTGCTGCGTCGTCTGCACCGGCTTCAGGTCGCTCGGCACCGCGAGCGGCGGCGCCGAGCCGGTGTTCTTGTAGTTGACCCGGTCGGGGGCCAGGTAGTCGTTCAGCGTATCGCAGCCAGCGAGCGCGCCCAGCGCCAGCGCCACCACCGACAACTGGATGGCGCGAGAGGAAATGGCGAAACGTTTCATGAAATCCTTCGTCTTGCTAGAACGCTCGTCAGGAGCGGCGCCGGACGGAGCCGGCCGGTGCGGGTTGATCAGGGGTCGAGCCGGCGGCCGCAGGACGCGGCCGCGTCGGCATCAGGCGAGCACGCCGGCCTCGACGAGGGCCGAACGCACGGCATCGTGGCAGCGCTCGTCGAGCGCCGTGAGCGGCAGCCGGATGCCGCCCTGCATCTTGCCCATTGCCTGCAGCGCCCACTTCACCGGGATCGGGTTCGCTTCGATGAACAGATTCTTGTGCAGCGACAGCAGCTTCATGTGCAGTTCGCGCGCCGTTGCGACGTCGCCGGCCAACGCCGCGCGGCACAGCTCGCTCATCGCGCGCGGCGCGACGTTCGCGGTCACCGAGATGTTGCCGTGGCCGCCGAGCAGCATCAGCGCGATCGCGGTCGGATCGTCGCCGCTGTAGATCGCGAAATGCTTCGGCGCGGCCTTGATCAGGTGCGCGGCGCGATCGATGTTGCCGGTCGCTTCCTTCACGCCGATGATGCCCGGCACCTGCGCGAGGCGCAGCGTCGTCTCGTGCGCCATGTCCGCGACCGTGCGGCCCGGCACGTTGTACAGGATCACCGGCAGGTCGACCGCTTCGGCGATCGTCCGGAAGTGGCGGTACATGCCTTCCTGCGTCGGCTTGTTGTAGTACGGCACGACCTGCAGCGTCGCGTCCGCACCGACGGCCTTCGCGTGCTTCGTCAGCTCGATCGCCTCGGCGGTCGAATTGCCGCCGGCGCCCGCGATGATCGGGATGCGTTTCGCCGCATGCTCGACCGCCGTGCGGATCATCAGGATGTGCTCTTCGACGCTGAGCGTTGCCGACTCGCCGCTCGTACCGACGACGACCAGCGCATCGGTGCCTTCCGCGATGTGCCAGTCGACCAGTTTGCGAAACGCCGGCAGATCGAGACTGCCGTCTTCGAGCATCGGGGTGACGATCGCGGGGATGCTGCCGCGGATTTGAATGCCGTCTTGGGTGCCGTTAGCCATGAAACGCGATTGAGTATGTACCGGTAAACATTGAGATTGTAGCGGATTAGCCGGGCAGTTCGTAACGTGGAATTCCCGCCCCCGCCTTCGGGGTCGCGCCCTCGCGCACTGCGCTAAGACGCTGGACGAATGCCTCGCGCGGCGCGGCGATGAAACCGTCCTCGTACGCGACCACCCGCAGGCGGCCGTGCACGGCGTCCAGCAACTCGCCCGGGGCGAGCAGGAACGCGGGGTTGGACGGTTTTCCGACCGTTTCGTTTCCTTGCGCGAAGGTTTCGTAGATCAGCACGCCGCCCGGCGCCACCGCATCGAGCAGATGGGGCCAGAGCGGACGATGCAGGTAGTTCGTGATGATCACGGCCGCGTACTGCTCGCCGGCCGGCAGCGGCCACGGCGCGCCCTCGAGATCGGCCTCTCGGGCATCAACACCGGGAATCGCGCGCAATGCGGCCAGCGCGGCCGGATCGCGATCGAGCGCGACGACCGGATGCCCGCGCGACGCGAACCCGCGCGCATGGCGGCCGCCGCCCGCGGCGACGTCGAGCACCGCGCCGCCGGCCGGCACGAGCCGCGCCCATTGCGCGACCCAGCGCGACGGCTCGGCCTGGCCGACGTGGCCGCCCGCAGCGGCGATGACGGATTCGCTCATGCGCCGGATCAGTTGTACGACAGGCCCATCGCGTCGCGCACGTCGCGCATCGTTTCCGTCGCGTACTTGCGCGCCTTGTCGCAACCGTCCGCGACGATCGCACGCAGCAGCGACGGATCGTCCATGTACTTCTGCGCGCGCTCGAGCATCGGCTGCTGTTCGCGCAGGATGCCTTCGACGACCGGCTGCTTGCAGTCGAGGCAGCCGATACCCGCCGAACGGCAGCCCTTCTGCACCCACTCGTGCGTCGCTTCGTCCGTGTAGACCTGGTGAAGCTGCCACACCGGGCACTTGTCGGGATCGCCCGGATCGGTGCGGCGCACGCGGGCGGGATCGGTCGGCATCGTGCGGACCTTCTTCGTGATCGTGTCGGCGTCTTCACGCAGGCCGATCGTGTTGCCGTACGACTTGGACATCTTCTGCCCGTCGAGGCCCGGCATCCGCGACGCTTCGGTCAGCAGCGCCTGCGGCTCGACCAGGATGATCTTGCGCGCGCCTTCGAGATAGCCGAACAGGCGCTCGCGGTCGCTCATCGACAGGCTTTGCGATTCCTGCAGCATCGCGCGCGCCTGTTCGAGCGCCTCGTCGTCGCCTTCCTGCTGATACGCGTTGCGCAGCTCGTGATAGAGCTTCGCACGCTTGCCGCCGAGCTTCTTCGCGGCGTCGAGCGCCTTCTCCTCGAAACCGGGCTCGCGGCCGTACAGGTAGTTGAAGCGGCGCGCGATCTCGCGCGTCATCTCGACGTGCGGCACCTGGTCCTCGCCGACCGGCACGAGCGAGCCGCGATACAACAGGATGTCGGCCGCCATCAGCACCGGGTAGCCGAGGAAGCCGTAGGTGGACAGATCCTTGTCCTTCAGCTTCTCCATCTGCTCCTTGTAGGTCGGCACGCGTTCGAGCCAGCCGAGCGGCGTGCTCATGCCGAGCAGCAGCGCGAGTTCCGCATGCTCGGGCACCTTGCTCTGGATGAACAGTGTCGCCTGCGCGGGATCGATGCCGGACGCGAGCCAGTCGATCAGCACGTCCCACACGTTCTTCTCGATGACCTCGGGCGTCTCGTAGTGCGTCGTCAGCGCATGCCAGTCGACGACGCAGAAGAAGCACGGGTACTCGGACTGCAGCTTCACCCAGTTTTTCAGCACGCCGTGGTAATGACCGAGGTGCAGCGACCCGGTGGGTCGCATGCCGGAGAAAATACGTTCTGGGAACATGATTGTCGTTAGAAAAGCGAGGCGAAGGGGGACAGGATGGCGCTCAGGACGGCGTAGCCGACATTGACGAGCGGACGCAGCCAGAAGTTCGTCAGCACGCCCGTCGTGACGAGCACGAGGACGATGATGAAACCGTACGGCTCGATGCGCGACAGCGCGATCGATTGCCTGGTCGGCAGCAGCGCCGCCAGGATGCGGCCGCCGTCGAGCGGCGGCAGCGGAAACAGGTTCAGCACGCCGAGCACGAGGTTCGCGCTGACGCCGGCGAACGCCATCCGCGTGAAGAACGGCTCGTCGACGCCGACGGCCGGCAGCACGAGCGTCAGCAGGCCCCAGACAAGCGCCTGCACGAAGTTGCAGGCCGGGCCCGCGAGCGCGACCCACAGGCTGCCCCAGCGCGGATTGCGCAGGTTGCCGAACGATACCGGCACCGGCTTCGCATAGCCGAACAGGAACGCGCCGCCGGTCAGGAAGTACATCGCGAGCGGAATGGCAATCGTGCCGAGCGGGTCGATGTGGCGCATCGGATTGAACGACACGCGCCCCATCGCGTACGCGGTGTTGTCGCCGAGCAGGCGTGCAGCGTAGCCATGCGCGGCCTCGTGCAGCGTGATCGCGAAGATCACGGGCAACGCGTAGACGGCGATGGTCTGTATCAGGGAAGCATCCATATCGCGTTATTGTAACAAGCGCACTCGCGCAAAAATGAACGGCGCGCTCATGCGGCCGAGAGGCCGAACGGTTCGAGCGCGCCGCGCCCCGCGCGGATGAGTTCGGGCGCGTCGCCGGTCAGGTCGATCACCGTCGACGGTTCGCGCGGGCACGCGCCGCCGTCGATCACGAGGTCGACCTGTTTCTCGAGGCGCGTGCGGATTTCCTCCGGATCGTTCAGCGGTTCGTCGTCCGGCGGCAGGATCAGCGTCGTGCCGAGCAGCGGCTGGCCGAGCGACTCCAGCAGCGCGAGCGTGATCGCATGATCGGGCACGCGCAGCCCGATCGTCTTGCGCGACGGGTGCGACAGCCGGCGCGGCACTTCCTTCGTCGCCTGCAGGATGAACACGTACGGGCCCGGCGTCACCGACTTGATCTGCCGGTACTGGCGGTTGTCGACCATCGCGAAGTTGGCGAGCTCCGACAGGTCGCGCACGAGCAGCGACAGGTGCTGCTTCTCGTCGAGGCCGCGAATCCGGCGCACGCGCTCGACCGCATCCTTGTCGTCGAGATGGCACGCGAGCGCATAGCTCGAATCGGTCGGCATCGCGATCACGCCGCCCTTGTTGACGATCTCCACCGCCTGCTTGATCAGGCGCGGCTGCGGATTATCCGGATGAATCCTGAAGAACTGGGACATGGGGACACGTAAAGAGGGAGAAGTCGGATGCACGTATCGGCGGCAACGCGGGCGGCCCGAAGCCGCCCGGCGTCAGAGCCAGCGCTCCCAGATCGGTGTCAGGTCGGGCGGCAACGGCGGCAGGCTGCCGAGCTCGATGCGGCCCTCGCCCGGCGCATGGAAATCCGAGCCGCGCGACACTTCGAAGCCGAAGCGGCGTGCAACGTCCGCGTATTCGCGGTACTGGTCGGGCGTGTGGCTGCCCGTGATGACCTCGATCGCGCGGCCGCCGAGATCGATGAACTCGCCGAAGAACGCGTCGAATTCGACCGGCGTATAGCGATAGCGGCCCGGATGCGCGACCACCGCTTCGCCGCCCGCCGCGCGGATCCAGCCGACCGCGTCGGACAGCGACGCCCAGCGATGCGGGACGAAGCCGGGCTTGCCGTCGCCGAGCAGGCGATCGAACACGTCCGACGTCGATTCGGCGTGGCCGTTTTCGACGAGAAAGCGCGCGAAGTGCGTGCGCGAGATCAGGTCCGGGTTCGACACGTATTTCAGCGCGCCTTCGTACGCGCCGGGAATGCCGAGCGTCGCGAGTTGCTCGGCGATCGCCAGCGCGCGCGCCGCGCGGCCGTGGCGCGTGCGGTACAGGCCGTCGACCAGCGCCGGATGGGCGGGATCGATGTGCAGACCGACGATGTGCACGGTGCGCGATGCCCACGTGACCGAAATCTCGACGCCGCTCAGGTAGCGCATGCCGAGCGCTTCCGCCTCGCTGCGCGCCGCCGCCTGGCCGCCGATCTCGTCGTGATCGGTCAGCGCCCACAGGGTCACGCCGCCCGCATGCGCGCGGCGCGCGACGTCGGCAGGCGACAGCAACCCGTCGGAAACATTGGAATGGCAGTGGAGATCGGCGTTCATTATCGGCATCGCAGGTAAGGCCTCATTCTACTGCAACGCCGCAATTGCGCCGCCCGGCCGCCGTGCCGCCCGCGCCACGCGCCTATGCGCAGAACGCCTCGATCAGCGCCGCGATCTGCTCGGGCTGGTCGTGGTGCACCATGTGCCCGGCATCCTCGATGAGCTTCTCGCGCCAGTCCGGGAATGCGTTGAAACGCGCCTTGAATTCGGGCAGCGGGATGTCGCCGGCGATGTAAGCGAGCGTCGGCGAATTGACGGCCTCGACGTGCAGCACCTTCGCGCGCACCTGTTTCCAGGTCGCCATCACTTCGTCGAGCCGGTACAGCAGCGGGCCGGGCATCTTGTGCGCCGCGTCGGCCAGCAGGTGGTAGAGGCCGTCGTCGCCGCGTTTCGACCAGTGCGCGGCGAGAAACGCGGCGCGGCGCGGGTCGAGCCGCGGATTGGTCTTGATCAGGCGCGCCGCCACGTCGTCGAGGGATGCGTACGGCCGCAGCGCGGGCGGCTGGCGCAACTCGTCGAGCCAGCCGCGCAGCCGGCGCGGCGCCTGTTCGGCGCGGGCCGGCGCGAGCCCGAACCCTTCGAGATCGACCACCCGCCGCACGCGCTCCGGCCGCGCGCCGGCATACAGGCACACGACGTTCGCGCCCATGCTGTGTCCGACCAGATTCACCTCGCCGGTCGGCGCATAGCGGTCGACGAGCGCATCGAGATCAGCCAGGTATTCGTGGAACCAATAGTGGCCGCCGCCCTGCCGCGCGACCGGCCAGTCGGACAGCCCGAAGCCGCGCGCATCGGGCGCGATCACCTGCCAGTCGCCCGCGAGCGCATCGACGACGAACTGGAACGACGCCGCGACGTCCATCCAGCCGTGCAGCATGAACAGCGTCGGCGCATCGGGCCGGCCCCAGCGTCGCACATGCAGCTGGACGCCGCGCACCGTGACGAAATCGGAAACAGAACTCGAGGCAGTCATTGCAGCCGCTCAAAAAAAGAATGGTCGTTCGATTATAGCGGCGCCCCGGCTCCGGCGGCCCGCGATCGAGGTACCGCTCTAGCGGCGAGGTCGTTCCGGCGCCGGCCGGCAGATGGCATCGATCCGGTGCGCGAGCCGGCCGGCGGCCGTCCGGACGCGGCCGAACGCGATCCGGCTAATGCGCGGGGCGTCCGTCCGCCGCGTCCTGCGCGGCCAGTTCGTCGAGTTCGGCCTGGTCGAAGCCGGCATCGCGCCGCGCATCGAAATTGAACGGGCCGCGCAGTCGCGGTGCGTGGTACTGCTCGGCGAGCTGCCGATAGGTCGGCACCGGATCGCGCCCGGCCGCGTCGCACAGATGACGGAACCAGCGGTTGCCGATCGCGACATGGCCGATTTCGTCGCGCAGGATCACGTCGAGGATCGCGGCCGACGCATCGTCGCCCGCCTGCACGAGCCGCGCGCGGATCGGCGGCGACGCGTCGAGCCCGCGGGCCTCGAGCGTCCGCGGCACGAGCGCCATGCGCGCGAGCACGTCGTCCCGGGTCCGCTCGCACATCTCCCACAGCCCGTTGTGCGCGGGAAAGTCGCCGTACGCATGCCCGAATCCGTCGGCGAGCCGGTCGGACAGCAGCGTGAAGTGATAGGCCTCCTCGGCCGCGACCTTCAGCCAGTCCGCGTAGAACGCGTCCGGCAGGCCCGCGAAGCGCCAGACCGCGTCAAGCGCCAGGTTGATCGCATTGAATTCGATATGGGCAAGCGCGTGCAACAGCACGGCACGCCCTTCCGGCGACCGCATGCTGCGCCGCTGCAGTTCGCGCGGCTCGACGAGCGGCGGCCGTGCCGGGCGCCCGGGCAGACCGGCCGGTTCGCGCAGTTCAAGCGCCGGCGCGATCGCGGCCTGCCCGGCCCGCAGCGCATCGTGCAGCACGCGCACCTGCGCGGCCTTGGCCGCCGGCTCGGCAATACGCAGCGCGTCGAGCGCCACGCTGCGCACACAGGCGGGCGCCGGGCCGAAAGAAGAAGACACGATGCTCATAAACGGGGACACCTTGCGTACGCATGCGGGAGCACAGGCACGCGACGGTTTACAATATGCGTTTGTTCCGCGGCGCCACGCGCCGGGCAAACCGGACGCGCCATTCTACCGGCGCCCATCATCGAAGAGACAAGGAGACCCCGTGACGATCTACAAGCTGGGCGATACGGCCCCGACGATCCACGAAAGCGTATTCGTCGCCGATACGGCAGCCATCATCGGCAAGGTCGTCCTCGAGGAAAACGCGAGCGTGTGGTTCGGCGCGACGATTCGCGGCGACAACGAGACGATTACGGTCGGCGCCGGCAGCAACGTCCAGGAAGGCGCGGTCCTGCATACCGACCCGGGCTTTCCGCTGACGATCGCCGACAACGTGACGATCGGGCACCAGGCGATGCTGCACGGCTGCACGATCGGCGAGGGTTCGCTGATCGGAATTCAGGCGGTGGTCTTGAATGGAGCGATCATCGGCCGCAACTGTCTGGTCGGTGCCGGCGCGGTCGTGACGGAAGGCAAGACGTTCCCGGACAACTCGCTGATTCTCGGCGCACCGGCGAAAGTCGTGCGCGAGCTGTCGGCCGAAGACGTCGCGCGGCTGCGCGCGAACGCGAAGACGTATGTCGAGCGACGCGCGCATTTCAAGGAGCAACTCGTGCGGATCGGGTGATCCGCACGGATTTCAAGGAAGAAGAGTGAGCGACCAGTTACAGAAATTCATGTTCAATGCGGCGCCCGTGCGCGGCGAGATCGTTTCGCTGCGCAACACGTGGCAGGAAGTACTCGCCCGCCGCGACTACCCCGCCCCCGTGCGCACGGTGCTCGGCGAGATGATGGCCGCGTGCGCGCTGCTGTCCGCGAACCTGAAATTTCACGGCACCCTGATCATGCAGATCTTCGGCGACGGGCCGGTCCAGATGCTGGTCGTCCAGTGCGGGTCCGACCTGTCGATGCGGGCCACCGCGAAGTTCGCCGGCGACGCCGCGCAGACGATCGGCGACGACACGCGCTTCGCGTCGCTCGTCAACGCGAGCGGCCACGGCCGCTGCGTGATCACGCTCGACCCGGCCGACAAGCTGCCGGGCCAGCAGCCGTACCAGGGCATCGTGCCGCTGAACGGCGTCGACGGCCCGCTCGAATCGGTGTCGCAGGTGCTCGAGCACTACATGCATCATTCGGAGCAGCTCGACACCCGGTTGTGGCTCGCGGCCGATCGCGACCGCGCGGTCGGGATGCTGCTGCAGAAGCTGCCGGGCGACGGCGGCATCGTGCCGCGCAACGCCGAAACCGATATCGACACGTGGGAGCGCGTGTGCACGCTCGGCGCCACGCTGTCCGCGAAGGAGCTGCTCGAGGTCGAACCGGAAGTGGTGTTCCGCCGGCTGTTCTGGCAGGAAAACGTGCAGCACTTCGAACCGGCCGGCACGCGCTTCCAGTGCTCGTGCTCGCGCGAGAAGGTCGGTGCGATGCTGCGCATGCTCGGTCGCGAGGAAGTCGACAGCGTGATCGTCGAGCGTGGCCATGTCGAGATCCACTGCGAGTTCTGCAACCAGCGCTACGAATTCGATCCGGTCGACGTCGCGCAACTGTTCGCGGCGCCCGGTGTCGAAACCGGCATCGCACCCGCGACCGACCAGCGTCACTGAGTCGCGCGTGAGCCGCATGCCCGTGCCCACCAGCGGCACGGCGCGGGCGCATAATGACGCACGAGCGCCGCACGCGCGGTTCGAGCGCCGGAGGCACGGCCTTCGGCGCCAGCCGCTTTCCACGGTCGGCGCGCCGCAGGAGAAACACATGAATCGCCGCCCCTTTTGCACCGTCCGCACCGTCGTCCTGACGAGTATGGCCGCCGGCACGCTCGCGCTTGCCGGCTGCGCGATGCCGCCGCCGACTGCCACGATCCTGAGCCGCCTGCCGGAACCGGGTGCGTCAGGCGGCCAGCCGCCCGTGCTGTCGAGCGCCGAACGCAAGCGCTACGACGAGATCGACCGGCAGGTGTTGCGCGAGCAGAACAGCGCGATGGCGGCCGAAGCGGCCGCGCGCGCGTGGGCCTATTACTCGCCGCCGCCGGTGACGGTCTACGGCGGCTACTACGGCGGATGGGGCAATCGCTGGGGCACGGGCGTCGGTTACGGCTACCCCGGCTGGTGGTGGTGAACGGGCGTCGCCCGATCGATTGACGACCGGCAGGAAATAAAAAAGCGCGGCATTTCCCGCGCTTTTTCAATGGATTCGACGTACCGCGCTCAGTGATGCGCCGGCTTGCCCTTGTCGCCGCCGTGATGCCGCGACGGCTTCGCGATCGACTGCGGATTCGGCACGACCCGCACCGGCGCCGCGGACACGGCGCCGCGCGTCGACGTATTCGACGGCGTGGTGTTCACCGGTCCTGCAGGTGCATTCGGCGACACGAACTGCACGAATACTTCGCCATCCTTCACCATGCCCATCTCGTAGCGCGCACGCTCCTCGATCGCCGCGGTGCCGCTCTGCAGATCCTGCACTTCGCCGGCGGTGCGCTCGTTGCGCAGCTTCTCGTCCGCGTTCTTCTGCAGTTGGTCGTCGAGTTGCTGACGCAATTCGTGCACCCGCAGCCAGCCGCCGTGTCCCCACCATAGGGGGTACTGAATGAGCGCCAGCAAGGCAATCAGGACGACAGTGACAAGCCGCATGTAAGAGACGCAGATATAAGAAGCGCCGCTCCGCGCACAGGCACAGAGCGGCGTCGAGATGACGAACCCGATAGTAGCGCGTTAGCGCAGGTTATAGAAAGCCGATTTGCCCGGGTAGCTCGCGATGTCGCCGAGATCTTCCTCGATACGCAGCAGCTGGTTGTACTTCGAGATGCGATCGCTGCGCGACAGCGAACCCGTCTTGATCTGACCGGCGTTCAGGCCGACCGCGATGTCCGCGATCGTCGAATCTTCCGTTTCGCCCGAGCGGTGCGAGATCACGGCCGTGTAACCCGCGCGCTTCGCCATTTCGATCGCCGCGAACGTTTCGGTCAGCGTACCAATCTGGTTGATCTTGATGAGGATCGAGTTCGCGATGCCCTTCTCGATGCCTTCCTTCAGGATGCGCGTGTTCGTGACGAACAGGTCGTCGCCGACCAGTTGCACCTTCTTGCCGAGGCGATCGGTCAGCAGCTTCCAGCCGTCCCAGTCGCTTTCGTGCATGCCGTCCTCGATCGACACGATCGGGAACTTGTCGGCGAGCGTCGCGAGGTAGTCGGTGAATTCGGCCGACGACAGTTGCAGGCCTTCGCCCGCGAGCTGGTACTTGCCGTCGTGGTAGAACTCGGATGCCGCGCAGTCGAGCGCGAGCAGCACGTCTTCGCCCGCACGGTAGCCGGCCTTCTCGATCGCCTGCAGGATCGTCGACAGGCACTCGTCGTTGCTGCCGAAGTTCGGTGCGAAGCCGCCTTCGTCGCCGACCGCCGTGCTCATGCCGCGGTCGCTCAGGATTTTCTTCAGCGCGTGGAACACTTCCGCGCCGCAACGCAGCGCTTCACGGAACGTCGGCTGGCTGACCGGGACGATCATGAATTCCTGGATGTCCAGGCTGTTGTTCGCGTGCGCGCCGCCGTTGACGATGTTCATCATCGGCACCGGCAGTTGCATCGCACCCGAGCCGCCGAAATAGCGGTACAGCGGCAGGCCGGCCTCTTCGGCGGCCGCCTTCGCGACGGCCATCGACACGGCCAGCATCGCGTTCGCGCCGAGGCGCGACTTGTTGTCGGTGCCGTCCAGCTCGAGCAGCGTCTTGTCGAGGAACGCCTGTTCCGACGCGTCGAGGCCCATGATGGCTTCGGAGATTTCGGTGTTGATGTGCTCGACCGCCTTCAGCACGCCCTTGCCGTTGTAGCGGCCGGCTTCGCCGTCGCGCAGTTCGATCGCTTCACGCGAGCCGGTGGACGCGCCCGACGGCACCGCCGCGCGGCCCATCGTGCCCGATTCGAGCAGCACGTCGCATTCGACGGTGGGGTTGCCGCGCGAATCCAGAATCTCGCGGCCGATGATATCTACGATTGCACTCATGGGTTTCCTCTGAGAATGACGATGGATTCTTCAAACTGCAACGGCGTGCGCGCCGGAACCGCTTTCGCTACAGACGCGCGAAGCCGTCGCAAGGTTCATTCGATCTTTAATTGAAATCGTTTTCCAGGAACGGATTGCGCTTCACCGCCTGGTCGAGCGTGACGAGGGTCTCCAGCAACGCGCCCATGCGGTTCAGCGGCACCGCGTTCGGGCCGTCCGACTTCGCCTCGGCCGGATTCGGATGCGTTTCCATGAAGAGGCCCGCGACGCCCGTCGCGACCGCCGCACGGGCGAGCACCGGCACGAATTCGCGCTGGCCGCCCGAGCTCGTGCCCTGCCCACCCGGCAACTGCACCGAGTGGGTCGCATCGAACACGACCGGCGCGTTCGTCTCGCGCATGATCGCGAGCGAACGCATGTCCGACACGAGATTGTTGTAGCCGAACGAGACGCCGCGCTCGCACGCCATGAAGCGGTCTTCCGACAGACCGGCTTCACGCGCCGCGTCGCGCGCCTTGTCGATCACGTTCGTCATGTCGTGCGGCGCGAGGAACTGGCCCTTCTTGATGTTGACGGGCTTGCCCGAGCGCGCGCACGCATGGATGAAATCGGTCTGACGGCACAGGAACGCCGGCGTCTGCAGCACGTCGACGACCGACGCGACCTGCTCGATCTCGTCGATCGAATGCACGTCGGTCAGCACCGGCAGGCCGAGCTGGCGCTTCACCTCGCCGAGGATCCGCAGCCCCTCGTCCATTCCGAGGCCGCGAAACGACTTGCCCGAACTGCGGTTCGCCTTGTCGTAGGACGACTTGTAGATGAACGGGACGTTCAGCTTCTCGCAGATCTCCTTCAGGCGACCGGCCGTGTCGATCGTCATTTGCTCCGATTCGACGACGCAGGTACCCGCGATCAGGAAGAAAGGCTGGTCGAGACCGACCTCGAAATCGCACAGCTTCATGCTTGCACTCCGCGCGCTTGCTTGTTCGCAAGCGCGGCTTCGACGAACGACTTGAACAGCGGATGACCGTCACGCGGCGTGGACGTGAATTCCGGGTGGAACTGGACGCCGACGAACCACGGGTGCATCGAACGCGGCAGTTCCATCATTTCCGGCAGATCCTCGCTCGGGGTACGGGCGCTGATGATAAGGCCGCCGGCTTCGAGCTGGGGCACGAAGCGGTTATTGACTTCATAACGGTGGCGATGGCGCTCGTTCACGTCCTTGCCGTAGATTTCTTCCGCCATCGTGCCCGGCTTGATCGGGCAGCGCTGCGAACCCAGGCGCATCGTGCCGCCGAGGTCGGATTCCTCGGTGCGCGTCTCGACCTTGCCTTCGCGGTCGTACCATTCGGTGATCAGCGCGACCACGCGCTCCGGCGTGTCCGGATCGAATTCCGTGCTGTTCGCCTGCTTCAGGCCGACGACGTCGCGCGCGAATTCGATCACCGCGAGCTGCATGCCGAGGCAGATGCCGAGATACGGCACCTTCGACTCGCGCGCGTAGCGAACCGCGGCGATCTTGCCTTCCGTGCCGCGACGGCCGAAACCGCCCGGCACCAGCACGGCGTCGAGATGCTTCAGGCTGTCGACGCCATTCGTCTCGAGCTCTTCCGAGTCGATGTACTCGATGTTGACCTTGGTCGACGTATGGATCGACGCATGACGCAGCGCCTCGATCAGCGACTTGTACGACTCGGTCAGGTCGACGTACTTGCCGACCATGCCGATCGTCACTTCGTGCTGCGGGTTCTCGAGCTTCTCGACGAGCGCCGACCACATGCTCAGGTCGGCATCCTTCGGCGACAGCTTCAGCTCTTCGCAGATGATCCGGTCGAGGCCCTGGTCGTGCAGCATCTGCGGAATCTTGTAGATGCTGTCGGCGTCCCACACCGAGATCACCGCGTCTTCCGGCACGTTCGAGAACATCGAGATCTTCTTCGATTCGTCGTCGGGAATGCGGCGATCCGCGCGGCACAGCAGCACGTGCGGCAGGATGCCGATCTCGCGCAGCTTCTGCACGCTGTGCTGGGTCGGCTTCGTCTTCAGCTCGCCGGCCGTCGCGACGTACGGCACGAGCGTCAGGTGCACGAAGCACGCGCTGTTGCGACCGAGGCGCAGGCTCATCTGGCGTGCGGCCTCGAGGAACGGCAGCGACTCGATGTCGCCGACCGTGCCGCCGATCTCGACGATCGCGACGTCCGGCTCGCCGCAGGTGGCCGATGCCGCCCCGCGCTCGATGAACGCCTGGATTTCGTTCGTGATGTGCGGAATGACCTGCACGGTCTTGCCGAGATAGTCGCCGCGGCGTTCCTTGCGGATCACCGATTCGTAGATCTGGCCGGTCGTGAAGTTGTTGGCCTTGCGCATCTTCGTGCTGATGAAGCGCTCATAGTGGCCGAGGTCGAGGTCGGTCTCCGCTCCGTCTTCCGTCACGAACACTTCGCCGTGCTGGAACGGGCTCATCGTGCCGGGGTCGACGTTGATGTAGGGATCGAGTTTGAGGAGGGTGACTTTCAGACCGCGCGATTCGAGGATCGCGGCGAGAGAGGCGGCGGCAATACCCTTGCCGAGGGAAGAAACTACGCCGCCGGTGACGAAAACATATTTGGTCATCGCTGGATGCTCGCGGGAAAAACGGATTATACCGTAAAGCCCGCCCTTCTCTCAGCAATTGGCGTGATGATCGCGCCCTTTCGTGCCGGCCCGCGCGGACCCGCGCCGATCGCGCGCGCCGGCGCGAACCGGCCGGCCGGTCGGCGCGCCGCGCATGCGCCGGCGGGCATTCCGGCCGCCCGGCGAAACGTCAGGCACGCTTCGCGAGCGGCGCGCCGGCCTGCGAAACGCCGCCCTCCTCCGTCTTCAGCGAATTCAGCATCCGCTGCAATGCGCGAGCAGTCTCGATCGGCCGTTCCATCGGGAACAGGTGGCTCCCCTCGAGCCATTCGATGCGCCCGCGCGTCGCGCGGCGCGTCGCATCGAGCCCGACCTGCCGCACCTCGCGCGAGCGCGTGCCGGCGAGGAAGCCGAGCGGCACCGGCGCGCCGTGCGCGAGCCGCGGGCCGAGCGTGTGCGGCAGCGTCCGGTAGATCAGGTATTCGACCTGCCGGTCGAACGCCAGCGCGCGCTCGCCGTCGGCGCCGGCCTGCGGGATGCCGTGGTCGATATAGTCGGCGAGCATCCGCTCGTCCCAGCGCGCGAACGCGGGCTTCTCGCGGAAGTGCCGCCACACTTCGTCGCGGCTCATCCAGCGCGTGCGCCGGTTGCGCGTCGCCGCGGCCGGCGACAGCCGCTCGTCGAGCCCCGCCCACTGGCTCGCGCGCAGCGCGCCGGCGCGCCAGCCCGCGATGATCGGAGAATCGATCATCACGACGCCGCGCACCCACTGCGGCTTCTTCAACGCGGCCATCAGCGACAGGTAGCCGCCGAGCGAATGGCCGACGAGCCAGACCGGGCGCTCGTAGCGGCTGCCGATATCGTCGAGCAGTTGTTCGACGAGATGCGGCCAGTCGCGCGTCACCGGGTAGCGGCGATCGTGGCCGATCCGTTCGATGTAGCGCAGCTCGTAGTCGTCGGCCAGTTCGGCGAAGATCGTCCGGTACGTCGACGCCGGAAAGCCATTCGCATGCGAGAAGTGGAGGATGTCCTTCAAACGACGATGTCTCCTTTGTCGACGAGAGTTAGCGCTTTAGCGCTTACTCTCGTCCCATGCTTCGCGGTCGGCGGGAGTTAACGCTTCAGCGCTTACGCCAGCCCCATCCTTCATATTTATGTATGTCGGAACCGTGCTTCGGCACGGTACGCCGGCCCCGGATTTTCCGTCCGATACACCAGCCTTCGCCGCGCTCACCGGTCCATCCAGTACCGGCGCTGTTCGTCGCGATAGCGCGCAAATGCGAACCCGCCGGCCGGCGCGACGTCGAACCGCACGGCACCGTCGCGATCGGTGCGCGGCAGCGGAATCCCGCGCGCCTCGTAGCGGGCGAGGACCGTCCGGTGCGGATGCCCGAAGCGATTGCGATAGCCTACAGGAAAAGCCGCGACGCGCGGCCCGACCGAATCGAGGAAAGGCTCGATCGACGACGTACGGCTGCCGTGGTGCGGAACGACCAGGATCTGCGCGGCCAGCGCGTCGCGCGCATCGGCCACCAGCCGGCGCTCGGCGGCGGCCTCGATGTCGCCCGTCAGCAGTGCCGACGTGCCGCCCGCATCGATGCGCAGCACGCACGATTGTCCGTTCGACGAACCCGTGCCCACCCCGCCGGGTGGCCACAGCATCGTGAAGACGACACCGTCCCAGGTCCACCGCTGCCCCGCCGCGCATGGCAGCCGATCAGCCACGCCGGCCGCCTGCGCATCGCGCCACAGCCGGTGGCGCGGCGCAATACCGGCCAGCAGCTGGCGCACGTCGGCGGCCGCATAGACGGCCGGCGCGCCGCCCGCATGATCGGCATCCGCATGACTGAGCACGAGCGAGTCGATCGTCGCGATGCCGCGCGCGCGCAACGCCGGCGCGACGATCCGCGTACCGGCGTGGGACGACTCCGCGCCCGGCCCCGCATCGAACAGCAACGTCCGGCGCGCGGTTTCGACCAGCACCGCCGCGCCTTGCCCGACGTCGAGCACGGTCAGCCGAAAGCCGCCCGGCGGCGGCGCATCGGGCGCCGGCGCGACGAGCGGCAGCCACGTCAGCGGCGCCGCCCAGCGCAACGGCCAGCCGCGCGGCATCAGCGCCCACGCGACACCCACGCAGGCGAGTGCCAGCACCGGCCAGTCGGGCATGCGCAGCCAGAACACGCCGGCCGGCCAGTCCGCCAGATGACCGAGCAGCGTCATCATCGGCGCGAGCGCCGCATGCGCAAGCCGAAAGGCCGCCGCATCGAGCGGCGACGGCAACGCGATGCCGGCCAGCACGACCGGCGTCACCACCGAGCTGACCCACGGAATCGCGAACGCATTGCCGAACGGACCCGACAGGGAGACCTGCGCGAACCAGGCGGCGGTGAGCGGCGCGAGACCGATCGTCACCGCGTACTGCACGCGCGTCGCCTCGGCGATGCGGCGCCGGCAGCGCGTCGCCCACCCGCGCAACCTCCTCCGCAAGCCGGCCGTGCGGCTTTCCGCGCCCGCTTCATCCACATCGTCGAGCTCGCGCACCGCGCGCCAGCCGGCGACGGCCAGCAGGATCACGGCGACCGCGCCGAACGACAGCCAGAATCCGGCCGACAGTACGGCCCACGGATCGGCGAGCAGCACGCCGCCGAGCGCCGCGCACAGCACCGCGGACGTCGGCACGCTGCGGCCGGCCAGATACGCGACGCCGCCGCCCGCGATCATCCACCACGCGCGCTGTGCCGGCACGTTGAAGCCGGCGAGCGCGGCGTAGCCCGCGGCAGCAATCAGCGCGGCAAGCGCGGCCGCGTACGGCGCCGGCAACACGAGCGTCGCGGCCCGCGTGCGCCAGCGCACGCGGCGCCACACCATCGACACGAGCCAGCCGGCGATCGCGCCGACCAGCCCGACATGGAGACCGGAAATCGCGACCAGGTGGCTCGTGCCCGTGGTGCGCAGGACGCGCCAGTCGTCGTCGCCAATGCCCGACTGGTCGCCGATCGCCAGCGCCGCGACGATGCCGCGGTGCGCCGCATCGGCACCGAGCACCGCGCCGATGCGTGCGCGCAGCGTGTCGCGCACCCGGTCGATCGATGCGCGCCATCCCGATGCGCGCGCATCGAGCAATACCGCCCGACGCGGCGCACTGACATAGCCGATCGCACGAATGCCGGCGGCCAGCCACGCCGCCTCGCTGTCGCGCACGCCGGGATTGGCCTCGGCGTGCGGACGCTTGAGACGCACGACGAAACGCCAGCGCTGGGCCGCACGCAAATCGGGCAGCGCTTCGCGTGTCGCGGATGCGCCATACGCGCGCCACGACAGCCGGATCAATGGCGGGAAACGGGTGAGCCCCGCATCGTTCGACTCGACCGCCAACAGCAGCCGCGCGCCTGTTTCGTCAACAACGGGCAACCCACGGATCACGCCCGTGACGACGATGTCGCGCCCTTCCCATTCGACAGGCAGGCTGTCGCGCAGCCGCCATTCGGCGCGCGCGGCCGCATAGCCGAACCCCGCGACGCAGGTCGCGACCGCGCACAGCATCCATCCACATACCAGGACCGCGCGCGTGCGCCGTCGACGCGCGCACCATGCGCCCAGCGCCGCGCAGCCCGCGAGCACGGCTGCTCCGATCGTCCATGCGATCGCCCCGGGCAACGCCGCCTGCCGCTGCAGCACGACGACGCCGAGTGCGAACGCGATCCACCCCACGCGCATTCCGCCTCCTCGTCGACCCGGCGCCCCCTGCCAATGCGGCGCCTTCCGGCAACGATTATGCGGACGAAAGGGCGAGTCGCGGCAGCGCGGCGAGCGCGTTAGCCGAAGTGCATACGGCCAGTTCGCCAGTATCCAGCCCGCGCAATTCGGCGAGCACGCCGCCGATGCGCGGCACCTGGTCGGGCGTGTTGCGGGATTTGTATGCCCATTCGGGCGCGATGTCGGGCGCGTCGGTTTCGACGACGAGCGCGTCGAGCGGCAACTCGGTGGCGAGCCGGCGGATCTGTCGCGCGCGCGTGAAGGTCACGTTGCCGCCGAAGCCGAGATGCAGCCCCTGCGCCAGATACGCTTCGGCCTGCTGAAAACTGCCGTTGAACGCATGCGCGATGCCGCGCCGCACGCCGAAACGGCGCAGCCCGGCCAGCACGCGGTCCTGCGACTTGCGCACGTGGCACAGCACCGGCAGGTCGAATTCCCGCGCCAACTGAAGCTGGCCCTGGTAGAAGAACTGCTGCCGGTCTTCGTCGAGCCCCGGCACGAAATAGTCGAGCCCGATCTCGCCGATCGCGACGAAACGCGGATCGTCGAGGCTCGCCTCGATCTCCATGCGCAGCCGGTCGAGATCGGCGTCGCGCGCCTGCGGCGTATACATCGGATGGATGCCGAGCGCATAGGCCGCGCCCGGCGTGCGCTGCGCGAGTTCGCGCACCGTCGTGAAGTTGTCGCGCCCGATGCTCGGGATCACGATGCGCGACACGCCGGCCGCGCGCGCAACCTGCGCGACCGCGTCGCGGTCGGCGTCGAACTCGGCGGCATCGAGATGGCAGTGCGTGTCGATCCACATGTCAGCGGTCCTGCGCCGTTGCGCCGTGCCGCGACGAACCGGCGGCCGGCCAACGGCGTGGCTTTTTTACACCGGCAGCGCCGGCTCCTCGTGCAGCACCCCGTCGCGCAACCGCATGATGCGGTCGCAGCGCGCGGCGAGATCGGGGTCGTGCGTAACAATCACGAAACTCGTTTCGAGCGTCTCGGACAGTTCGAGCATCAGGTTGAACACCGTGTCGGCCGTCGTGCCGTCGAGGTTGCCGGTCGGCTCGTCGGCGAGCACGCACGCGGGCTTCGTGACCAGCGCGCGCGCGATCGCGACGCGCTGCCGTTCGCCGCCCGACAATTCGCCCGGCCGGTGCTTCGCACGCGGGCCGAGACCCACGCGTTCGAGCATCGCCTGTGCCTGCGCGCGCGCGTCCTCGGTCGTCATCCGGCGGATGCGCAGCGGCATCGCGACGTTGTCGAGCGCCGTAAACTCGGGCAGCAGGTGGTGGAACTGGTAGACGAAGCCGAGCGCGCGGTTGCGCAGCTCGTTGCGCTCGCGCTCGGCGAGTTGCGTAAACGGCTTGCCGAGCAGCGACACTTCGCCGGCGCTCGGTTCGTCGAGCCCGCCCAGCACGTGCAGCAGCGTGCTCTTGCCGGAGCCCGACGCGCCGACGACCGCGAGCTTCTCGCCGCGCCGCACCGTCAGCTCGGTGTTGTTGAGCACCTGCACGTTGAAGCCGCCCTGCACGAACGCCTTCGTGATCCCGCGCGCCTGAAGCACGTATTCCTGCATACCTGCCGAATCCTGTCTGTTGTGTTGTTGTCGTGAATCCGCGAATGCGGCCGCGCGGTCATTCATAGCGGAGCGCCTCCGCCGGCTTCACCTTCGCGCCGCGCCAGCTTGGATAGAGCGTCGCGACGGCCGACAGCGCGAATGCGATCAGCCCGATCCGGATCACGTCGCTCGCGACCAGTTCGGACGGCAGCTCGCTGATGAAGTACACCGACGGCGGCAGGAACTGCACGCCGAACAGGTGCTCGATCATCGGGATCAGCCACGGGATGCTCCACGCGATCAGGCAGCCGAGCGCGACGCCGGACGCGGTGCCGACGAAGCCGATCGTCACGCCCTGCACGACGAAGATCTTCATGATCGACCCCGGCTGCGCGCCGAGCGTGCGCAGGATCGCGATGTCGGCCTGCTTGTTGGTCACCGTCATCACGAGCGACGACACGAGGTTGAACGCGGCCACCGCGATGATCAGCGTGAGGATGATGAACATCATCCGCTTCTCGATCTGCACGGCCGAGAACCACGTCTTGTTCTGCTGGGTCCAGTCGCGGATGTACAGGCTGCCCGACAGCGTATGCGACAGCTCGACCGCGACCTGCGGCGCCTTCTGCATGTCGGTGAGCCGCAGCCGCACGCCGGTCGGCGCGTTCATCCGGAACAGCGCCTCGGCGTCGCGGATGTTGATCATCGCGAGCGTGCTGTCGTATTCGTAGTGGCCCGATTCGAACACGCCGACCACGGTGAACTGCTTCAGGCGCGGCATCATGCCGGCCGGCGTGATCGAGCCTTCGGGCGCGACGAGCGTGACCTTGTCGCCGACCGTCACGCCGAGATTGCCGGCGAGCGCGTCGCCGAGCACGATGCCGAACTGGCCCGGCACCAGCGCGCCGAGCTGCCCGGCCTTCATGTCCTTGCCGATGTCGGACACCTGCGGCTCGAGCGACGGCTCGACGCCGCGCAGCATCACGCCGCTCACCGCGTCCTGGCGCGTGAGCAGCGCCTGCGCGTCGACGTACGGCGCGGCGCCGATCACTGACGGATTGCGGCGCGCTTCCTGCGCGGTCAGTTGCCAGTCGGGCATCGAACCCGTCGGCGAGAACACCTCGACGTGCGCGAGCACCGACAGCATGCGGTCGCGCACTTCCTTCTGGAAGCCGTTCATCACCGACAGCACGACGATCAGCGCCGCGACGCCGAGCGCGATCCCGAGCATCGACACGAGCGCGATGAAGGAAATGAAGCCGTTGCCGGTCGTGCGTTTGCCGGCGCGCGTGTAGCGCCAGCCGATCTGCCATTCGTACGGAAGTTTCAAGCGAATCCTTTCTGCTGGTTACGGCGGGAGGCACGCCGCGGCCGGACCGCCGCCGGGTGGCGGCCGGCAGCCCGGGCACGGTCGAAAAAACGGCCGCCGGACGCGAACGGGCCGTCAACCGGCCCGATCACGCGCGCAGTTTGCCATACAATGCGCACCATCATGCACGACCGACGCCTCCATTTTCTCGTTCCGTTCGCGCTGCCGTCGGCGGCCGACGCGGCCTCGTCCCTGCACACGCTGGACAGCCCCGCGCTCCAAAAGTTGCTCGCCCGCGCGACTCTCGTCGAGCGTGTGGCCGGCGAGGACTTCCAGCGCACGCTGCCGCACGAGCGCTGGCTGGCAAGCCGCTTCGGCGCCACGCAGGGCAACGCCGCCGACGAGGCGCCGCTCGCGCCCTACATGCTGCTGGCCGACGGCGGCGATCCCGGCACCCAGGCATGGGCGTGCGTCGAGCCCGTGCACGTCGAAATCGCGCACGATCACCTGGTACTCGTCGATCCGGCTTCGCTGGCGCTCGACGACGGCGACGCGGCCGCGCTGCTCGCGGTCGCGCGGCCGCTGATCGAGGAGCTCGGCGTGCGGCTCGAAGCGCCGAACCCGGCGCGCTGGTACCTGTCGAGCGACCAGCTCGCGCGCCTTGCCGGCGCCGCGCCGCTGCGCGCCAGCGGCCGCAACATCGAGATCTGGCTGCCGCACGAGGCGCATACGGGCGAGCGCTCGCGGATGTGGATGAAACTGCAGAACGAAGTGCAGATGGCGTGGTTCCAGCACCCGGTGAACGAAGCCCGCGAGGCGCGTGGGCTGCCCGCCGTCAATTCGGTCTGGTTCCATGCGCAGGGCACGCTGAAGCCGGTCGGCAAGCCGTTCGCGCGCGTGCTGTCCGCGTCGCCGGCCGCGCTCGGCCTCGCACGCGCCGCGCACGCCGAAGCCGGCGACCTGCCCGCGACGTTCGGCGCGCTGCCCGCCGCCGATGGCGCGACGCTCGTCGAGCTGCCGACGCTGACCACGCCGTTCATCGAGCAGGACTGGGCGCGCTGGCACGACGGCCTCGCCGCGCTGGAGCGCGACTGGTTCGCGCCCGCGCTCGCCGCGCTGCGGAACGGCGAGCTGGCGAGCGTCGACGTCACGCTGTGCGGCGACACGGGCTCCGTGACGCTGCACGCGACGCGCGGCGACCTGCGCAAGTTCTGGCGCCGCCGCGCGCTTGCCTCCCTGTTCGAATAACAAGCCAACCCGAATGACCCGGATCGTTACCCGCCCCGTCGCGCCCGCCGACGCCGAAGCGCTCGCGCGCCACGGACTGCACCCCGTCCTCGCGCGCCTGTACGCGTCGCGCGGCGTGCAGTCGCCCGTCGACATCGAGACCGCGCTCGCGCGCCTCGTTCCGCCCACCGAGCTGAAAGGCTGCGCCGATGCGGCGGTGCTGCTCGCCGACGCGATCGCCGACCAGCGACGCCTGCTCGTCGTCGCCGACTACGACTGCGACGGCGCGACCGCCTGCGCGGTCGCGGTGCGCGGCCTGCGGATGTTCGGCGCGCAGATCGACTACCTGGTGCCGAACCGCTTCGAATACGGCTACGGCCTCACGCCCGAGATCGTCGAGCTCGCGGCTGCGCGCAAGCCCGACCTGCTGATCACCGTCGACAACGGGATCGCGAGCGTCGCCGGCGTCGAAGCCGCGAACGCGCGCGGCATCGACGTGCTCGTGACCGACCACCACCTGCCCGGCGACGCGCTTCCCGCCGCGCGCGCGATCGTCAACCCGAACCAGCCCGGCTGCGCGTTCCCGAGCAAGCACCTCGCCGGCGTCGGCGTGATGTTCTACGTGTTGCTCGCGCTGCGCGCCGAGCTGCGTCGCCGCGGCGCGTTCGCGAGCAAGGAAGCCGAGCCGCGGCTCGACGGCCTGCTCGACCTCGTCGCGCTCGGCACCGTCGCCGACGTCGTACGGCTCGACGGCAACAACCGCGTGCTCGTCGCGCAGGGGCTGCAGCGCATCCGCAACGGCCGCATGCAGCCGGGCATCGCCGCGCTGTTCCGCGCCGCCGCGCGCGAAGCGCGCACCGCGTCGGGCTTCGACCTCGGCTTCGGCCTCGGCCCGCGCCTGAACGCGGCCGGGCGGCTATCCGACATGTCGCTCGGCATCGAATGCCTGATCACCGACGACATCGGCCGCGCGTGGGATCTCGCGCAGCAACTCGACGTGATGAACCGCGAACGCCGCGAAATCGAAGCCGGCATGCAGCAGCAGGCGCTCGCCGATCTCGCCGACGTCGATCCGGCCGACGCGTGCACGATCACGCTGTTCAATCCCGAGTGGCACCAGGGCGTGATCGGCATCGTCGCCGGCCGGCTCAAGGAAAAGTTCCACCGCCCGTCGTTCACGTTCGCGCACGCCGACGACGAAGGCAAACGGGTCAAGGGATCGGGCCGGTCGATCGCCGGCTTCCATCTGCGCGACGCGCTCGACCTCGTGTCGAAACGCGAACCGGACCTGATCGTCGCGTTCGGCGGCCACGCGATGGCGGCCGGCCTCACGCTCGACACCGATAACGTGCCGCGCTTCGCGGCCGCGTTCGAGGCCGTCGCGCGCGAATGGCTGTCCGACGACGCACTCGCCCGCGTGATCGAGACCGACGGCGAGCTCGAGGACGCGTACTTCACGCCGCAGTTCGTCGGCCTGCTCGACGAGGCCGTGTGGGGGCAAGGGTTTCCGGCCCCGCTTTTCTCGGGCGAATTCGACGTCGTGTCGCAGTCGCTCGTGAAGGAAAAGCACCTGAAGCTGCAGCTGGCGCGCGGCCGCCAGCGCTTCAACGCGATCTGGTTCAACCACACCGAGCCGCTGCCGGCGAGTGCGCTGGTCGCGTACCGGCTCGTCGCCGATACGTGGAACGGCGTCACGCGCGTCCAGCTGATCGTCGAACACGCGGCCGGCTGAGCATCGCACCCGGCCCGCGACGCGGCGCCGCGCGCGCGCCGCGCCGGATGGGCCGTCAACACGCGTGCTGGCACCGTTTGCGTCACCGGGCAAGCCCGCCGATCGGCTATAATTCCGCTTTTTTACGAAGCAAGAATAGCGAACGATCATGGAAGCGGAACGTCTCAACGCGATCGAAAGCTCCCTGCTCGACCTGCGCAACCGCGCGGGCGAGCTTCGGGGGTATCTTTGACTACGACGCCAAAGCTGCGCGTCTGACCGAAGTCAACAAGGAACTCGAAGACCCGAACGTCTGGAACGACTCGAAGAACGCCCAGGCGCTCGGTCGCGAGAAAAAGCTGCTCGAAGGCGTCGTCACGACGCTCACCGCGCTCGATAGCGACCTGCGCGATGCGCTCGACCTGTTCGAGCTGGCGCGCGAGGAAGGCGACGAGGACACCCTTCTCGCGTCCGAAGACGACGCCGCGAAGCTCGAGGCGCGCGTCGGCGACATCGAGTTCCGCCGGATGTTCTCGAACCCGGCCGATCCGAACAACTGCTTCATCGACATCCAGGCCGGCGCCGGCGGCACCGAGGCATGCGACTGGGCGTCGATGCTGCTGCGCCAGTACCTGCGCTACTGCGAACGCAAGGGCTTCAAGGCCGAGGTGCTCGAAGAGTCCGACGGCGACGTCGCCGGCATCAAGAACGCGACGGTCAAGGTCACGGGCGAATACGCATACGGCTTCCTGCGCACCGAAACGGGCATCCACCGTCTCGTGCGCAAGTCGCCGTTCGACTCGTCGGGCGGTCGCCATACGTCGTTCTCGTCGGTGTTCGTCTATCCGGAAATCGACGATTCGATCGAAGTCGAGATCAACCCGGCCGACCTGCGCATCGACACGTACCGCGCGTCGGGCGCGGGCGGTCAGCACATCAACAAGACCGACTCCGCGGTACGGATCACGCACATGCCGACCGGCATCGTCGTGCAGTGCCAGAACGACCGCTCGCAGCACCGCAACCGCGCCGAAGCGATGGCGATGCTGAAGTCGCGCCTGTACGAAGTCGAAATGCGCAAGCGCCAGGCCGAGCAGGACAAGCTCGAATCGAGCAAGACCGATGTGGGCTGGGGCCACCAGATCCGCTCGTACGTGCTCGACCAGAGCCGCGTGAAGGACCTGCGCACGAACGTCGAAATGAGCAACACGCGGGCGGTGCTCGACGGCGACCTCGACGACTTCATCAGCGCGAGCCTCAAACAGGGCGTGTAAGCGCCGCGGCGCGGCCGGCCCGCGCCGCCCTTCCCGTTTGCGTTGCCGCACCCCACTCCGAATTCCGACCATCATGACCGAACCGACCCAAACGCAGCCCGCCGTCACGGCGGACGACAACCAGATCATCGCCGAGCGCCGCGAGAAGCTGCGCGCGTTGCGCGAGCAAGGCGTCGCCTATCCGAACGATTTCCGGCCCGAGCACCACGCAGCCGACCTGCAGGCCAAATTCGCCGATTCGGACAAGGCCGCGCTCGAAGCGAACCCGGTCGAGGTGTCGGTGGCCGGCCGCATGATGCTCAAGCGCGTGATGGGCAAGGCGAGCTTCGCGACGGTGCAGGACGGATCGGGCCAGATCCAGTTCTTCGTGACGCCGAACGACGTCGGCGCCGACACCTACGACGCGTTCAAGAAGTGGGACCTCGGCGACATCGTCGCCGCGCGCGGCGTGCTGTTCCGCACCAACAAGGGCGAGCTGTCGGTCCAGTGCAAGGAGCTGCGCCTGCTGTCGAAGGCGCTGCGTCCGCTGCCGGACAAGTTCCACGGCCTGTCCGACCAGGAAATGCGCTACCGCCAGCGCTACGTCGACCTGATCGTCACGCCGGAAACGCGCGACACGTTCCGCGCCCGCACGAAGACGATCGCGTCGATCCGCAAGTTCATGGACAACGCCGAGTTCATGGAAGTCGAGACGCCGATGCTGCACCCGATCCCGGGCGGCGCGGCCGCGAAGCCGTTCGTCACGCATCACAATGCGCTCGACATGCAGATGTTCCTGCGCATCGCGCCGGAGCTGTACCTGAAGCGCCTGATCGTCGGCGGCTTCGAGCGCGTGTTCGAGATCAACCGTAACTTCCGGAACGAAGGCGTGTCGCCGCGTCACAACCCGGAATTCACGATGATGGAGTTCTACGCCGCGTACACCGACTACCGCTGGCTGATGGACTTCACCGAGCAGTTGATCCGCCAGGCGGCGATCGATGCGCTCGGCACCGCGACGATCCAGTACCAGGGCCGCGAGCTCGACCTCGCGAAGCCGTTCCATCGCCTGACGATCACGCAGGCGATCCAGAAGTACGCACCGGACTACACCGACGGCCAGCTGTCGGACGACGCGTTCCTGCGCACCGAACTGAAGCGCCTCGGCGTCGACGTGTCGCAGCCGGCGTTCCTGAACGCAGGCATCGGCGCGCTGCAGCTCGCGCTGTTCGAGGAAACCGCGGAATCGCAGCTGTGGGAGCCGACCTACATCATCGACTACCCGGTCGAGGTGTCGCCGCTCGCACGCGCATCGGATACGGTGCCGGGCATCACCGAGCGTTTCGAGCTGTTCATGACCGGCCGCGAAATCGCGAACGGCTTCTCGGAGCTGAACGATCCGGAAGACCAGGCCGCGCGCTTCAAGAAGCAGGTCGAGCAGAAGGATGCGGGCGACGAGGAAGCGATGTTCTTCGACGCCGACTACATCCGCGCGCTCGAATACGGGATGCCGCCGACCGGCGGTTGCGGGATCGGTATCGACCGTCTGGTGATGCTGCTGACCGACAGCCCGACGATCCGCGACGTGCTGCTGTTCCCGCACCTGCGCCGCGAAGACTGACGCCTGCCACCGCGTGTGCGCCGCGTCCCGTGGCGCGCACGCGTCGGCTTTGTAACGACGCGTAAATCCCGCCAGCCGGCGTCCGCCGGCCTTCGATCCTCCCCCGTTTTATTCCCTCGTCGCGACGCGCTTCTCCGGGTTTTCCCGGAAACGGCCGTGAATGCCCCGCTGCAATTCGTTACACCTTGATACGGCGCGCCGCTGGGCCGTGGACGACACTCCTGTTGCGTCACCACGCATGACCACGGGACCAGAACGAGGCGCCGGAACGCCGAGTCTGCTCGCTCCCGAGCGTGGGATCCTGCTCCGGCGCAGCGCGCCGATCCGGATCGACCTTGGAGAACAAAATGGACAACCAGAATCAGACCACGCCGCAAAAGCAACGCCTTCACCCGCTGATCGCCACCGCAGCGGGAGCCGTCATCGTCGCCAGCCTCGCGGCGACGGCAGCGATCACGGGCGTCTTCCCGAAAGCCACCAGCAGCAACGAACAGAACGGCCAGACCCAGGCCGCGCTGATCGCGTCGCAGCCGGCCGTCGATACGGCCGCGGCCGCCAGCGCCGCGCTGGCCGCGCAAGCGCAGCGGCAGGCCGCGGAACAGGCCGCCGCGCAGCAGAAGGCCGCCGTCGCGCAGGCCGAGCCGAAGCCCGCGCCGCGCCCGGCCGCGCCGCACCGCCGTCACACGACCGCACCGCAGCCGCCGCAATACGCGCAGCAGCCGTCGGCGCCCGCGCAAGCCTACTGCCAGAGTTGCGGCACGGTCGTCGCGATCACGCAGACGCGCACGCCGGGTCAGAGCTCGGGGATCGGCGCCGTGGGCGGCGCGGCGGCCGGTGGCTTGCTCGGCAACCAGTTCGGCCACGGCAACGGCCGCACCGCAATGACGATCATCGGCGCGCTGGGCGGCGGGCTCGCCGGCAACCAGGTCGAGAAGCAGGTTCGCGCGGAAACCGACTATCAGGTGCAAGTGCAGATGGAAAGCGGCGCGACGCGCACGTTCACTTACCACAACCCGCCGCCGTTCGGCCAGGGCCAGCGCGTGCGGATCGAGAACGGCACGCTGGTCGGCGCTTAAAGCTGATCGCGTAATCGCAGGCGTCCCCTGCCCGCGCAACGTGCGCGGGCAGCGCGCCCAAAACGAAAACGGCTCGCGAGCAAATGCTCACGAGCCGTTTTTCATTGGCGCGGCGTGCACCGTTGCAGCGCACGCCGTGACCGGTCGGGTCCGTCAGTCCTCGTCGTCGAAATCCGATTCGTCGATCCAGTGTGCCTGGATCGCCTCAAGGATCTTCTCGCCCGAGTGCGTCGGATCGTCGTCGAAGCCGTCGAGCTCGAGCACCCACTGGCGCAGGTCGACGAAGTTGATCCGCTGCGGGTCGATGTCCGGGTGCTTGTCCGCCAGCGCAATGGCTATTTCACGCGAATCGGTCCATTTCATCGCCTGCCTCCGGTTCCTGTCAGTGATTTTCCTTCGCGTGGTTGATCGAGTACTTCGGGATCTCGACCACCAGGTCCGAATCTTCCTTCACGATCGCCTGGCACGACAGGCGCGACGTCGGCTCGAGGCCCCACGCCTTGTCCAGCAGATCATCCTCGTCCTCCTCGGACGGCGTCAGATCGTTGAAGCCTTCGCGGATCACCACGTGGCACGTCGTGCATGCGCACGACTTCTCGCATGCATGCTCGATCTCGATCCCGTGATCGAGCAGGTTGTCGCAGATACTCTTGCCGGGCGTCGCGTCGATCACCGCACCGTCCGGGCACAGTTCGACGTGAGGCAGCACCACCAGTTGAGGCATGTTCGTTCCGTCAGTCAGGGTGCGGCGCCGCGCGCCGCACGTTCATCGTCGCGCGGGCCGTTGCCGGCCGATGCGCGGTTCGTGGGTTCAGATCTCGTCGAGCCGGCGGCCCGACAGCGCGCGCTTGATGCTCTTGTCCATCCGGCGCGCCGCGAATTCGTCGGTACCGTCGGCCAGCGCCTTGGTCGCCGCTTCGATCGCGTTCGTATCGTCGCCCTGCGCGACCGCGCGCAACGCCGCGGTCAGCGCGTCGACCTGCGCGCGCTCGTCGGCCTCGAGCAATTCGCCGTCGGCCGCCAGCGCGGCCTGCGTCGCCTCGAGCATCCGCTCGGCCTCGACCTGCGCTTCGCGCAGCGCACGGGCGCGCATGTCGATTTCGGCGGTCTTGAAGCTGTCTTCCAGCATCTTCGCGATGTCGTCGTCGGCGAGGCCGTACGACGGCTTCACGACGACCGACGCCTCGACGCCCGACAACTGCTCGCGGGCGAACACCGACAGGAGGCCGTCCGCATCGACCTGATAGGTCACGCGAATGCGGGCCGCGCCCGCCGTCATCGGCGGAATGCCGCGCAGCTCGAAGCGCGCGAGCGACCGGCAGTCGGCGACGAGCTCGCGCTCGCCCTGCACGACGTGGATCGCCATCGCGGTCTGGCCGTCCTTGAAGGTCGTGAATTCCTGCGCACGCGCGATCGGAATCGTCGAGTTGCGCGGAATGATCTTCTCGACGAGACCGCCCATCGTCTCGACACCGAGCGACAGCGGAATCACGTCGAGCAGCAGCCAGTCGTCGCCGGTGCCGCGGTTGCCCGCGAGCAGATCGGCCTGGATCGCCGCGCCGAGCGCGACGACCTGGTCCGGATCGAGGTTCACGAGCGGCGGCTGGCCGAAATACTTCGCGACCGCGTCGCGGATCACCGGCATGCGCGTCGCGCCGCCGACGAGCACGACGCCCTTGATGTCGGCCGGCGTGACCTGCGCATCGCGCAGCGCCTTGCGGGTCGGCGTGAGCGTGCGCTGCACGAGCGGCTCGACGAGCGACGCGAACGTGTCGTGCGAAATCGTCTGCACGAGGTGCGCGCCGCTCGACAGCGTCACGTCGAGCGCCGCTTCGGGCGCCGACGACAGCGCTTCCTTCAGCACGCGCACGCGATCGAGCAGCAGGCGCACGTCCTCGGGCGCGAGCGTCTTCGCGTCGATACCGGCCTGCGCGAGCGCGTGACCGAACAGCGCGTGGTCGAAATCGTCGCCGCCGAGCGCGGAATCGCCGCCCGCGGCCAGCACCTCGAACACGCCCTTCGTCAGCTTCAGGATCGACAGGTCGAACGTGCCGCCGCCGAGGTCGTACACCGCATAAAGGCCTTCGGCCGCGTTGTCGAGACCATAGGCGATCGCCGCGGCGGTCGGTTCGTTCAGCAGGCGCAGCACGTTGAGGCCCGCGAGGCGCGCGGCATCCTTGGTCGCCTGGCGCTGTGCGTCGTCGAAGTACGCGGGCACCGTGATCACCGCGCCGACCAGATCGTCGCCGAGCGAATCCTCGGCGCGATAACGCAGCGTCGCGAGAATCTCGGCCGACACTTCGACCGGGCTCTTCACGCCGTCGATCGTGCGGATCTGCACCATGCCCGGCGCGTCGACGAATTCGTACGGCGCGTTCGCCGCGCCTTCGACCTCGGCCTTGCCGCGGCCCATGAAGCGCTTGACCGACACGATCGTGTTGCGCGGATCGGTCGCGGCCTGCGCCTTCGCTTCGTGGCCGATGCGGCGGCCGCCCTTCTCGAGGTAACGGACCACCGACGGCAGCAGCACGCGGCCCGCTTCGTCCGGCAGGACTTCGGGCACGCTGTTGCGCACGGCGGCGACGAGCGAGTTCGTCGTGCCGAGATCGATCCCGACGGCGAGTCGCCGCTGGTGCGGCGCCGGCGCCATGCCCGGTTCGGAAATTTGCAGTAAAGCCATCTTGGTTCGTTCGGGCGCTCGGCCCGTTTGCTGCGCGTGCCGCCAGGCACGCGGTTAAGTTTCGAGGCGCTCGATCTGCGTGCCCACTTCCGACGCGACCCGTTCGATGAACATCAGCTGACGCACGGCTTCCGCGGCTGCCTGGTCGGCGCCGCTGTCGAGCAGCGTGCCGAGGCGCTCGACGCGCACGCGCTTCTCGTCGCGCAACTCGGCGAGCAATGCATCGAGCGCGTCGACGTTGCGGGCGGCCGCGGCGTCCTCGATGCCCTCGCGCCATTCCATCTGCTGCATCAGGAAGGCGGGCTCCATCGCCGTGTTGTTTTCCGCGCCGATGTCGACGCCGCGCAGCGACAGCAGATAGGACGCGCGCTTCAGCGGATCGCGCAGCGTGCGGTACGCCTCGTTCGCGCGCGTGGCCCATTGCATCGCGATGCGCTTTTGCGCATCGCCGGCCGCTGCGAAGCGGTCCGGATGCACCTGCGTCTGCACCGTCCGATAGGCGGTGTCGAGCGCCGTCTCGTCGAGCGCGAATTGCGCCGGCAGGTGAAACAGGTCGAAATGGCTGTCTTTGAGCGAAACCATCGTCGCGTTCAATTCCGGTTCGTCGCGCGGCAAACGCCGCACATTAAAAAGGCGGCCCGTGCCGCCTGTTGCCCGCGTCGCGCGGAGGGAGCCGCGTCACACGCGGAACGATTCCCCGCACCCGCACTCGTCCTTCACGTTCGGGTTGTTGAACTTGAACCCTTCGTTCAGGCCTTCACGGGCGAAGTCGAGCTCGGTGCCGTCGATATAGGCGAGGCTCTTCGGATCGACGACGACCTTCACGCCATGGCTCTCGAACACCTGATCCTCGGGAGCCAGCTCGTCGACATACTCGAGCTTGTACGCGAGCCCCGAGCACCCGGTCGTGCGAACGCCAAGCCGCAGGCCCACACCCTTGCCGCGACGGACGAGGTATTTCTGCACGTGCTGTGCTGCTTTTTCGGTCAGTGTAATTGCCATGATGTCCTTGCCGCGGCGCGCCGCCGGGGCCCGCCGCGTTCCCTTCCCTAGCCGCTCGATGCCGTTCAGGCTGCTGCCTGATCGCTTTCCTTGGTGTCGTGGCGCTTCTTGTAGTCGGCCACGGCTGCCTTGATCGCGTCTTCCGCGAGGATCGAGCAGTGAATCTTCACCGGCGGCAGCGCGAGTTCCTCGGCGATCTGCGTGTTCTTGATCGACAGTGCCTCGTCGAGCGTCTTGCCCTTCACCCATTCGGTGACGAGCGAGCTCGATGCGATCGCAGAACCGCAACCGTAGGTCTTGAACTTCGCGTCTTCGATCACGCCGTCCGCGCCGACGCGGATCTGCAGCTTCATCACGTCGCCGCATGCCGGCGCGCCGACCATGCCCGTGCCGACCGTGTCGTCGTCCTTCGCGAACGAACCGACGTTGCGCGGGTTTTCGTAGTGATCCAGAACCTTGTTGCTGTAAGACATGACTCAGACTCCTTGACTCGTTACGTCTGCGTGCGTCAATCCGCCCGCGGTTGCATTCAATGCGGTATCAGTGCGCGGCCCATTCGATCGTCGACAGATCGATGCCTTCCTGGTGCATTTCCCAGAGCGGCGACAGTTCGCGCAGCTTCGCGATCTTGCTGTTCAGCAGATCGACCACGAAGTCGACTTCCTGCTCCGTCGTGAAGCGGCCGACCGTGAAGCGGATCGAGCTGTGCGCGAGTTCGTCGTTGCGGCCGAGCGCACGCAGCACGTACGACGGCTCCAGCGACGCGGACGTGCATGCGGAGCCCGACGACACCGCAACGTCCTTGATCGCCATGATCAGCGACTCGCCTTCGACGAAGTTGAAGCTGATGTTCAGGTTGTGCGGGACACGGCGATCCATGTCGCCGTTCACGTAGGTTTCCTCGATCTGCGACAGGCCGCGCAGCAGCTTGTCCCGCAGCATGCGGATGCGCTCGTTCTCGGTCGCCATTTCCTCGCGCGCGATGCGGAACGCCTCGCCCATGCCGACGATCTGGTGCGTCGCCAACGTGCCCGACCGCATCCCGCGCTCGTGACCGCCGCCGTGCATCTGCGCTTCGATGCGCACGCGCGGCTTGCGGCGCACATACAGCGCGCCGATGCCCTTCGGGCCGTAGGTCTTGTGCGCCGAGAACGACATCAGGTCGACCTTCAGCTTCGCGAGGTCGATCGCGACCTTGCCGGTCGACTGCGCGGCATCGACGTGGAACACGATGCCCTTCTCGCGGCAGATTTCACCGATCGTCTCGATGTCCTGGATCACGCCGATCTCGTTGTTCACGTGCATCACCGACACGAGGATCGTGTCCGGGCGCAGCGCGGCCTTGAACACGTCGAGGTCGATCAGGCCGTCGTCCTTCACGTCGAGGTAGGTGACTTCGAAACCGTCGCGCTCGAGCTCGCGGCACGTGTCGAGCACGGCCTTGTGCTCGGTCTTCACCGTGATGATGTGCTTGCCCTTGCCCTTGTAGAAGTTCGCGGCGCCCTTGATCGCGAGGTTGTCCGACTCGGTGGCGCCCGACGTCCAGATGATCTCGCGCGGATCGGCATTCACGAGTGCGGCCACCTGTTCGCGCGCTTCCTCGACCGCACGCTCCGCGTCCCAGCCGTAAGCGTGGCTGCGCGACGCCGGGTTGCCGAACTGCTCGCGCAGGTACGGCACCATCTTGTCGACCACGCGCGGATCGACGGGCGTCGTCGCGCTGTAATCCATATAGATGGGCAGGTGGAGAGTCTCTTGGGTCATCTGTCGCTCCGGGTATTCTGTGCAGGGACTATGTGCGTTATGGGGGTTGGCGGGCGCCTTCGCGCTCACGAACTCGCGATGTTGAACACCGAATTGGGGCCGAGCGGCATCGTGCGCACGGGCTCGGCCGGTGCGGCGACGGGCTCCGGCGCGCGACGGTCGCGCAGCACCGCAGGGGCGCCCTCGCGTGCGCGCTGCTGATCGACGAGATCCTGCAGCGACACCGAATCGAGGTATTCGACCATCTTCTGGTTCAGCGTCGACCACAGCTCGTGCGTCATGCAATGGCCGTCGGGCTGCTTCGAGCCGTCGCACGTGCCTTTGCCGCCGCACTGCGTGGCGTCGAGCGGTTCATCGACCGCGATGATGATGTCGGCGACGGTGACGTCCTGCGCGCGACGCGCGAGGTTGTAGCCGCCGCCCGGGCCGCGCACGGATTCGACGATTTCATGCCTGCGCAGCTTGCCGAACAGCTGTTCGAGATACGAGAGCGAAATCCGCTGGCGCTGGCTGATGCCTGCAAGCGTCACCGGGCCCTGCTCCTGGCGCAGTGCCAAGTCAATCATCGCCGTGACGGCGAAACGGCCTTTGGTGGTGAGTCTCATGGTGTCTAGGGGACTGCAATCTTGACGATTTTGGTCAAGTATAAATATTTGACGTTTTTAGTCAAGTATCCATGTCTGTGAAAGGGTATTCGCAGACCGCTGAATATTGCGCGGTCAGTGCGCCGTGCGCGCGCGGAGCGTCTCCAGCAGACCCGCGCACGCGCGCTCGACCTGGTCGAGCACCTGCTCGAAGCCCTGCGCGCCGCCGAAATACGGATCGGCCACTTCGGTTTCGGTCGCGCCCGGCGCGAATTCCATCAGCAGGCGCACCTTGTCGCGATGCTGCGGCGGACAGCGACGGCGCAGCTCGGCGAGATTCGCTTCGTCCATCGCGAGCAGCAAATCGAACCGCTCGAAATCCGCCGCGCTCACCTGCCGCGCGCGCAGCGCCGACAGATCGTAGCCGCGGCTGCGGGCTGCCGCCTGCGCACGCGTATCGGGCGGCTCGCCGACGTGCCAGTCGCCAGTGCCGGCCGAATCGATCGCGATCCGGTCGGCCAGCGCGGCCGCATCGACCTGGTGGCGCATCACGCCCTCCGCGGTGGGCGAACGGCAGATGTTGCCGAGACAGACGAAACAGATCGCAACGCGGGTCATCGCACTATCGAAAAGCCGCGGCGCACCGCGTGGGAGAAGAACACGCCATTATACAAAGGCGGCCGACATCACGCCGCCGCGCGAAGCGACGGCGTCATGCGTTACAGAGCCTTCGGCGCAGCGAGCGCCATGTCGCCGGATGCCGCGGGCAGCGGCTGCGCCGCGTCGCCGACCAGCCCGAACGACACCGCGCGCGCCAGTTCGGCGGACGCCTGGTGAACCGCGAGCGGGCCGCGCGACGGCGCATCGGCCATCGCATGCAGATAGGCAACCGCTGCCAGCGGAACCACGATTGCCAGCGGCCAGTACATCGATATTGTCTTCTTCATGATGCGGACCTCGTTGACCTCGTACCCCGAAACCCGATTCCGGGGACTACAGACGAGATTCTATAGATCGCATCTATCAAGATAAATATGCAAATAGCGAACGCACTGTTGCCGCTCGCTGAACAGTGTCAGCCGAGGTGACTTTGCGACGCCGCGTACAGCTCGCGGAACGTGCGCCCGGTCGGCGTCGGAAGGTCGCGCGTATCCATCCAGCCGCCCATCATCGGCAGGCGCCGCAGCATGCCGCCGTCGCCGCCCAGCCGCTCGAGGACGCGCACCGCGAGCTTGGTCGTCAGCGCATACAGCATCGGGCGTCGGGCGAAGAACCCCCACGCGGCGAGCGCCGCGCGTTCGCGCCACGGTCGCAGGTGGCGCTCGACCTGCTTCTCGCGCAACGTGCGCAACAGGTGCGACAACGGAATCCCGGCCGGGCACACGCTGTCGCATTCGCCGCACAGCGTCGCCGCCTGCGGCAGGTCGAGCGTGCGGTCGAGCCCGACGTAGCTCGGCGTCAGCACCGATCCCATCGGCCCCGGATAGACCCAACCGTACGCATGACCGCCGACCTTCTGGTACACCGGGCAATGGTTCATGCACGCGCCGCAGCGGATGCAGCGCAGCATCTCCTGGAATTCGCCGCCGATCAGGCCCGTGCGGCCGCCGTCCACGAGCACCACGTAGTTGTGCTCGGGGCCGTCCTCGTCGCCGGGCCCGCGCGGCCCGGTCAGCAGCGAGAAATAGTTCGACGTCTTCTGCCCGGTCGCGGAACGCGGCAGCAGCCGCATCGCGGTCGCGAGATCCTCGAGGGTCGGCAACACCTTCTCGATGCCGGTCACCGCGACATGCACGCGCGGCATCACCGTGCACATGCCCTCGTTCCCTTCGTTCGTCACGATCGCGACCGAACCCGTTTCCGCGATCACGAAGTTGCCGCCCGTCACGCCCATGTCGGCCGACATGAAATGCGGGCGCAGCACCTCGCGCGCCTCGCGCGTCATGTCCGGGATCTCGGTGAGCCGCTCGCGCCCATGCGTGCGCGCGAACAGGTCGGCGATCTCGTCCTTGTCCTTGTGCACGACGGGCGCAATGATGTGGCTCGGCGGCTCGTTGTCGTTGATCTGCAGGATGTATTCGCCGAGATCGGTCTCGATCGACTGCACGCCCATCTCGGCGAGCACCGCGTTCAGGCGCATTTCCTCGGACACCATCGACTTGGTCTTGATGACCTTCTTCACGTCGTGCCGGCGCGCGATGTCGGCCACGAGCCGCGCGGCGTCCGCAGTCGTTTCGGCGAAGAGCACCGTCGTGCCGCGCCGCGTCGCCTCGCGCTCGAACGCCTCGAGCCACACATCGAGATTCTCGAGCGCGCGGTTGCGGCGCGCCTTCAGCGCGGCGCGCGTGGCCGGAAAGTCGATCAGGGTCATCGCGTCGGCGCGCGCGGACACGAACTTCGTCGACAGCTTCTTCAGGTTCTGCTGCAGGCGCTGGTCGGCCAGCTTCTGGCCGGCGCGCGCCTTGAAATGCATCGATTGGACTTGCATCGCGGTATCGGGGAAAAAGTGAGCGGAACCGGGCGTCAGACGTCGCCCGCCAGCACTTGCGCGACGTGCAGCACGCGCGTGTCGCGGTCGCCGGTGCGGCGCAACCGCCCTTCGATGTTCAGCATGCAGCCGAGATCGCCGAGCACCACCGTGCCCGCGCCCGACGCGCGCACGTTCGCGCATTTTTCGTCCGCGATGGCCGCCGAGATGTCGCCGTATTTCACCGAGAAGGTGCCGCCGAAGCCGCAACAGTGCTCGCAGTCCTTCATCTCGGCGACGGCCACGCCGCGCTGTGCGAGCAGCGCGCGCGGCTGCGCCTTCACGCCGAGCTCGCGCAGGCCCGAGCACGAATCGTGATAGGTGACCGGCCCGGCGAATTCGCCCGGCGCGAGCGACACCTTCGCGACGTTCGCGAGGAAATCGGTCAGTTCGTAAACTTTCTGCTGGAACCGCGTGTAGCGCCCCATCAGCTCGGGATCGTCGCGGAACAGGTCGCCGTAGTGCGCGCGGATCATCCCGCCACACGAACCGGACGGCGCGACGACGTAATCGAATGACTCGAACTCGCGCAGCGTCTTTTCCGCGAGGTCGCGTGCGAGCGCGCGGTCGCCCGAGTTGTAGGCGGGCTGGCCGCAGCAGGTCTGCGTAGGCGGCACGATCACCTCGTAGCCGGCGTCGCGAATCAGCTTGAGCGCCGAAAAACCGATTTCGGGGCGTATCAGGTCGACCAGGCAGGTGACGAACAAACCGACTCGCATACGTGCTCCTTCGAGAAAACGGCTCTCATTATCCGACGTTTGTCCGGCAAGACCAACGCCGGCCCGCGCGCAAGCCCGCGGTGCGCGAAACGAGGACTTCCTCGAACGGCGTTCGCTTTTTTCACGATACGAGATACAATCGATCCAACACCGCTTGACGCGTCAACCGATTCCTCCCCCGACATGAGCCAACCCACCCCGGATTCAAAAACGTCGATCCAGGTGATCGAACGCATGATGCGGTTGCTGGACGCGCTCGCCGCGCACAGCGACCCCGTCAGCCTGAAGGAACTTGCGCAGCGCACGGAGTTGCACCCGTCGACCGCGCACCGCATCCTCAACGACATGGTGACCTGCCGCCTCGTCGACCGCTCCGATCCCGGCACCTACCGCCTCGGCATGCGGTTGCTCGAGCTCGGCAATCTCGTGAAGGCGCGCCTGTCGGTGCGCGACGCGGCGCTGATGCCGATGCGCGAGCTGCACCGCCTCACCGGGCAGACCGTGAACCTGTCGGTGCGCCAGGGCGACGAGATCGTCTATATCGAGCGCGCGTATTCGGAGCGCTCGGGAATGCAGGTCGTCCGCGCGATCGGCGGCCGCGCGCCGCTGCACCTCACGTCGGTCGGCAAGCTGTTCCTCGCGGCCGACGAAACGTCGCGCGTGCGTGCGTATGCGACGCGCACGGGACTGTCCGGCCATACGCAGAACAGCATCACCGATATCGCGAAGCTCGAGCGCGAGCTGACGATCGTCCGCCAGCAATCGTGCGCGCGCGACAATGAAGAACTCGAACTCGGCGTGCGCTGCATCGCGGCCGGCATCTACGACGATTCGGGCAAGCTCGTCGCGGGGCTGTCGCTGTCGGCGCCGGCCGACCGGCTGCAGGACGCGTGGCTCGGCCAGTTGAGCCGGACGGCGCTCACCATCTCGGAATCGCTCGGCTACCGGCCGGCGCCCGCGAAGGACGTGGACGGGCTGCAGCGGCAGGCGTAAGCCGCGCCGGCGGCCAGGTTCCTTCCGGCGCCGGCGCCGGTTTCGCCAGACAAAAAAAGCCCCGCGATTGCGGGGCTTTTGCGTTGCGGCGACCGGTACGGTACGGCGGCGAACCGCCGCGCGCGATCAGGTGCCGCCGCTCGGCGTGTTGGCCGCCGTCAGGCGCTCGCCGCCGCCGGCATCGAGCCAGTTGCGCAGGCGCGAGGCATCGGCGAAACGCGAGTACTTGCCGAACGAATCGAGCAGCACCATGACCATCGGCCGGCCGTGAATCGTGGCCTGCATCACGAGGCATTCGCCCGCTTCGTTGATGAAGCCCGTCTTCTGCAGGCCGATGTCCCACGAGCCGTTGCCGCGGATCAGCGCGTTGGTGCTGTTGTAGACGAGGTTGCGCTTGCCCGTGTACACCTCGTAGGTGCGATCGGTCGAGAACTGGCGGATCATCGGGTACTGGTACGCCGCATTGACCATCTTCACGAGATCGCGCGCGCTCGACACGTTCGAGCTCGACAGGCCGGTCGAATTCTCGAAATGCGTATCGGTCATGCCGAGCGACTTCGCCTTCGCGTTCATCGCTGCGATGAACGCCGGACGGCCGCCCGGGTAGTAGCGCGACAGCGCGGCGGCCGCGCGGTTTTCCGACGCCATCAGCGCGATGTGCAGCATGTCCTCGCGCGACAGCACCGAGCCGACCGACAGGCGCGAGCCCGTGCCCTTCTCGTAGTCGCGGTCTTCGTCGGTGACTTCGAGCTGATCGGTCATCGGCGACTTCGAGTCGAGCACGACCATGGCCGTCATCAGCTTCGAGATCGACGCGATCGGCACGACCGCGTGCGAATTCTTGTCGAACAGCGGCTCGCCGGAATTCTGGTCGACGACGTACGCGACGCTCGAGCGCAGCGCGAGCGCGTCGGGCGTGTCGTGCAGGCCGAACGCCTGGCCGACCGTCGGACGGCGCGGCTGGAACGCGACCTTGCGCACCGCGCCGCGATGGCCGCCATGCAGGTTGTTCGCCGCGAGCGTCACGCGCTTGCGCGACGCTTTCGCGCGCGGCGCATCGGCGTCGGCGACCTTGGCGGATTTGTCGGAGGTCGCCCGGGCCGACTTCTTCTTCGCTGACGAAGCAGGAGCGACGGCCTTTTTCTTGGCGGCTTGGGTCTTCGCAGTGGCGGCGAAGGCGTCGGCAGGCGTGACGGACGCGGTGGTCGCGAGCAACGCGACTGCGACCGACACAGCGGTGCCGAGCGTCATGCTCTGCAACAATCTGCGCGGTGAAAACGATTCGGCTTTCATTGGGGTCTGGACAAAGCGGGCGGGAGGTTTCCGCAAGTGTAGTTAAAGCTGAAAAAAAGAGCAATATTAGGCACTTACCGATCGTCTTTAAACCGGAATGTAAGAGTCGGCCAACCTCCGGCCAATCGACCCTTCCGTTCCCATCGAAAAAATCGATGGGACGCACTGCCCGACAGCGCCCGTCTCCCGATTACCACGCGGTTAATTGAGATAACGTCACTTCGGCGGCAATTTAAAGCGGGGAAAGTACGTATCCGATGCTCGGCGTGCCCAGGGCGCCGGTCTCGGCCGTAACGGCGGCACGTCGCCACGGCACGCGCGTCGAAACGGCGCGTTTTTCGACAGGAACAGAAGGATAACGTTCCATGGGCCTGTCAGGTTTACCTGTGCGTGATCATGGTGCGGCGCGTTTTCCCCGGCGCCGTGCGCACCATGTGGGAACACGCATGAAACCGATTCCGCACGGGTGCGATAACTCGTTGTTTTATCGATAATTTGTCGCGATTGTGCAACGCACAAAAAGTGCTTGACATCCGTGCTCTCTGCCCTAAAATAGGCCTCATTGCTGCGTTGCACAAAGCACGCGGCGCCGAAGTTCCCCAGCGTAGTGCCCTTTATCCTGCGATCGACGCGATCGCTTTTCAGGAGCCTGACATGTCCTTGCTGACCCCCGAGCAAATCGCCGCCGCCCAAAAAGCCAACCTCGAAAGCCTGTTCGGTCTGACGACCAAGGCGTTCGAAGGCGTCGAAAAGCTGATCGAACTCAACCTGCAAGTCGTGAAGTCGACGCTGGCCGAAGGCCAGGAAAACGCGCAGCGTCTGCTGTCGGTGAAGGACGCGCAGGAACTGATCGCGCTGCAAGCGAGCCTGTCGCAGCCGGTCGCGGAAAAGGTGCTGTCGTACGGCCGTCACCTGTACGAAATCGCATCGTCGACGCAAGCCGAGTTCGCGAAGGTCGCCGAAGCGCAATTCGACGAGCAGAACAAGAAGGTCCAGGCACTCGTCGACAACGTCGCGAAGAACGCCCCGGCCGGTTCGGAAACGGCTGTCGCCGCACTGAAGTCGGCGCTGAACGCTGCGAACACCACGTACGAAACGGTTCAGAAGGCCACGAAGCAAGCGGTGGAAATCGCTGAAACGAACTTCAACGCCGCTGCTGCCGTCGCAACGAAGGCTGCAACCGCCGCTGCCGCACGTCGTTCGAGCAAGCCGGCCGCGTAAGCGTCCCCTGCTCCTGAAAGAGCCGCGCCCAGCGCGGCTTTTTCGTTTCTGGCGCCGGAATGTGCCGGGCGGGCGGCCAACTGCCCGCCACCATCGAGCCTGTCGCGCGCCACGCAAAACAAAACGCCGCCGTCCGGTTTGCCCGGGCGGCGGCGTTTTCGTGGCCGGCGCGTGGCCGGCCATGCCGGTCGCGTTACTGTTACTTCTTGCGTTGCGGCGGCAGGTCCGTACAGACGCCTTCGTACAGCTCGGCGGCCATGCCGACCGATTCGCCGAGCGTCGGGTGCGGGTGGATCGTCTTGCCGATGTCTTCCGCGTCCGCGCCCATCTCGACCGCGAGGCACACTTCGCTGATCAGGTCGCCCGCGTTCAGGCCGACGATCGCACCGCCGATCACGCGATGGGTTTCCTCGTCGAAGATCAGCTTCGTGAAGCCTTCGTCGCGACCGTTCGCGATTGCGCGGCCCGAAGCGGCCCACGGGAACACGGCCTTGCCGTACTTGATGCCTTCGGCCTTGCACTGGTCCTCGGTCTTGCCGGCCCACGCCACTTCCGGATCGGTGTAGGCCACCGACGGGATCTGCAGTGCGTCGAAGTACGCCTTTTCGCCGTGCGCGGCTTCCGCGGCGACGTGGCCTTCATGCACGGCCTTGTGCGCGAGCATCGGCTGGCCGACGATATCGCCGATCGCGAAGATGTGCGGGACGTTCGTGCGCATCTGCTTGTCGACGTCGATGAAGCCGCGATCCGTGACCGCGACGCCGGCCTTGTCGGCACCGATCTTCTTGCCGTTCGGGCTGCGGCCCACCGCGACGAGCACGAGGTCGTAGCGCTGCGCTTCCGCCGGCGCCTTTTCGCCCTCGAACTTCACGTAGATGCCGTCTTCCTTCGCTTCCGCGCCGACCGTCTTGGTCTTCAGCATCACGTTGCCGAAGCGCTTCGCGTTGTACTTTTCCCAGACCTTCACGAGATCGCGGTCGGCGCCCATCATCAGGCCGTCCATCATTTCGACGACGTCGATCTCGGCGCCGAGCGTCGAGTAGACCGTCGCCATTTCGAGGCCGATGATGCCGCCGCCGATCACGAGCATGCGCTTGGGCAGCTGGCGCAGTTCGAGCGCGCCCGTCGAATCGACGACGCGCGGGTCTTCCGGCATGAACGGCAGCTTCACGGCCTGCGAGCCCGCGGCGATGATCGCCTGCTTGAACTTGACGACCTTCTTGCCGTTTTCGCCCTGCACTTCCATGTGGAACGGATCGACGAACGCGCCGACGCCGGTGACCACTTCGACCTTGCGCGCCTTCGCCATGCCGGCGAGGCCGGTCGTCAGTTTCTTGACGACGCCGCCCTTGAAGTCGCGCAGCTTGTCGAGATCGACTTGCGGCTTGCCGAACGTGATGCCGTGCGACGCGAGCGCCGCGGCTTCCTCGACGACGAGCGACGTATGCAGCAGCGCCTTCGACGGGATGCAGCCGACGTTCAGGCAGACGCCGCCGAGCGTCGAATAGCGTTCGACGAGTACGGTCTTCATGCCGAGGTCGGCGGCGCGGAATGCGGCCGAGTAGCCGCCGGGGCCGGCGCCGAGCACGAGCATGTCGCACTCGATGTCGGCGGCGCCGCTGTAGCTGCCGGCTTGCGGCGCGGGCGCGGGTGCCGGCGCGGCTGCGGCCGGAGCCGGTGCGGCGGCTGCGGGCTTCGGCGCTTCGGGCGCTTTCGCGGGAGCGGCTGCGCCTGCCGACGCTTCGACGATGGCGATGACGGTGCCTTGCGAGACTTTCTCGCCGGCTTTGACCTTGACTTCCTTGACGGTGCCGGCGACGTCGCTGGGCACTTCCATGGAGGCTTTATCGGATTCGAGCGTGATGAGCGTTTGCTCTTTTTCGATCACGTCGCCGGGTTTGACGTTGACTTCGATGACATCGACGCCGCTGAAATCGCCGATATCCGGAACCTTGACTTCGATGAGACTCATGACTGTCCCCTTCTTGAATAGCTGCAGAGAGAGAGGGAGGGACCGGCGGAAAGACGGAACCTGACGACATGCGGCCTGACAAGAGCACGCGACGTTGGGCAGGACCACCTTTGCCGTCCGCCCAAGGACGCGCCTTTCTTTTGGTCACTTTTCTTTGGAAGACAAAGAAAAGTGACCGCCGCCCCGCGCAGGGGCGACGCTAGCAGACCGTTGGCAAAACAGGTTCAACGACAAGAGCGTGGAGAACAGACACGAAACCACGCCCCCGCGAGCCCCTCATCTCATCAAAGAATGATGCGACGGAAATCCCCGAGCAACGCGCCGAGATACGCATTGAACCGCGCGGCTTCGGCGCCATCGATGACACGATGGTCATACGACAGCGACAACGGCAGCATGAGCCGCGGCACGAACTGCTTGCCGTCCCACACCGGCTTCATCTGCCCGCGCGACAACCCGAGGATCGCCACTTCCGGCGCGTTGATGATCGGCGTGAAGTTTGTCCCGCCGATCCCGCCGAGCGACGAGATCGAGAAGCAGCCGCCCTGCATCTGGTCCGGCTTCAGCTTGCCTTCGCGCGCGGCCTTCGACAGGTCGCTCATTTCCTTCGCGATGTCGACGAGGCCCTTCTTGTCCGCATCGCGGATCACCGGCACGACGAGGCCGTTCGGCGTATCGGCCGCGAAACCGACGTGGAAGTACTGCTTGAACACGAGGTTGTCGCCGTCGAGGCTCGCGTTGAAGGTCGGGAATTTCTTCAGCGCGGCGACGACCGCCTTGATCACGAACGCGAGCATCGTGAACTTCACGCCCGCCTTTTCGTGTTCCTTGTTCAGCTGGACGCGCAGCGCTTCGAGCTCGGTGATGTCCGCTTCGTCGTTGTTCGTGACGTGCGGGATCATCACCCAGTTGCGATGCAGGTTCGCGCCCGAGATCTTCTTGATGCGCGACAGCGGCTTCGCCTCGAACGGGCCGAACTTCGAGAAGTCGACCTTCGGCCAGGGCAGCAGGTTCAGCTCGCCGCCGCCTGCCGGCGCGGCTGCCGCGGCCGGCGCCGCGCGCTGGCCCGTCATCACGCCCTTCACGAAGCCCGTCACGTCTTCCTTCGTAATGCGGCCCTTCGGCCCCGAGCCCTGCACGCGCGCGACTTCGACGCCGAGTTCGCGTGCGAACTTGCGGACCGACGGCGATGCGTGGCTCGCGCGATATTCGCCCGACGGCGCGGCGGCCGGGGCCGGAGCGGCGGCGGCCGGTGCCGGCGCAGCCTTCGCGGGTGCCGGTGCGGCGGCGGGCGCCGGCGCGGCCGCGGCCGGAGTCGGTGCGCTGGCCTGCGGTGCGGCGGCAGCCGAAGCGCCGGCGGCTTCGAGCAGCACGATCAGCGTGCCTTCCGACACCGAATCGCCCACCTTGACCAAGATGCCCTTCACGACGCCGGCGGCCGGGCTCGGCACGTCCATCGTCGCCTTGTCCGACTCGAGCGTGACGAGCGACTGTTCCTTCTCGACCGTGTCGCCGACCTTCACGCCGATCTCGATCACCGGGACATCCTTGTAGTCGCCGATGTCGGGCACCTTCACTTCGAGCGTGCCGCCGGACGCGGCCGGTGCGGCAGCGGGCGCGGCGGCGGCCGGTGCCGGCGCTGCTGCGGGAGCGGGAGCCGCGGCCGGCGCGGCCGCGCCATTCGCCTGCGCGCCTGCGCCGCCTTCGAGCAGGATGATCAACGAGCCTTCCGACACGGAATCGCCGACCTTGACCTTGATTTCCTTCACGACGCCGCCGACCGGGCTCGGCACATCCATCGTCGCCTTGTCGGACTCGAGCGTGACGAGCGACTGCTCGGGCTCGACCGTGTCGCCGACCTTCACGCCGATCTCGATGACCGGCACGTCCTTGTAATCGCCGATATCCGGCACCTTCACTTCGATCGCTTGACTCATCTGTTTCTGTCTCCATGGCCGCGCGCGCTCCTCGCGGGAGCGGCGCGCGGCATCACACGGCGTGTGCGTTAAACGGTCATCGGGTTGGGCTTGGACGGATCGAGGTTGTACTTGGCGATCGCGTCCGCGACCACCTTGCGCTCGATCGTGCCTTCGTCGGCCAGCGCGTTGAGCGCGGCGACGGTGACCCAGTGACGGTCGACTTCGAAGAAGTGACGCAGCTTCTCGCGGGTGTCCGAACGACCGAAGCCGTCGGTGCCCAGCACGACGAAGCGGCGATCGATCTGGCCGCGGATCTGGTCGACCAGCGCACGGACGTAGTCGGTCGAAGCGATGACCGGGCCCTGCGTGTCCTTCAGGCACTTCTGCACGTGCGACAGGCGACGCTCCTCGGTCGGATGGAGCAGGTTCCAGCGCTCGACCTGATGGCCTTCGCGCGCGAGTTCGGTGAAGCTCGGCACGCTCCACAGGTCGGCGGCGACGCCCCAGTCGTTCTTCAGCAGGTCGGCGGCGGCGATCACTTCGTTGAAGATCGTGCCCGCGCCGAGCAGCTGGACGCGCGGCGCCTTCTTGTCGGCGTCGGCCTTCCTGAACGCGTACATGCCCTTGATGATGTCGGCCGCCACGTGCTCGCCCTGCGGAATCGCCGGGTGCTCGTAGTTCTCGTTCATCACCGTGATGTAGTAGTACACGTCTTCCTGGTCCTGCACCATGCGGCGCAGGCCGTCCTGGACGATCACCGCGAGTTCATAACCGAACGTCGGGTCGTAGCTCACGCAGTTCGGCACCGATGCCGCCCACAGCAGCGAGTGGCCGTCTTCGTGCTGCAAGCCTTCGCCGTTCAGCGTCGTACGGCCCGCGGTGCCGCCCAGCAGGAAGCCGCGCGAACGCATGTCGCCCGCGGCCCACGCGAGGTCGCCGATGCGCTGGAAGCCGAACATCGAATAGAAGATGTAGAACGGCACCATGATCTCGCCGTGCGTCGAATACGACGTCGCCGCCGCGATCCAGTCGCACATGCCGCCCGCTTCGTTGATGCCTTCCTGCAGGATCTGGCCGGTCTGCGATTCCTTGTAGAACATCAGCTGGTCGGAATCTTCCGGCACGTACTTCTGGCCTTCCTGGTTCCAGATGCCGATCTGGCGGAACAGGCCTTCCATGCCGAACGTACGCGATTCGTCCGGGACGATCGGCACGACGCGCTTGCCGAGCGCCTTGTCCTTCAGCAGGATGTTCAGGATCCGCACGAACGCCATCGTCGTCGAGATCTCGCGGCCTTCGCCCGTGCCCTTCAGGAGCGGCTCGAACGCGTCGAGCGCCGGCACCGGCAGCGACGTCGCCTTCTCGCGGCGGTGCGGCAGGTAGCCGCCGAGGTCCATGCGCTTCTGGCGCATGTATTCGAGTTCCTTCGAGCCTTCCTCGAACTTCAGATACGGCACGTCGGCGATCTGCTCGTCGGTGATCGGCAGGCGGAACTGGTCACGGAACTTCTTCAGTTGCTCGACCGGCAGCTTCTTCTGCTGGTGCGTGATGTTCATCGCCTGGCCCGACTCGCCCATCCCGTAGCCCTTGATGGTCTTCGCGAGGATGACGGTCGGCGCGCCCTTCGTGTTGGTCGCTTCGTGGAACGCCGCGTAGATCTTGTGCGGATCGTGACCGCCGCGGTTCAGCGCCCAGATGTCGTCGTCCGACCAGTCGGCGACGAGCGCCTTCAGTTCAGGCGTGTTGAAGAAGTGCTCGCGGACGTACGCGCCCGACTCCGACTTGTACGTCTGGTATTCGCCGTCGACGCATTCCATCATCCGGCGCATCAGCGCGCCCGACTTGTCGCGCGCGAACAGCGCATCCCAGCGGCTGCCCCAGATGACCTTGATCACGTTCCAGCCGGCGCCGCGGAATTCCGATTCGAGTTCCTGGATGATCTTGCCGTTGCCGCGCACCGGGCCGTCGAGACGCTGCAGGTTGCAGTTGATCACGAACACGAGGTTGTCGAGCTTCTCGCGGCTCGCCATGCCGATCGCGCCGAGCGATTCCGGCTCGTCCGTCTCGCCGTCGCCGAGGAACGCCCACACCTTGCGGCCTTCCGTCTTCGCGATGCCGCGCGATTCCAGGTACTTCATGAAGCGTGCCTGGTAGATCGCCATGATCGGGCCGAGACCCATCGACACGGTCGGGAACTGCCAGAAGTCCGGCATCAGCCACGGGTGCGGGTACGACGAAATGCCCTTGCCGTCCACTTCCTGACGGAAATTGTCGAGCTGCTCTTCCTTCAGGCGGCCGAGCAGGAACGCGCGCGAGTACACGCCCGGCGACGAGTGGCCCTGCACGAACACGAGATCGCCGCCATGCTGGTCGGACGCCGCGTGCCAGAAATGGTTGTAGCCGACGTCGTAGAGCGTCGCGGCCGACGCGAACGATGCGATGTGGCCGCCGACGTTCGTGTCCTTGCCCGCGCGCAGCACCATCGCCAGCGCGTTCCAGCGCGTGTACGAACGGATGCGGTGCTCGATGTCCTGGTCGCCCGGAATCTTCGCCTGGGCTTCGAGCGGAATCGTGTTGATGTACGGGGTATTGGCGGAGAACGGCAGGTGTTCGCCGTGCATGCGGGCGAATTCGATCTGCTTTTCGATCAGGTAATGCGCGCGGCCGGTGCCCACGGAGGAGATCACGCCATCGAGCGACTCCAGCCACTCGACGGTTTCTTGCGGGTCGTCGTCACGTTCGGCGGCGACATACTTCATCACTTCGTTCGGTACAGCGGACATTCTCGTCTCCTGGGTCCTGGAATGTGAGGATCGCTCTCGTGCAGACGACGCGGCGCGGCCGGCTGCGGGCAAGCTCCGACGGATTGTAATGAGCGTGGACGGGCCTGCGCAACAAAATTTTCGAATCGTGAGATCTTTTCTCATGATGCGAAATATTGCTGCGCTGCACCCATATTTCGGGGCTCCGCAGCCCGTCTCGTCGGAACAAAACCGTTTCCGTTCAACCTATCCGGTATCGGTTTTCCATGTATTGCGCTGCGCTACAATCCTGCCATGTTGACCGATCGGCTTTTCGCACGCTCGGCGCGACCGCCGGGCCCGCCGGCGGAGTCGCAGCCGTCCCGTTGGCACCACGGACCGTGGTGGTCCAATTCCTATTTGCTGACGCCGCTGCTGTCGATCCTGGTGTTCCTCGTCGTGATGAGCCTCATCCTGTGGAGCCTCAACCGGCGCGAACAGCAGCAGCAGGAAGACACCCTGTTTCGCAACGTCGCGTGGGCCCAGCAGCAGATCCGCCTGTCGATGACGGGCGCGCAGGAACAACTGCAGGCGCTGTCGCGCGACCTCGCGTCCGGCCGCCTCGACCAGAACGCGTTCCAGATGGCGGTCGCGGACGTGATGCAGACGCATCCGGAAATCCTCTACCTGAACTGGTACACGGCGCCGGGCGTGCAGCGCTGGCCGGCCGTGCATCCGCCGCTGCTCGGCCAACGGCTCGCGAAGCCCGGCGACGCGCAGATGCAGGACGCGGTGCGCGGCGCGTACGACGAGGCGCGCAGCACGCGCCGCCAGGCGTATTCGCCGCTGATCTACGACGAGTTCGGCAACGGCTTCATCACGTTGCAGACGCCGGTAATGCGCGGCGACCGCGAATATCTCGGCTCGCTCGCCGCGGTGTTCTCGGTCGAAGGGATCCTGAAGCACGACATTCCGCAGGAGCTGTCGTCGAAGTACAAGATCTCGATCACCGACTCGAACAACCGCGAGCTGTCGTCCACGTCGACGCGCCCGCGACTGCCGCGCGACTCGCACTACGATCTCCCGCTCGACCCGCCCGGCCAGGGGCTGACGGTGCGCGTGTACGCGTTCCCGCAGCTCACGAACCTGACCAACAACACGCTCGTGTGGCTCGTCGCCGGGCTGTCGTGCTTCGTGCTGTGGAGCCTCTGGAGCCTGTGGAAGCACACGCGCCAGCGCTTCGAGGCGCAGCAGGCGCTGTACGCTGAGGCGTTCTTCCGCCGCGCGATGGAAAACTCGGTGCTGATCGGCATGCGCGTGCTCGACATGCACGGCCGCATCACGCACGTGAATCCCGCGTTCTGCCGGATGACGGGCTGGGACGAGACCGATCTCGTCGGCAAGGTCGCGCCGTTCCCGTATTGGCCGCGCGACGCGTACCCGGAAATGCAGCGCCAGCTCGACATGACGCTGCGCGGCAAGGCGCCGAGTTCGGGCTTCGAGCTGCGCGTGCGGCGCAAGAACGGCACGCTGTTCCATGCGCGCCTGTACGTGTCGCCGCTGATCGACAGTTCGGGCCGCCAGACCGGCTGGATGTCGTCGATGACCGACATCACGGAGCCGAAGCGCGCGCGCGAAGAGCTCGCGGCCGCGCACGAACGCTTCACGACGGTGCTCGAAAGCCTCGACGCCGCGGTGTCGGTGCTCGCCGCCGACGAAGCCGAGCTGCTGTTCGCGAACCGCTACTACCGCCACCTGTTCGGCATCCGCCCGGACGGCCATCTGGAGCTGTCGGGCGGCGGCTTCGACCGCGCGCAGGCGTCGTCCGACTCGATCGACATGGTCGACGCGTTCGCGGGCCTGCCGGCCGCCGCGCTGACAAGCAGCACGGCGGACGCGCAGGAGGTGTACGTCGAGAGCATCCAGAAGTGGTTCGAGGTGCGCCGCCAGTACATCCAGTGGGTGGACGGCCACCTCGCGCAGATGCAGATCGCGACCGACATCACGACCCGCAAGAAGGCGCAGGAGCTCGCGCACCAGCAGGAAGAAAAGCTGCAGTTCACGAGCCGATTGATGACGATGGGCGAAATGGCGTCGTCGATTGCTCACGAATTGAATCAGCCGCTCGCCGCGATCAACAACTACTGTTCGGGCACGCTCGCGCTCGTCAAGAGCGGCCGCGGCACGCCCGAGACGCTGCAGCCCGCGCTGGAGAAGACCGCGCAGCAGGCGCTGCGCGCGGGGATGATCGTCAAGCGGATCCGCGAATTCGTGAAGCGCAGCGAGCCGAAGCGCCAGCCGGCGCGGGTCGCGGACATCGTCGCCGACGCGGTCGGGCTCGCCGAAATCGAGGCCAGGAAGCGCAGGATCCGGATCGTCACGGAAATCCTCGCAAGAATGCCTATTATTTATGTCGACCCCGTGTTGATCGAGCAGGTGCTCGTGAACCTGATGAAGAACGCAGCCGAGGCGATGGCCGACGTGAAACCGGCGTCGGTGGACGGCGTGATCCGCGTCGTCGCCGACATCGATGCGGGCTTCGTCGACATCCGTGTGATCGACCAGGGCCCGGGCGTCGACGAAGCGACCGCCGAGCGCCTGTTCGAACCGTTTTACAGCACCAAGTCCGATGGCATGGGCATGGGGCTGAACATCTGCCGTTCGATCATCGAATCGCATCGGGGGCGTCTGTGGGTGGTCAACAACGTCGAGCCGGATGGCCGCATTTCCGGCGCGACGTTCCACTGCAGCCTGCCCATTGGGGAACCCGCTGATCTCGGCCAAGGGGGGCGCGAGGCATCGGCATCACATACCGTTACGGGAGAACTATGAATAGCCCTGTCACCACCACTCAGGAAACCGTCTTTGTCGTCGACGACGACGAGGCCGTACGGGACTCGCTGCGCTGGCTGCTGGAGGCGAACGGCTATCGCGTGCAATGCTTCTCGAGCGCCGAGCAGTTCCTCGATGCGTACCAGCCGGCGCAGCAGGCCGGCCAGATCGCGTGCCTGATCCTCGACGTGCGGATGTCGGGCATGAGCGGCCTCGAATTGCAGGAACGCCTGATCGCCGACAATGCCGCGCTGCCGATCATCTTCGTCACCGGCCACGGCGACGTGCCGATGGCCGTGTCGACGATGAAAAAGGGTGCGATGGACTTTATCGAGAAACCGTTCGACGAAGCCGAGCTGCGCAAGCTCGTCGAGCGGATGCTCGACAAGGCCCGAAGCGAAAGCAAGAGCGTCCAGGAGCAGCGCGCCGCGAGCGAACGCCTGTCGAAGCTGACCGCGCGCGAGCAGCAGGTGCTCGAACGGATCATCGCGGGCCGCCTGAACAAGCAGATCGCCGACGATCTCGGCATCAGCATCAAGACGGTCGAGGCGCACCGCGCGAACATCATGGAAAAGCTCAACGTCAACACGGTGGCCGACCTGCTGCGCCTCGCGCTGTCGAAGAAACAGGCCTGAGCGGGTGCTCCGGCCGCGGCGGCACGGCCCGCCCCGGCTGCCCGGCCCGCAACCGGCGTTTGCCGCCCCGCGCGATGCGGCCCACTCGCGCGGCGGCGGCCGTTCCTCCCGGCGCACGCGCGCCGCGGCCATGACGCTTCCCGTTGATTCGCTGTCGGACGGCAGCAGGCGAACGGTATAATTACGTGCTTTGCTACGGCGCTTCGGGCGCCGTACGCCCGCATTCCAACTTCCCGGCAGGACCCACCACCATGACAGCCCTCCTCATCGACGGCAACGCCCTTTCGAAGACCTTGCGCGCCCAGGCCGCCGAACGCGCCGCCGCGCTGACCGCGCGCGGCCACCAGCCCGGTCTCGCGGTGATCCTCGTCGGCGCGAACCCGGCGAGCGAAGTCTACGTGCGCAACAAGATCAAGGCGTGCGAGGACAACGGTTTCTTCTCGCTGAAGGATGCGTACCCGGCCACGCTGTCGGAAGCCGACCTGCTCGCGCGCATCGACGCGCTGAACCGCGACCCGAAGATCCACGGCATCCTCGTCCAGCTGCCGCTGCCCGCGCATATCGACAGCCACAAGGTGATCGAGGCGATCGCGCCGGAAAAGGACGTCGACGGCTTTCACGTCGCGAACGCGGGCGCGCTGATGACCGGCAAGCCGCTGTTCCGCCCGTGCACGCCGTACGGCGTGATGAAGATGTTCGAAGCGCACGGCATCGCGCTGCAAGGCGCGAACGCGGTCGTGATCGGCCGCTCGAACATCGTCGGCAAGCCGATGGCGATGATGCTGCTCGACGCCGGCGCGACCGTGACGATCTGCCACAGCAAGACGCGCGACCTCGCCGCACATACGCGCCAGGCCGACATCGTGGTCGCCGCGGTCGGCAAGCGCAACATCCTGACCGCCGACATGGTGAAGCCGGGCGCGACGGTGATCGACGTCGGCATGAACCGCGACGACGCGGGCAAGCTGTGCGGCGACGTCGATTTCGCGGGCGTGAAGGAAGTCGCCGGCTACATCACGCCGGTGCCGGGCGGCGTCGGCCCGATGACGATCACGATGCTGCTGATCAACACGATCGAATCCGCCGAACGCGCAGCGGCCTCCGCAGCCTGACACTGCCTTTGCCCGGCCGGCGCGCGGTTCAGCGCGCCGACGCCTCGCCAGCCGCCATCGCGCGGCTGCATCGCGCCGGCCGCACCTCGCCGGCCGCACCTCGCCGGCCGCCCGCATTCGACCCTGCGTCAATCGCGTCATTAGAAACTAACGATTGGAAAGCGCACGATGCGCCCCAATAATGTCGATATCGGGCGCCGCTTCGTCGCGCCTCACCCTTTTCACCCCGGTTCATCCGGCAACAGACAGGGAGTCTTAATGTCCGCCAGCGCCAACATCAATCCGCTCCTCGACTTCTCCGGCCTGCCCCGTTTCGGCGAGATCCGCCCGGAACACGTGACGCCCGCGCTCGATACGCTGCTCGATGCCGCCAGCCGCGCGGTCGAAACGGCGAGCGCGAGCGACACGCCGTCGACCTGGGCCGCCGTCGTCGAGACGGTCGAGCGAGCCACGGAGCCGCTCGGCCGCGCATGGGGCATCGTCGGCCACCTGAATGCGGTCGCCGACACGCCCGAACTGCGGGCTGCCTACGGTGAAAACCTGCCGCGCGTGACCGAGTTCTGGTCGAGCGTCGGCCAGAATCTCGCGCTGTACGAAAAGTACAAGGCGATCGCCGCGAGCGCCGAATACGCGACGCTGTCCGCCGAGCGCAAGAAGATCCTCGACAATGCACTGCGCGACTTCCGCCTGTCGGGCGCCGAGCTGCCCGAGGACCAGAAGCCGCGCTTCGCGCAATTGCAGGAACAGCAGGCCGCGCTGTCGAAGGCGTTCTCCGATCACGTGCTCGACGCGACCAATGCGTACGCGTACTTCGCGAAGGACGAAGCCGAGCTGGCCGGCCTGCCCGGCGACGCGATCGAGGCCGCCCGCGAAGCCGCGCAGAAGGACGGCAAGGAAGGCTGGAAATTCACGCTGCATTTCCCGTCGTACTTCCCGGTGCTGCAGTACGCGGACAACCGCGCGATGCGCGAGACGCTCTACCGCGCGTATGCGACGCGCGCGTCGGAGCTCGGGCCGCAGTACGGCGACGGCAAGGCCGAATGGGACAACACGGCGATCGTCGCCGACGCGCTGAAGCTGCGCCGCGAAGAGGCGCAGATGCTCGGCTACCGCAACTTCGCCGAAGTGTCGCTCGCGCCGAAAATGGCCGAATCGCCGCAGCAGGTGATCGCGTTCCTCGAGGATCTCGCGACGCGCGCCCGCCCGCACGCGGACAAGGACTGGGACGAACTGCGCACGTTCGCCGCGAATGCGCTCGGCCTGACCGAACTCGCGCCGTGGGACGTCGCGTACGCGGCCGAAAAGCTTCGCCAGCAGCGCTATGCGTTCTCGGAAAACGAGGTCAAGCAGTACTTCCCGGAGCCGGCCGCGCTGAAGGGCCTCTTCACCGTCACCGAAACGCTGTTCGGCGTGCAGATCAAGCCGGACGACGCGCCGGTATGGCACAAGGACGTGCGCTTCTTCCGCGTCGAGAACCGCGACGGCTCGCTCGTCGCGCAGTTCTATCTCGACCTGTACGCGCGCGAAGGCAAGCGCGGCGGCGCGTGGATGGACGACGCGCGTTCGCGCGCGAAGCGCGGCAGCGACGTGCAGACGCCCGTCGCGTACCTGACCTGCAACTTCTCCGCGCCGGTCGGCGGCAAGCCCGCGTGCTTCACGCACGACGAGGTCATCACGCTGTTCCATGAATTCGGCCACGGGTTGCACCACATGCTCACGCGCGTCGACGAGCTCGGCGTGTCGGGCATCAATGGCGTCGAATGGGATGCGGTCGAACTGCCGTCGCAGTTCATGGAGAACTTCTGCTGGGAATGGGACGTGCTGTCGTCGATGTCGTCGCATGTCGATACGGGCGCCGCGCTGCCGCGCGCGCTGTTCGACAAGATGATCGCCGCGAAGAACTTCCAGAGCGGGCTCGGTACGCTGCGCCAGATCGTGTTCTCGATGTTCGACATGCTGCTGCACGTCGATTTCGACCCGGCCGGCGCCACCGGCGTGACCGCGTTCGCGCGCGAGATCAACGAGCGCTATCACGTGATCCCGCAGGCGGCGTTCTCGCGCTGGCCGAACACGTTCAGCCATATCTTCGCGGGCGGCTACGCGGCCGGCTACTACAGCTACAAGTGGGCCGAGGTGCTGTCGGCCGACGCGTACGCGGCGTTCGAGGAAGCGGCGGCCACCAGCGGCAGCGTGCTCGACGCGGCAACCGGCACGCGCTATCGCCGCGAAATCCTCGAGGTCGGCGGCAGCCGTCCGGCGATGGAGTCGTTCAAGGCGTTCCGCGGCCGCGAGCCGCAGATCGACGCGCTGCTGCGCCACAACGGGATGGCTGCGCCCGCGCACTGAGCGCGCCGCCCGGCCCTTCCGGCTGTTCCGGCTGCATCGACAGGCACCGCTTCGGCGGTGCCTTTTTTCATGGCGCGGGCGTGTCGTCGCCCGCTTCGTCGTCGAACAGCAGGAATTGCCCGTGGCGCTCGGCCGTGTCCTCGTCGATACGCACGCCGACGCCGAGCAGCCGCACCGGCTGCGCGCGCCGCAACAACCCCTTCGCGAGCAGCGTGACGGCCGTCTCGGCATTCGTCGCGTCGGCCACGCACTCGACCGTCGTACGCTGGAAATCGGCGAAGCGGATCTTCACGTACAGCTTGCGGATCGACCGCGCGGCGCCGGCGCGCTCGATCCGCGCGTCGAGTTGCACGACGAGGCGTCGGATTTCGTCCGCGCATTGCTCGAGCGTCGTCAGGTCGGTCACGTAGGTCGTCTCGACACTGACCGACTTGCGCTCCTGGTCGGCCTGCACGGGCCGCTCGTCGATCCCGCGCGACAGTTCGTACAGCCGCCGCCCGAACGCGCCGAACTCGCGGTGCAGGTCGATCAGCGGCCAGTCCCGCAGCTGCGCGCAGGTCTGGATGCCGAGCCGGTCGAGCCGCGTGGCCGTCACCTTGCCGACCCCGTGCAGCTTGCGCACCGGCAGCGCCGCGACGAACGCGTCGATCTCGTGCGGCCGCACGACGAACAGCCCGTCGGGCTTGTTCCAGTCGGACGCGATCTTCGCGATGAACTTGTTCGGTGCGACGCCCGCCGACACGGTCACGCCGACCGTATCGCGCACCCGCTCGCGGATCTCGCGCGCGATCAGCGTCGCGCTGCCCTGGCAACGCTCCGACCCGCTGACATCGAGGTACGCCTCGTCGAGCGACAGCGGCTCGACGTCCGGCGTGTAGTCGCGATAGATCGCCATGATCTGCCGCGACGCCGCGCGATACTTGTCCATCGCGGACGGCAGGATCAGCAGGTCCGGGCACTTGCGCATCGCCAGCGCCGACGACATCGCCGAATGCACGCCGTAGCGCCGCGCCTCGTAGTTGCAGGTCGCGATCACGCCGCGCTGGTCGGGCCGGCCGCCGACCGCGAGCGGCCGGTTGCGCAGCGACGGGTCGTCGCGCATCTCGACCGACGCGTAGAAGCAGTCGCAGTCGCAGTGGATGATCTTGCGCATGCGCGGTGGCGCGTCGCCGGGTGGCGGCGCGGGCGGATCGGCAGGCGGGATGGTGGTCGGGCTCACGGTGCCGATACTGTACAAAAACACAGTGCCGGTTTCAACTGCCGCGTATGGCCGGAGCCCGCCGCCCGAGCCCGGCCCCCACCCGGCTGCGCCGTACTGGCCCGGTTTGCACGGATCGTACCGGCCGGGCACGCGCAGCGGCGCCTATACTCGTCTGCCGCGATACACGAAACGCAGGGGTGTCAGATGAAGACGATCGGACTGATCGGCGGCATGAGCTGGGAATCGTCGGCCGAGTACTACCGGATGATCAACCGGCACTCGAAGGCATTGCACGGCGGCCATCACAACGCGAAGAGCGTGCTGGTCACGGTCGACTTCGCCGAGATCGAAACGCTGCAGCGCACGCACGACTGGGCGGCGCTCGGCGAACGGATGGCCGACGCCGCGCGGCAGCTCGAAGCGGCCGGCGCCGATCTCGTCGTGCTGACGACCAATACGATGCATCGCGTGCACGACGCGATCGAAGCCGCGGTGACGCTGCCGTTCCTGCACATCGCCGACCCGACCGGCAGCGCGCTGCGCGACGCGGGCGTCGAGCGCGTCGCCCTGCTCGGCACGCGCTACACGATGGAGCTGCCGTTCTATGCGGAGCGGTTGCGCGAGAAGTTCGGGCTCGACGTGCTGACGCCGGACGAACGCGGGCGCGACGACGTGCACCGGATCATCTACGACGAGCTGTGCCACGGTGTGATCTCGGCGGAATCGCGCGTGACGTACGTGTCGGTCATCGACGAACTGGCAAAACGCGGCGCGCAGGCCGTGATCCTCGGCTGCACGGAAATCACGCTGCTGATCGGCGCGGACGATTCGCCGCTGCCGGTATTCGATACGACCGCGCTGCATGCGAAGGCGGCCGTCGAGTGGGCGGCGCACTGAAGGACGCCCGCCATCGCGTGGCGTCAACCGTCGCCGGATGGCATCGCCGCATTGTTCCGCGCGGCAGGATTCAGTCTCCCGAGGCGCGCCTCGCCGCGCGCGCGACTCCGTGCTCTCGCCCGCCACACGGGCCTGGCGCGCACGGCCCGCGAATCACCCAACGCGGCTCGCGCGGGCGCGCCGACACGACTGGTTATTCATTGGTAATAAAGTGACCGCAAATTGGTACGCGAGCAGCGGCGCTCAATCGACCCTGCTCGTCGCAGTCTCTTTTCCACCAACAGGAAACAGGAAATTGAAAAAACTGAACACCGCATTCGGCGCGTTGCTCGCCGTATCGTTCACGCTCACCGCGCACGCCGACCCCAACATCACCGCATCGGCGGCCTCGACGCCCCGGGACGGCTTCGATCGCATGACGTGGGAGATCACGCCCGAGGTCGTGCCGACCCAGGTCAACGCGAGCTACTACTGGGCCAACCAGTTGTCGTCGCAACATGGCGGCCACGCGATCTACACCGGTATCCAGCCACGCACGCAAAGCAGCAACGTGGTGATCTTCAGCGCGTTCGGCACCGGCACGACGCCGCTGTCGGCGAATTGCCGCGGCGGCGCCGACGGCGGCTCCGGCACCTCGTGCTCGATCGCCTACCCGTGGAAAACGGGCCACGCCTACCGGTTGCAGGTCACCGTGACGCAGGGTAATCGCAGCGACGGGCGCTCGACCGTCGACGGCTTCATCACTGACGTCGCCACCGGCGCGACGACGCCGACTGGCAGCATTGCCGTGCCGGCCGACTGGGGCGGCCTGTCGAGTTCGGCTTATCTGTTCGACGAGTACTTTCCGTTCAACGCCGCGTCGAAGGACCCGATGCAGCGGCCATGCGTGCCGTATGCGCGCTACATGACGTCGCTGCCGCATTTCTATCTGAAGGACGTCGACTACCCGACGACCGAACGGTCGATCCGGCTGAATACGGGCCAGGACAAGTGCGCGGCGCTGTCGGGCACGCCGAACGCGCGGGCCACGCTGGTCAACACGACCACCTATCTGCTCGAGAACGGCTTCTTGCCCGGGAGCCCGGGCGCACCGAAATAACGAAGACGGACGCAAAAAACAAAAAACCCGGCACGGAGCCGGGTTTTTCGTAGACGAAGTGCGCATCGGTCAATTGCGCAGCACATCGTCTGGTGTGCTTGGTTGCGGGGACAGGATTTGAACCTGTGACCTTCGGGTTATGAGCCCGACGAGCTGCCAGACTGCTCCACCCCGCGTCAGAGAAATAAATTATAAGGTGAGGAAGTACTCACGTCAATACTTTTGTCACAATTTCTGCTTCCGTTGCCCAAGCGGCGATGCGTGACACATGCGCGAGCCCGCATGACGCACGCGTTCGCACCCCATGCTCGCGGTAAGATGGCGGCCTTCGCATTCACGCCGCACGCACCCTCCCGTTCATGAAAATCGCCACCTGGAACGTCAACTCGCTCAACGTCCGCAAACAGCACGTGCTCGACTGGCTCGCGCAAAGCGGCGCCGACGTACTGTGCCTGCAGGAACTGAAGCTGCCGGACGAGAAATTCCCGCGCGCCGATCTCGAGGCGGCCGGCTACCGCAGTTGGTTCACCGGCCAGAAGACCTACAACGGCGTCGCGATCCTCGTGCGCGACACGCTCGCCGTCGACGAATCGGACGTCGTGCGCAACATCCCCGGCTTCGAGGATTCGCAGCAGCGCGTGATCGCCGCGACGGTCGACGGCGTGCGCATCGTGTCCGCGTATTTTCCGAACGGCCAGGCGCTCGACTCCGACAAGTTCGTCTACAAGATGCAGTGGCTCGACGCGCTGCAGGCGTGGCTGCGCACCGAGCTGCAGCGCTACCCGAAGCTCGCGCTGCTCGGCGACTACAACATCGCGCCGGAAGACCGCGACGTGCACGATCCCGCGAAATGGGAAGGCCAGAATCTCGTGTCGCCGCAGGAGCGCGCGCATTTCACGCAGTTGATCGAACTCGGCTTCGTCGATGCGTTCCGTCGCTTCGAACAGCCCGAGAAAACCTTCACGTGGTGGGACTACCGGATGATGGCGTTCCGCCGCAACGCGGGGCTGCGCATCGATCACATCCTGCTGTCGCCGGCGCTCGCGGCGACCTGCGCGTCGTGCGAGGTCGATCGCGTGCCGCGCACGTGGGAACAGCCGTCCGACCACACGCCGGTCGTCGCGGTCGTCGGCTGATCGTTCAGGGCCTGTTCACGCCGATAACAGGCCCCAGGCCGCCCGCGCGCGATCAGCGCCGCGCGGGCGCCGGCCCGAGATGGGCCCACAGAAAGCCGAATTCGGCTGCGTCGGCTTCCGCGCGTTCGAGATCGTCGGCGCTGCCGTGGCCGCCGTCGGTGTTCTCCCAGTACCACACCCGTTCGTGACCGAGCGCCTGCATGCGTGCGGCCATCTTGCGCGCATGCGCGGGATGCACGCGGTCGTCGCGCGTCGACGTCGTCAGCAACAACGGCGGATATGCGACGCCTTCGCGCACGCGGTGATATGGCGAATACGCGGCCAGCGCCGCGCCTTCGCGCGGATCGTCCGGGTCGCCGTATTCGTCGAGCCATGCGGCGCCCGCGTGCAGCTTCGGATAGCGCTGCATGTCGAGCAGCGGCACGCGGCACAGCACTGCGCCGAACAGCTCCGGACGTTGCATCATGCACGCGGCGACCAGCAGCCCGCCGTTGCTGCCGCCCTCGATCCCGAGCTGCGCGGCGTGCGTCACGCCGGTCGCGACGAGATCCTCGGCGACCGCGAGGAAATCGTCGAACGAACGCTGCCGGTGTTCGCGCTGCGCGTCGACGTGCCAGCGCGGCCCGAATTCGCCGCCGCCGCGGATGTGCGCAAACGCCATCACGCCGCCGCGTTCGAGCCAGCCGATGCCGAACGCATCGCTGTAGCCCGGCAGGTTCGGAATCGCGAAGCCGCCGTAGCCCGACAGCAGGCACGGCCGCGCGACACGCGCCCTGCCTTCCGGTGCATCGAGGGCATCGCGCGGACCGATCAACGTGTACGGCACCACCGTGCCGTCGCGCGAACGCGCGCTCGCGCGGCGGACGACGAGCCCGACCGCATCGAACTGCACCGGCGGCCGGTCGAGCAACACGCGGCGCGACGGCGCATCGTCCGCGCGATCGGCAAGATCGGCCAGCCAGCATTCGGGCGGATCGAGATAGGTGTCGACGTCGACGTACACCTCGTCGTTCAGCGTCGACTCGACGGGCTCGACGTCGATCTGCGCGTCGCCCGGCCAGTCGAACGGCCGCGCGTCCCACGTCCATGACCCGTCTTCTGCTTGCTTCGGCTGCCACAGCATCGTGCGGTTGTGCACGTCGTCGAGCCAGCTCGCGATCAGCATCGTGCGCGTGTGCGTCCACGTACAGGCGGACGTCGTCGGGCGCGGCGCGAACAACGTCGTGAATTCGCGCGCACCGGCGAGGAACGCCTGCTCGCGGATCGCGAGCAGCGAGCCGCCCGCGTGGCGCACGCCGTTGCAGTCCCAGTCGAGGCGCGGCTCCAGCACGAGCCAGCCTTCCCAGAACCCGACCTCGACATGCGTCGGCACGTCGTAGCGCGCCCATTCGCCTGCGTCGGTCAGCCGGTACGCGTGCGCGTCGAAGAAGTCGACGCTGCGCCACGCGACGTGGCGGCGGTCGATCGGGTCGTACCATGCGCCGGCGCTGATGTCGTCCGGCTCGCCGCTGAACACGACGGGCGCATCGGCGAGCGCGGTGCCGCGTACCCAGCGCCGCGCTTCATACGGATAACCGGCCGCGGTCGCATGCGCTTCGCCGCGATCCCAGCTCACGTACACGGTGTCGCGGTCGATCCAGCCGACCGTGTGATGGCCCGGCGCGTCGATCGTGAACCCGCCGTCGACGAACCGCCGCTCGACGAGATCGAATTCGCGCACGACGACCGCGTCGGCGCCGCCCGGCGACAGCGACAGCAGCACGCGATCGCCGTCCGGATACAGGATCGCATCCTGCTCGAACACCCACGATTCGCCCTCTTCGGCGCCGAGCGCGTCGACGTCGAGCAGCGTTTCCCACGCCGGCTGGCCGGCCCGCCAGTCGGCCCAGCGCGTGCGGCGCCACAGTCCCTTTGGATGGAGATCGTCCTGCCACAGGTCGTACGCCCAGTCGCGCCAGCGGGTCGGAATCACCGGGCGTTCGCGCGGCAGATACGCTTTCGCGAGACGCGCGGTCAACGCACGATATTCATCGTCGTCGCGCAGCGCGGCGCGCGTGCGCGCATTCTGCTCGTCGACCCACGTGCGGGCGCGCTTGCTGTCGAGTGCTTCGAGGAAACGGAACGGATCGGCCCCGGCGGGCCAGCGGAAGGAGTCGGACATGGAGGATCGGCGGGATGGCAAACGGCGTGCAAACCGCGATTATGTCCGATCGCGGCATGCGCGGGCCCGCGCATGCCGCGAATCGTGCTCGGTCAGGGCTCCAGATGGAGTTCCTGGATCTTGCGCGTGATCGTGTTGCGGCCGATGCCGAGCCGCTCCGCGGCTTCGACCTTGCGGCCGCGCGTGAAGTCGAGCGCCTCGCGGATCACGGCCGCCTCGAAGCGGCGTGCGAGTTCGTCCATCACGTCGGCCGAGTTCTCGCGCAACAGCCGCGCGACTTCAGTGCGCAGCCCGTGCTCCCACAGCGGGTAGCCGGTCGGCGCGCTGCCGTTCGCCGCGCTCGCGACCGGCGCGGCCGTCGGCGCTGCACCGATCGCGGCAGGCGCCGCCGTCGCGTGGCTGCCGCTGCCGTGCACGTCCGCGCCGTCGCCCGTCGCGACGACCGGCGCACCGGCCGGCACGAGGTCGGGCGGCAGGTCCTTGATCTCGACCGTCTGCGCGGGCGCCATCACGGTCAGCCAGTTCGCGAGATTCTCGAGCTGCCGCACGTTGCCGGGAAACGGCAGCGACGTCAGGTACGCGAGCGCGTCGTCGGACACGCGCTTCGGCTCGACGCCGAGATCGCGCGCGCTCTTCTGCAGGAAGTGGCGCGTGAGCAGCGCGATGTCCTCGCTGCGTTCGCGCAGCGGCGGCAGACGCAGCCGGATCACGTTGAGCCGGTGGTAAAGATCCTCGCGGAACAGCCCCTGCCGCACGCGCGACTCGAGATTCTGGTGCGTCGCCGCGATCACGCGTACGTTCGCGCGCAGCGGGTTGTGACCGCCTACGCGATAGAACTGCCCGTCCGACAACACGCGCAACAGGCGCGTCTGCAGGTCGAACGGCATGTCGCCGATTTCGTCGAGGAACAGCGTACCGTTCTCGGCCTGCTCGAAGCGGCCCTGCCGCGTCGTCTGCGCGCCGGTGAACGCGCCGCGCTCATGGCCGAACAGTTCGGATTCGAGCAGATCCTTCGGAATCGCCGCCGTGTTCAGCGCGATGAACGGCCCGTTCGCGCGCGGGCTGTGACGGTGCAGCGCCCGCGCGACGAGCTCCTTGCCGGTGCCCGACTCGCCGGTGATCAGCACGGTCGCGGCCGAATGCGACAGCCGGCCGATCGCGCGGAACATGTCCTGCATTGCGGGCGCCTGGCCGAGCATCTCGGGCGCCTCGGCCACGCGCTCGTCCTGCGGCGCGCCGCCGCGCAGGCTTTCTTCCACCGCGCGACGGATCAGCTCGACCGCCTTGTCGACGTCGAACGGCTTCGCGAGATATTCGAACGCGCCGCCCTGGAACGCGGCGACGGCGCTGTCGAGATCGGAGAACGCCGTCATGATGATGACGGGCAGGCCCGGCAGCCGCTCGTGCATCGCCTGCAGCAATTCGAGGCCCGAGCCGCCCGGCATCCGGATGTCGGACACGAGCACCTGCGGCGTCTCGTGGTCGAGCGCGGCCAGCGCGTCGCGCACGTTCGCGAAGCTCTTCGTCGCGAAGCTGTCCCGGGCGAGTGCCTTTTCGAGCACCCAGCGGATCGATTGGTCGTCGTCTACTATCCAGATCGGCTTCATAGGTCGGTCAGGTATGGGTGAATCGCAATGCCGCCGCTCAATGGTCGAGCGGCAGCAGAATCTGAAATTCGGTACGTCCGGGCCGGCTTTCGACCTCGATCATCCCGTCGTGCTGCTGGACAAACGTCTGCGCGAGCGTGAGGCCGAGGCCGCTGCCGTCGTCGCGTCCGGACACGAGCGGGTAGAAGATCCGGTCGCGGATCTCCTCCGGAATGCCGGGCCCGTTATCGACCACGTGCAAGTCCAGTGCCAGCTTGTACAGGCGCTTCGCGATCGTGATCTTGCGCGCGATGCGCGTGCGCAGCTCGATCTTCGCGTCGCCCTGCGCGATCCGTTCGCGCAGCGCCTGCGCGGCGTTGCGCACGATGTTCAGCAGCGCCTGGATCAACTGCTCCTTGTCGCCGCGCAGGTCCGGCACGCTCACGTCGTAATCGCGCTCGATCGTGAGCCCGCGCGGGAATTCCGCGAGCATCACCGCGCGTACGCGTTCGCATACTTCATGGATGTTCACGTCGCCGACGATGTGCGGATGCCGGTGCGGCTCCAGCAACCGGTCGACGAGCGTCTGCAGGCGGTCGGACTCCTTGATGATCACCTGCGTGTATTCGCGCAATTCGCCGCGCTCGCGCTCGCCCAGTTCGAATTCGAGCAGTTGGGCTGCGCCGCGAATGCCGCCGAGCGGGTTCTTGATCTCGTGCGCGAGATTGCGGATCAGTTGCTTGTTGACCGCGGTCAGGTCGTGGATGCGCTCTTCCCGATCGGTGCGCGACTGCCGTTCGTTCTCGAACAGCTCGACGAGCACGAAATCGGGCGCGTTCTCGAGGAAGCCGACGATCGCATGCACGTGCAGCGGTTCGCGGCCGGGCCGATCGAGCACGGTATCGAGGTGCGTCGCGTGAAAGCGTTCCTGGCCGATCGCGGTGATCGTCGACGCGAGCTCGTTCGCGTTCGGGAAAATCTCGCCCCACGGCCGCTGCGCGAGCTGCCGCCGCGAGATGTCGAGCATTGCCTCCGCGGACGGGTTCGCGAACGCGACCCGCAGCGTCTTGCGGTCGAGCACGATCACGACCGTCGGCAGCGCTTCGAGCCCCGCCAGCAGACCCGAGCGCGCGAGCCGCTCGTCGTCCGTCAGTCGTTCGGGCTGCCCCGTTTTCGCCTTGATCAGATTCTTCAGAACCATCTGCGTGCTTGTCGCGCCTCACCGGGCAGAAAATGAAAATCGGCGGAACAAAAAAGGGACGGCCGGACGCCGTCCCCTTTCAGACTCCGCCGTTCCCGCCGCGAGCCGCGCGACGGGAACGAACCGGCATGACGGCGCTGAATCGAAGCGCCATCGCCGATTAGAGCGAGTAGTACATCTCGAACTCGATCGGGTGCGTCGTCATGCGGAACTTCGCCAGCTCCTGCTCCTTCAGCGCGAGGTACGCGTCGATCATGCCGTCCGTGAACACGCCCCCACGGGTCAGGAACTCGCGATCCTTGTCGAGCGCTTCGAGTGCCTGGTCGAGGCCCGCGCAGACGGTCGGGATCTTTGCATCCTCTTCCGGCGGCAGGTCGTACAGGTTCTTGTCCGCGGCTTCGCCGGGATGGATCTTGTTCTGGATCCCGTCGAGGCCGGCCATCATCAGCGCCGTGAAGCACAGGTACGGGTTCGCCATCGGATCCGGGAAGCGCGTTTCGATACGGCGGCCCTTCGGGTTCGACACGTGCGGAATGCGGATCGATGCCGAACGGTTGCGTGCCGAGTAAGCGAGCTTGACCGGTGCCTCGAAGTGCGGGACCAGACGCTTGTACGAGTTCGTCGTCGGGTTCGTGATCGCGTTCAGTGCACGGGCGTGCTTGATGATGCCGCCGATGTAGAACAGCGCCAGTTCCGACAGGCCGGCGTAGCCGTTGCCCGCGAACAGGTTCTGGCCGTCCTTCCAGATCGACTGGTGAACGTGCATGCCCGAACCGTTGTCGCCGACGACCGGCTTCGGCATGAACGTCGCCGTCTTGCCGTACGAGTGCGCGACGTTATGGATGATGTACTTCGACCATTGCGTCCAGTCGGCGCGCTGAACCAGCGTCGAGAACTTCGTGCCGATTTCGTTCTGGCCCTGGCCCGCCACTTCGTGGTGGTGCACTTCGACCGGGATGCCGAGCTGTTCGAGCAGCAGGCACATTTCCGAACGCATGTCCTGGAACGTGTCGACCGGCGCGACCGGGAAGTAGCCGCCCTTCGTGCCCGGACGGTGGCCCGTGTTGCCGCCTTCGAATTCCTTGCCTGCCGACCACGGCGCTTCTTCCGAGTTGATCTTCACGAAGCAGCCCGACATGTCCGTGTTCCACTGGACCGAGTCGAAAATGAAGAATTCCGGTTCCGGACCGAAGTACGCCGTATCGCCGATACCCGTGCTCTTCAGGTACGCTTCGCCGCGCTTCGCGAGCGAACGCGGATCGCGCTCGTAGCCCTTGCCGTCGGCCGGCTCGACCACGTCGCAGGTCAGCACGAGGGTCGACTCTTCATAGAACGGGTCGACGAAGGCAGCGCTCGGATCCGGCATGAGCAGCATGTCCGACGCCTCGATGCCCTTCCAGCCCGCGATCGACGAACCGTCGAATGCATGGCCGCTTTCGAACTTGTCTTCGTCAAACGCCGAAACCGGCACCGACACGTGCTGTTCCTTGCCGCGCGTATCCGTGAAGCGGAAATCGACAAACTTGACGTCCTCGTCCTTCACGAGCTGCATGACGTCGGCGACGGTTTTACTCATAACCTCTTCTCCTGATTGAACAATTCCGGCGGACTGGGAAACCGCCTCGTTTATCGAGCTGACCGGGGTCTTGCTTTGGCGCAGCGCGCCCCGATTCGACCGAATTCTATATAGCAGCTTCCGTGCCAACCATCGCAAAACCGACGCGAATCACGCCGGCCCGCGCCGCAGCGGGGCTTCGCTGCGCGATTCCGGGGCCGGGCGCCGCACCGGCGATGGCGACGTCGCACCGATATGGTGCAATCGATCGGACACATCCGCACAACGCGATCATTCTGGTGCACGCCGTCCATTCTGCACCGTTTTGGTGAGCGCGTGTCCGGCGCGCGCCGTGCCGCATCCGGACGTTCGTGCAGCGACGTCGCGCTAGAATGGCCGTTTGACCGATACGGAGACCCCTGCCATGAGTACGCTGGACCAGCTTTACGCGAAGGCCGACGAACGCCGCGCACAAGGCGCGCTCAACTATGCCGGCGCGCTGCTGCCGGTCGAGGCATTCGAACTGCTGCAGCTCGATCCATCCGCGCGCCTCGTCGACGTGCGCACGCGCGCCGAGCTCGACTGGATCGGCCGCCCGCTCGTCGGCGACGGCCAGTACCTGCACGTCGAATGGACGCGCTACCCGGGCGGCGTGCCGAACGCCGAATTCGTCAACGAACTGAAGGCGGCCCTCCCGGCCGATACGCCGATCCTGTTCCTGTGCCGCAGCGCCGCGCGCTCGAAGCTCGCGGCGGTCGCGTCCGCGCAGGCCGGCTTCACGAAGGCGTTCGACCTGCTCGAAGGCTTCGAAGGCGCGAAGGACGCCGAAGGCCACCGCAAGACGGTCGACGGCTGGTGCTTCCGCAAACTGCCGTGGATCGGCGCCTGACGGCGCGCCGCGCCCGCCGGTTGCGACAGCCTCATCGTCGAGCCGGGCGATGACATGCCGATGACGGGCCGCGTTGTGCGGCCCGTTGCTTTTGGTGCGGCCGGGTTGTTGCAGGCCGCCGCTCAGGCGCGCGGCGTGTCGGGCTCGACGACGTCGCCGCCGAGCAGGTGCACGCCTTCGCGCAGCTTCACGAACGCGGCCGCGACCGCTTCCGGCTCGCCCTTCACGCCGAGATCGATGTGACGGCGCGCATAGATGCCGCCGCGCTCCGCGTCGCCGACGCTCGGCAGGCTGAACACGCGCACGCCCGGGAAATCGCGCTCGATCTTCTCCATCAGCGGCGTCAGCGTCGATTCCGGCAGCTCGAACACGTACAGCGAGCGCTCGGCATGCGGCGTCGCGTGATGCAGATGCGCGTACTTCGTATCGAGCACCCACTCGATCATCGGCCATGCCATCACCGGGAAGCCCGGCACGAAGTGAAGATCGCCGACCGAGAAGCCCGGAATCCGGTTATAGCCGTTCGGGATGATCGTCGCGCCGGCCGGGAACACGCCCATGTTGAAGCGATGCTGGTTCTCCGGCGACTCGAAGTCGACCGGCGTGGCAGGATCGGTGTGCGTTTCGCGGATCCGTTCCGAAATCAACGCCTTCGCTTCCGGGTGCAATTCGAGCGGCACGCCGAGCGCGGCGGCCGCGCACTGGCGCGTATGGTCGTCCGGCGTCGCGCCGATCCCGCCCGTCGAGAACACGATGTCGCCCGACGCGATCGCACGCGCGAGCGTCGCGGTGATGCGCGCGGGATCGTCGCCGACGTATTCGGCCCAGTCGAGCGCGAGGCCGCGCGCGCCCAGCAGTTCGATGACCTTCGCCAGATGCTTGTCCTGCCGGCGGCCCGAAAGGATTTCGTCGCCGATGATGATGATGCCGATGCTCATGCCTGCCCCATGTCGATTGCGGTGGCGCGCGCACTCGCGCGCAGGTCTTCCAGCGCGCGCAGGCAGTAGTGCCCGAACCACAGCGCCGAGAAGACGAGGATGAAAGCGTAAACCCAGATCATGGCGGCCGCGACGAACGGGAACAGCACCATCATCCAGACCGACGAGACCCACACGAAGGTCGGCACGGTGCCGAGCAGCCCGGTCGCGACGCCGATGCCGATCAGCGGCCAGCGATGCCGGCGCACGAGCGCGCGGCGCTCGTCGCGGCTCGCGTGCAGCGCGAGCGCGTCGTAGGTCATCACGCGGTACGTGAGCCAGCCCCAGATCACCGGCGGCAGCAGCGCGAAGAACGGCGGAATCAGCCACAGCGGGATCGTGACGACGAGCAGCACGACGCCGACGATCGCCGCGCCGAGCGAATTGACCACGCTGCCGAGGAAGGTGCCGCCCCGCTTCGGCTCGAGCGCCGCGAACTGCCGGTTCGACAGGTGCTTGATCACGACCGGCATCGAGATCGTCGCGATCAGCAGCAGCACGGTCAGCACGATCAGCGGGATCGCGAGCGACACGACCACGAACGGCGCGACGACCGCATGCAGCTGCGACATGCCGATCGCATCGAACGCGCGATACAGCGCGGCCGTCAGCACGAAACCGTCGAGCGCGCCGCGCGCGAGATCCAGCAGCGTCTGCCACGAGAACCACAGCACGACGCCCCACAGCAGCGCCGACACGACGAACGGCATCAGGGTGAGCCACAGCATGCGCGGATGCAGCGCGCTGGCGAGCGCCCGGACGAAGGAACGCAGCAGGTCGTTCATGCGAGCCTATGAAATCTGGATTGACGGAGAAAAACGGGGAAAGCATAAACCACGCGGCCCGCGTGCGCCAAAGCGCAGGCGGGCCGCGTGGGAAAGTCGTTCACCGGGAGAAAGGCCCGATCGGGATGGGAATCAGGCCGACGCCGCGCCGCGCTTCGCGGGGAACAGGCGCCGGAAGATCCGCACGAACGCGAGGCCGTGCTGCGACCAGAAGCCGTCGCCGTAGGACACGCCCTCCACCTGCTCGCGGATGCCGGTCGGCTCGACCGTGCGGTTCCACGACGCGGTGCCGAACATCATGTCCCACCACGGGAACAGCACGCCGAAGTTGCAGCCGTACTTGGTGCCTTCGTGGCCGTAGCCGACCGCATGGTGGCGGCGGTGGAAGATCGGGCTGACGAGCAGACGCTCGCCGATGCGGCCGTACGACAGCCGCGCATTCGTATGCTGGATGCTCTGCAGGAAGTTCGTGACCGCGGTCAGCACGACGAACTGCGACGGCGTCACGCCGATCACGAGCGCGATCGCCGCGAAGAAGCACGACTGGAGCACGTCGTCGAGCAGGTGATTGCGGTCGTCGCACCACAGCGACATCTGCCGCTGGCTGTGATGAACCGCGTGCAGCTCCCACCAGATGCCGAACTTGTGCTGCCAGCGGTGATACCAGTAGCCGGCGAAATCGAGCACGACGAGGTAGATCGCGAACGCGACGATCGGCTGCGAGGTCACGCCCGGCCACAGATAGTCGAGGTTCACGTTCGCGACGCCGTGCAGGCGCAGCCACGCCTGGAGGTTGTCGAACACCGGCTGCAGCGCGAAGAAGAAGAACAGCGTGTAGATGCCGAGCTTCGAGATCGCGGTGTAGATCACGTCGACCCGCACCGCACGGCGGTTCTTCCAGCGCTCGACCGGCAACAGCGCCTCGAGCGGGCGCAGCAGCGCGAACATCAGCACCATCTGCAGCGCGCCGACGATCACCCAGTACAGCGCATCGTAGGTGTCCTCGTCGTAGTCCATCAGGTTGAACTTGAAGAGGAGCGGCTGCACGACGTCGACGTACAGCCAGGTCTGGATGTCCGACACGAACGCATCGATCAGGTGCAGCATCGTTCGCCTCCGCCCGTCACGCGCCGTTCGCCGCCTTCCACGGCGCGCGGTCGTAGAAGTAGATGCCGTGCGGCGAGCGGCCGACGGCGATCGTCTGCACCAGCTTGCGCGAGGCCAGATCGATGATCCCGACCTTCTTCGCGAAACGGAACGTCACCCACAGCGTCTTCTTGTCGGCGGACAGCTCCATGTCGTCGGGGCCCGGCAGCAGGCCGGTGATGTCGCCGACCTTGGTGAGCGTGATCTCGTCGATGATGCTGATCGTGTTCGCGACGCGGTTCGTGATCGCGACGTGCGTGCCGTCGGCGAGCGAGCGGAAGTTGTGCGCGCCCTTGCCCGTCTGGATCGTCTTCACGATCTTCTGATTGCGCCAGTCGACGACCGCGACGTAATCGGCGCCCGTCATGCCGACCAGCAGGTATTTGTCGTCCGGCGTCATCCACAGGCCCGCCGGCACCTTGCCGACCGGCATCTTCCACTTGACCGTCTGCGTCGCGAGGTCGACCGCCGCGATCTCGCCGGACACCTGCAGCGACACGAGCACGGTCTTGCTGTCCTTCGTGAACGCGAGGTGGCTCGGCATCACCGCGAGCGGCAAGCGCTTCACGAGATGCAGGTCGCGGCCGTCATAGCTGTAGATGTCGAGCCGGTCGAGGCGCAGCCCGGTCGACACGAACCACTTCTTGTCGGGCGAAAAGCCAAGCTGGTAAGGATCCTCGATGCCTTCGACCGTGCGCTGCAGCTTGCCCGTCTTCGGATCGACGAACATCAGGCTGTTCGAGACCGAATTTGCGACGATCAGCGACGAATTGTCGGGCGTCGCCATCAGATGGTGCGGCTCCTTCCCGGTCGGCATCGTGGACACGACCTCGCGGGACTGCTGGTCGATCAGGGAAAGCGTCGCTTCGGCCGAATTGAGGACGATCACGTTATTCGCGTGTGCGGCGGGCGCCAGCACGGCGACGGCCAGCGCAAGCGTGCGGCCGAAGGAAAGGAAAGTGCGCATGAAGACTCACGTCGTGGAACAGCGGTCATTGTAGAACGTTCGGCGGGCCCCTCCGGTTGACCCATGCCGGTATTGCGCCGCTTTTGCGCCGCCTGTGCGTCACCTCGCCGCACGCCGCGGCGGCGGGACGAGCCGCCGCGGCCGGCGTCGCGGTGCAGGCCCGGCCAACCGACGTCGCGCTAGCGCTGCATCGACTCCCAGACCTTGTGCAGACGCTTGACAGAGACCGGCATCGGCGTGCGCAGTTCCTGCGCGAACAGCGAAATCCGCAGTTCCTCGAGCAGCCAGCGGAATTCCGCGAGCCGCGCATCGGCGACGCCGCCACGCTGAGACACCGCGCGCTGGTACTGCTGGGCCAGGGGCAGCAGGTCGGCCGACTGCTTCGCGTCGCGCGCCGGATCGGCCTTCAGCTTGTCGATCCGCAGCGCGATGCCCTTCAGGTAGCGCGGGAAATGCGCAAGCTGCGCGTAAGGCGTGTCGATCACGAAGCGCTTGCCGACCAGCGCGGCCAGTTGCTGCTGCAGGTCCGCATGGGCCTGCGCGAACGGCTTCGCCTGCGCGAGCTTCTTCACGAGCCCCGCGTATTCGGCCAGGATCTGTCCGACGAGCCGCGCGATTTCCTGCGCGAGCAGGTTCAGGCGGCTGCGGCCCTCGTCGCGGCGCGCGTGGAAGCTCGCGTCGTCGTCGGGCAGCGGGTCCTGCAGGCATGCGCGGTCGAGCGCCGTGTCGATCAGCTGGTCGCGCAGCTCGTCCTGCGTGCCGAGCGACATGTACTGCATCGCCATCTCGCGCAGGCCCGGCAGGTTCTTTTCCAGGAACTTGATCGGCTCCTTCAGCTGCAGCGCAAACAGCCGCCGCAAGCCGGCCCGGTGGATGCGCGCGGCCTCCTCCGGCGAATCGAACACCTCGACGTCGCAATGCGTGCCGCGGTCGACGAGCGCCGGATAGCCGTACAGCGTCTGGCCGCGCCGGCGGATTTCCAGCAGCTCGGGCAGCTTGCCGAAATTCCACGTCGTCAGGTTCTCGTACAGCGCGGTCGCGCCGGTTTCGGCCGGGGCGGCCGTCTGCGGCGCCGCGCCCTTGCCCGGCTTGCCGCCTCGCGCCGCCGAACCCGGCGGGGCGGCAGGCGCGGCCGTGTCGCCTGCGTCGCCCGCGCCCGCGTCGCCGCCGGTCGCGATCGTCGACGCCGCCGCGATCTTCTGGAACTGCTGTTGCGCCTGCGCGCCCAGCTCCTGGCGAAGCTGCGCGAGATTGCGCCCCATCGCGAGCTGGCGGCCGTGCTCGTCGATCACCTTGAAATTCATGAACAGGTGCGCGGGCAGCGTCTCGAGCTTGAAGTCGGCCGTTTTCATCGCGACCTGCGTCTCGCCGCGCACGTCGGCGATCAGCGCCTCGACGAGGCCGCCCGCGCCGAAGCGCTCGCGCCCCATCCGCTCGACGAAACCGGCCGCGTACTCGGGCAGCGGCACGCAGTGCCGGCGCAGCTTCTGCGGCAGCGACTTCAGCAGCAGTTGCACCTTCTCCTTCAGCATCCCGGGCACGAGCCACTCGCAGCGGCGCGCGTCGACCTGGTTCAGCGCGTAGAGCGGCACCGCGAGCGTCACGCCGTCGCGCGGCGTGCCGGGCTCGAAGTGGTACGTAAGCGCCATCTCGACGCCGGCCATCGTCGCGCGCTTCGGGAACAGGTCGGTCGTCACGCCGGCCGCCTCGTGGCGCATCAGGTCGTCGCGCGACAGGTACAGCAGCCGCTGCTTGTCGTCGGGCAGACCGCCCTTCTTCACCTCGTCGCGATACCAGCGCTCGAACGCGGCGCCCGTATGGATGCCTTCCGGGATCGCGTGGTCGTAGTACGCGTAGATCAGCTCGTCGTCGACCAGCACGTCCTGGCGGCGCGACTTGTGCTCGAGCTGCTCGATGTCGGCGAGCAGCTTGCGGTTGTGCGCGAAGAACGGCAGCTTCGTGTCGAATTCGCCTTCGACCAGCGCGCCGCGGATGAACAGCTCGCGTGCGCGCGCCGGGTCCTGCTTGCCGAACGCGACGCGCCGCCGGTGGTAGATCGGCAGCCCGTACAGCGTCGCGCGCTCGAACGCGCTGACCTGCGCCGGACGCTTCTCCCAGTGCGGCTCCGACAGCGATTTCTTCAGCAGGTGCGCGCCGATCTTCTCGACCCACTCCGGCTCGATCTTCGCGAGGCAGCGCGCGTACAGCCGGCTCGTCTCGACGAGCTCGGCCGCCATCACCCAGCGGCCGGCCTTCTTCGCGAGCGCGGAGCCTGGCCACAGGTAGAACTTGATGCCGCGCGCGCCGAGGTAATGCGGATCGTCGTCGGCCTTCATCCCGAGGTTGCCGAGCAGGCCCGTCAACAGGGCCAGATGAATCTGCTCGTACGTGGCTTCGGCTTCGTTGAGCCGCCAGCCGTGCTCGCGCACCACCGTCAGCAGCTGCGAATGGACGTCGCGCCACTCGCGCAGCCGCAGGTGCGACAGGAAGTTCTGCCGGCACGCGTCGATCAGCTGGCGATTCGACTTCTTGTGCGCGACGGCCTCTTCGAACCACGCCCAGATCTTCAGCCACTGCAGGAATTCGGAGCGCTCGTCCGCGAACCGGCGATGCGCCTGGTCGGCCTGCTCCTGCGCTTCGATCGGGCGATCGCGCGGATCCTGCACAGACAGCGCGCTCGCGATGATCAGCACCTCGCGCAACGACTGCTGGTCGCGCGCGGCGAGAATCATTCGGCCGACGCGCGGGTCGAGCGGCAGCCGCGCGAGCTCGCGGCCGAGCGGCGTCAGCGCGTTGTCGTCGTCGACCGCGCCGAGCTCGTTGAGCAACTGATAACCGTCCGCGATCGCGCGGCCGGGCGGCGGTTCGAGGAACGGGAACGATTCGATCGCGGTCAGGTGCAGCGACTTCATCCGCAGGATCACCGACGCGAGCGACGAGCGCAGGATTTCCGGATCGGTGAAGCGCGCACGCGCCTGATAGTCGCTTTCCTCGTACAAGCGGATGCACACGCCGTCGGCCACGCGGCCGCAGCGGCCCGCGCGCTGGTTCGCGGCGGCCTGCGAGATCGACTCGACCTGCAACTGCTCGACCTTGTTCCGGTACGAATAGCGCTTCACGCGTGCAAGGCCGGTATCGACCACGTAGCGGATGCCCGGCACCGTCAGCGAGGTTTCGGCCACGTTGGTCGCGAGCACGATCCGGCGCGCGTTCGACGCCTTGAACACCTTGTCCTGGTCGGCCGCCGACAGCCGCGCGAACAGCGGCAGGATCTCGGTGTGCGGCGGATGGTGCTTGCGCAGCGCCTCGGCCGCCTCGCGAATCTCGCGCTCGCCGGGCAGGAACACCAGCACGTCGCCGGGGCCTTCGCGGCACAGCTCGTCGACCGCGTCGACGAGCGCGTCCATCAGGTCGCGTTCGGCTTCGCGCGCGCTCTTCACGCGATCGCGGCCGCCCGTGCCTTCGGCGTTCTTCACGGCCGGGCGATCCTCGGCCACCGGCCGGTAGCGCATCTCGACCGGGTACAGCCGCCCGCTCACCTCGATCACGGGCGCCGGACGTTCGTCGGTGCCGAAATGGCGCGCGAAGCGATCGGCGTCGATCGTCGCGGACGTGACGATCAGCTTCAGGTCCGGCCGCCGGGGCAGGATCTCCTTCAGATAGCCGAGCAGGAAGTCGATGTTCAGGCTGCGCTCGTGCGCCTCGTCGATGATCAGCGTGTCGTACGCTTTCAGCAGCGGATCGGTCTGCGTCTCGGCGAGCAGGATGCCGTCCGTCATCAGCTTCACGGACGCGCCCGGCGCGAGATTGTCGGTGAAGCGCACCTTGTAGCCGACCACCTCGCCGAACGGCGTGCCGAGTTCCTCGGCGATGCGGCGGCCGGTCGACGACGCGGCCAGGCGCCGCGGCTGCGTATGGCCGATCAGGCCGGTGCCGCCGGCGCCGAGGCCGCGGCCGAGATCGAGACAGATCTTCGGCAACTGCGTGGTCTTGCCCGAGCCGGTTTCGCCGCAGACGATGACGACCTGATGACCGGCGATCGCGCGCGCGATTTCGTCGCGCTTGCCCGACACGGGCAGGCTTTCGGGGTAGGTGATCGGCGGGACGGGATTCGGCGGGACTGCCGCGCGCGGCGCACGCTCGCGGCGCGGGGCGCGCTCGCCGGTTGCCTGCGGCGCGCCCTTCGCGGCCGGCTGGCGCGCGTCGCCGCGCCGTTCGTCATGGCGCGGCCCGCGCGGCGCGGGTGCCGGCTTGCCCGCCGGCTTGTCCTGCTGCTGGCGCGGCGGCTGGCCCTGCTGCTCGCGCGCATCGGCCGCACCATCCGGGTGCTTCGCCGACGGCGTATTGGCCCGCGTCGGCGCGGGACTTTTAGAAACATTCGACATGGGGGCGCATTATAATCCCGCCCATGAATTCCCAAACCGACCTCCCTCCCGCCCAGACCGGCGCCGCGACGCCGCCGGCCGCCGACGATTCGGCCGCCAGCCACGCGCAGTTCGTCGACTGGATGCGCTCCGTCGCGCCCTATATCCACAAGTTCCGCAACAGCACGTTCGTCGTGGGGTTCGGCGGCGAGGTGGTGCAGCAGGGGCTGCTGAATGCGCTCGTGTCCGACATCGCGCTGCTGCAGGCGATGGGCATTCAGATCGTGCTGGTGCACGGCTCCCGCCCGCAGGTCGAGGAGCAGTTGAGCCTGCACGGTGTCGAATCCGAGTTTTCGCACGGGCTGCGCATCACGGATGCGCGCGCGCTCGAATCGGCGAAGGAAGCGGCCGGCGAAGTGCGCCTCGACATCGAGGCCGCGATCAGCCAGGGTCTGCCGAACTCGCCGATGGCGCACGCGCACATCAGCGTCGTGTCGGGCAACTTCGTGACCGCGCGGCCGGTGGGGATTCTCGACGGGGTCGATTTCGCGCACACGGGCATCGTGCGCAAGATCGACGCCGAATCGATCCGTCATTCGCTCGCGAGCCGCAAGCTCGTGCTGCTGTCGCCGCTCGGTTTCTCGCCGACCGGCGAGGCGTTCAACCTGTCGATGGAAGACGTCGCGTCGGCGGCCGCGATCGCGCTGCGCGCCGACAAGATCATCTTCCTGACCGAAGGGCCCGGCATCGTCGGCGACGAAGGCGAGCTGGTGCGTGAAATGTCGCTCGACGCGGCGGCCGAGCTGCTCGATTCCGGCAACATCCAGGGCGACGACGCATTCTTCCTCAAGCATTCGATCCGTGCATGCCGCGGCGGCGTGACCCGCGCGCACCTGATCCCGCAATCGCTCGACGGCAGCATGCTGCTCGAACTGTTCCTGCACGACGGCGTCGGCACGATGATCTCGTACGAGAACCTCGAGAGCCTGCGCGAGGCGACGCCGGACGACGTCGGCGGCATCCTGTCGCTGATCGAGCCGCTCGAGTCGGACGGCACGCTGGTGCGGCGCGGCCGCCACCAGATCGAACGCGACATCGACCACTTCTCGGTGATCGAGCACGATGGCGTGCTGTTCGGCTGCGCGGCGCTGTACCCGTACCAGCAGGAGAAGATCGGCGAGATGGCGTGCCTGACGGTCGCGCCGGAAGCGCAAGGCTCGGGCGACGGCGAACGTCTGCTCAAGCGCATCGAGCAGCGTGCCCGCGCGCGCGGCCTCACGCACATCTTCGTGCTCACGACGCGCACCGAGCACTGGTTCCTCAAGCGCGGTTTCGTCAAGGTCAGCGTCGACGACCTGCCGGAAGACCGCCGCAAACTCTATAACTGGCAGCGCAAGTCGCTCGTGCTGATGAAGCAGCTCTGAGCGCAGGCACGACTGCCCTTCCCCCCAGACCGATTACAGGAGAAGTACACGATGGCTCGAATGATCCAATGCGCGAAGCTCGGCAAGGAAGCCGAAGGCCTCGATTTCCCGCCGCTGCCGGGCGAACTCGGCAAGCGCATTTACGAGAGCGTCTCGAAGGAAGCGTGGCAAGGCTGGCTCAAGCAGCAGACGATGCTGATCAACGAAAACCGCCTGAACATGGCCGACCCGCGCGCACGCCAGTACCTGATGAAGCAGACGGAGAAGTACTTCTTCGGCGACGGCGCGGACCAGGCGTCCGGCTACGTGCCGCCGACGGAAGGCTAAAGCGACGCGACTCGCGACGGCCGCGCCGTACCGGCGGCGTCGCGACGTGAAGCCGATGTCCAGGCAAACGGCACCGTGTATCGCACGGTGCCGTTTGCTTTTGGGAATGCGTGGTCCGGCGTCAGCGAAGGCAACGCGACGCGCGGCCCGCCGGGCGCCCGATGCCGCGGAATCGCCGAATCGCCACCTCGCCGCATCGCACCGGCCTGCCCCGCTCAACCTGCCGGCTTCAACGTGCCGCGATCGTCGGGTTGCGCGGCTTCGCCTGCGAGGCTTCCCGCCCCCGTACTCTCGGTGCCCCACTCGGCCGCATCGCTGCGCTCGGCGCTCGACAGTTCGTCGGCGCGATACCCGGTGCGATCGAGCAGCGCCAGCATGCACGCGAGCGACACGAGCGCATAGAGCCCCGACGCGACCGCGACGCCGACGATGCTGCCGGTCGCGTTGAGGATCGCCTGTGCGAGCACCGGCGTGCCGCCGCCGACGACCAGCGCGCTCAACTGATACGCAAGCGACAGGCCCGTATAGCGGATGTTGGCCGGGAACACGCGCGCGAGCACGCCGCCGACCGCGCCGTAGAACATCGCCGACGGAATCGTCGAAATGCACATGCCCGCGACGGCGACCCAGTACGAACGCGTCGCGAGCGCATGGAACATCACCGGCATCAGCACGATCTCGGGAATCAGGATCCAGCACATCGCGCGCCGCATGTCGACTTTCGACACGAACCACGCGCCGACCGGCTGCATGAGGAATTGCACGACGAGCGAGATCGACAGGATGCCGAGGAACGTGCCCTGCGCGTAACCGAGCTCCCTGGTCGCCCACGACAGCGCGAACGTGCTGCGGAAATACGTGACGTTGATCACCGGCAGCGTGCCGGCCGCGAGCAGCACGACGACCCAGTGGTCGCGCACGACGTCGCGCAGCGGCAGCTTCACCGTGCGCTTGCGCGCGAGCACGCGCTGCATGTCGATCGACTCCTCGAGCCGCAGCCGGATCACCATCCCGATGATCACGAGCACCGCCGACAGCAGGAACGGAATGCGCCAGCCCCACATCAGGAACGACGGCGTCGGCAGCGCGCTCAGCGCGAAGAACGCGGCCGTGGCCAGCAGGTTGCCGGTGGGCGAGCCCTGCTGCGCGAACGCCGCATACAGGATGCTGCGATGCTTCGGCGCATTCTCGCTCGCGATCAGCACCGCGCCGCCCCACTCGCCGCCGACCGCGATGCCCTGCAGCACGCGCAGCACGACGAGGCCCGCGGGCGCCCATACGCCGATCGACGCATAGCCGGGCAGCAGGCCGATGCCGGTCGTCGCGAGCCCCATCATCACCAGCGTGATCACGAGCGAGGTCTTGCGGCCGACGCGATCGCCGAGATGGCCGAACACGATCCCGCCGAGCGGCCGCGCGGCAAAGCCGGCCCAGAACGTGACGAACGCGAGCAGCGTCGCGACGCCGGGGTCCATCGTGCTCGAAAAGAACACCTTGCCGAACACGAGCGCGGCGGCCGTGCCGTAGATGTAGAAGTCGTACCACTCGATCGTGGTGCCGACGAACGCCGCGAGGGCGGCGCGGCCGGGCCGCGGCTGTGCGGCGGGCGGGGATTGCGGACGGCTCATCGATGTCTCCATGTTTGTTCGGCTGCGCGACTGTCGCGCGCGTTGCCGGGCGGCCGGCGTCGCGCCGCCGGCTGGCGGGATTGCGCTACGTTGCGTTGCCCCGGGGTTGCCGTCGATGTTGCGATCGGTCGGTTCGGGACGACTCTCATCTGCAGGGGCCCTCGCCCGTCACGTCTCGTCCGGCGCGACCTTCAGCACGCCGGCATGGAGCAGTTGCTGCTGGAGCGCGCGATCGATGCCGAGACGGTCGAGCACCGCGCGCGTGTCGCGGCCGAGCGCGGGTGGTGCCGACCGGTAGGTGGCCGGCGTGCGCGACAGCTTCACCGGCGACGCAGTGCCGCGATACGCGCCGATCTCGACGAACAGCTCGCGGTGCAGCGCATGGGGATCGCGCGCGACGTCGGCCACCGTGCGCACCGGCCCGCATGGCACGCCGGCCGCCATCAGGTCGCGCGCGAGCGGCTCGCACGCGTGCGCGGCGAGCCGCGCTTCCAGTTCGACCTTCAACTGCGGCCGGTGCGCGCAGCGGCTGCGGTTATCGACGAAGCGCGGGTCGCTGGCGAGCGCCGGCGCCCCGAGATGCGCGACGAGCCGCGCGAACTGCCGGTCGTTGCCCACCGCGAGGAAAATCGGCACGGTCGCCGTGCGGTAGCTGTCGTACGGTGCGATGTTCGGATGCGCGTTGCCGCTGCGTTCCGGCACGCGGCCCGACCCGAAGAAATTCGGCAAGTGCGGATGCAGCAGCGACACGCCGCAGTCGTACAGCGCCACGTCGATCGACTGGCCACGCCCGCTCTTTTCGCGCTCCGCGAGCGCCAGCAGGATGCCGGCGAGCGCGTTCAGCCCCGTGACCATGTCGACGATCGGCAAGCCGATGCGTGTCGCGGCGCCGTCGCGCTCGCCGTTCACGCTCATCAGCCCGGCCATCGCCTGGATCACCGCGTCGTAGCCCGGCAGGCCGCCGAGCGGGCCGTCGTCGCCGAAGCCCGTCACCGCGCAATGGATCAGCCGCGGGAAGCGCGGCTGCAGGTCGCGTGCGTAATCCATCCCCCAGCGCGCGAGCGTCCCGGGCTTGAAGTTCTCGACGAGCACGTCGGCGTCTTCGAGCAGGCGCCACAGGATCGCGCGCCCTTCGTCGTGCGACAGGTCGAGCGCGAGCCCCTCCTTGTTGCGGTTCACGCCCATGAAGTACCAGGCCGTGTCGCCGAGGAACGGCGGCCCCCAGCCGCGCGTCTCGTCGCCGTCGGGCGGCTCGATCTTGATCACCGTCGCGCCGTGGTCGGCGAGCGCCTGCGTGCAGTACGGGCCGCCCAGCACGCGGCTCAGGTCGACGACCTTCAGGCCGTCCAGTGCGCCGCGCGTGGTGTTCGGCGTCGCCGCCTGTGTCGCCGTCATCGTGCTCATCGTTCGACCTCCGGCAGCAGGTCGAGCGCCATGTCGAGCGGCACCGGCGTGCCACGCAGCAGCGCATCGGACGCGGCCGATTCATCGTCGAGCGATGCCGGCGCGAGCGGATCGACCGGCAGCAGCTTGTGCCGCACGATCAGGTGCGCGAGCGCGAGACGCCTGAAATCCGGCGCGAGCCGCGCGCCCTCGCAGGCCATCAGCACGGCCGCGCTCGCGTAATACAGCGCGGACGCGGCCTGCCGCACGCGCGCGTCGTCGCCTTTGTCGACGACCCGCATGAGCGCGTCGCACGCCCGCGCCAGAATGCGCCGCAGCGCCGTGCGGCTCGCGTCGGGCAGCGGCGCCGCGCCCAGACGATCGCCGAGGAACGTGCGCAGCGCGTCGAGCGCATGTTCGCGCTGCGCGGCGCGCGCGACGTCGAGCGCGACGATGTTGCTCGTGCCTTCCCAGATCGAGCCGAGGTGCGCGTCGCGCACGAGCCGTGCGTCGCTCCATTCCTCGATATAGCCGGTGCCACCGCGCACTTCCATCGCGTCGCCCGTCACGCGGCGCGCGTCGCGGCAGGCGCGGAACTTGATCAGCGGTGTCAGGATCCGCACGCAGCGCGCCGCCTGCTCGTCGCCCGCATCCGCGTGCGGCAGCAGCAATGCGATCTGCATGAACATCGCGCGCGCGGCCTCGGCCGGCAGCAGCATCTTCATCAGCTGGCGCTGCATCAGCGGCATCTCGATCAGCTTGCGGCCGAACGCGTCGCGATGCGCGGCGACGTGCAGCGCTTCGTTCAGCGCGCGCCGCATCAGCCCGGCCGCGCGCACGCCGTTCGACAGACGCGACATGTTGATCATGTCGGCCATCTGGTGAAAGCCGCGGCCGATCTCGCCGATCAGGTAGGCCTGCGCGCCTTCGAGCGCGATCTCGCCGCTCGCCATCGAACGGCTGCCGAGCTTGTCCTTCAGGCGCACGATCCGGTAGCGGTTGCGCGTGCCGTCCGGCAGCGTCTTCGGCAGCAGGAACAGCGCGAGACCCTTGATGCCGTCCGGCGCGCCGTCGGGCCGCGCGAGCACCATCGCGAGATCGGCGTCCGCGTTCGAACAGAACCACTTGTCGCCGGTCAGGCGCCAGACGGTCTCGCCGTGCGCGTCGGTTTCGCGGGTCGCGCGCGTCGCGATCCGGCCGACGTCGGAGCCCGCCGCCTGCTCGGTCATGAACATCGCGCCCTGATACAGCGTGTCGAAGTCGTGCGACGCGAGCCTCGGCAGGTAGCGCGCGACGAGCTCGGGATCGCCGAAGCGGCGCAGCGTGCGCGTCAGCGAATCGGTCATGCTGACCGGGCAGCACAATCCGAATTCCGCCTGCACGAACAGGAACGTCAGCGCGTACTTGACGAGCGGTGGCACCGCGTCGGGCTGATGGCTCAGCGACGCGAGCCCGAGTTCCGCATACGCGACACGTTCGAGCGCGACGTACGCCGGATCCTTGTCGATCCGCTGCACGGCCTCGCCGCGCCGGTTGCGATGCTCGAGCACGGGCGGATGCTTGTCCGCACGCGACGCCCATTCGTCGAGTTCGCCCGATACGCGCGCGCCGAGCGCGCGCAGCCGCGGCTCGAGTTCGGCATAGTGCGCGTCGCCGAGATGCAGCTTCAGCAACGCGCCGAGATCAGGATCGACGGTGAAGAAATTGAGACCCCGGCTGTCGGGGATATTGGATGCGCCGGGGTCCGGCGTGCGAGCGGTGTCGTTCATGCGTGCGTCTCCTGGATTGCCTGCGCAGGGGCCCGGGCCGCGTGCCGCAACGCCCGGCCGGTCCTGCGTCAAGCCTTCCGAAGAGCGTAGGCGTGCGGTCGATAAGCGTCCAATACAGGATTTATCCGGTACGATAGATATCGCTTATCGATGCCGACGCCGGGAGGAGACACCGTGGAACTGAGGCAGTTGCGCTACTTCGTGGCGGTCGCCGAGGAGCTGCATTTCGGGCGCGCGGCGAAGCGCCTGTTCATCTCGCAGCCGGCGCTGAGTTTCGACATCCGCAAGTTCGAGGACGCGCTCGGCGTGCAGCTCTTCTCGCGCACCAACAAGACCGTCGCGCTAACCAACGCGGGCGAGGTGCTGCTCGGCGAAGCGCGCCGGCTGCTGCTGCAGGCGACCGAAGCCGAGCGCCTGACGGTGCGCTCCGCATCGGGCCTCGCGGGCCGGCTGCGGATCGGCTTCGTCCACTCGATGCTGTATCGCGGGCTGCCCGATGCGGTGCGGCGCTTCGAGGCCGACTATCCGGGCGTCGAAGTCGTGCTGAGCGAGATGAACACGCACACGCAGGTGCAGGCGATCCAGCGCGGCCAGATCGATCTCGGCTATGCGCACTGGGGCCGCTTTCCGCCCGACGTCGAATCGGCGCCCGTCTATGCGGAGCCGTTCGTGTGCTGCCTGCCGGCCGCGCATCCGCTCGCGCGGCGCCGGCAGATCGCGCTCGCCGCGCTCGCGACGGAACCGTTCATCCTGTTTCCGCGCGACGCCGCGCCGCACTATCACGACCTGATCATCGCGCAGTGCGTGAACGCGGGATTCAGCCCGGTGATCCGCCACGAGGCCCGGCTGTGGCAGACGATCCTGTCGATGATCGAGTTCGGGATGGGCATCGCGCTGGTGCCGCGCGTGCTGCAGCAGGCGAAAAGCGACCGGCTCGCGTTCGTGCCGCTGAAGGACGCGTCGCTCGAATCGCGCACGCTCGCGCTGAAACGCAGCGGCACCGCCGAACCGGTCGCGCTGCGCTTTGCCGGCTACGTGCGCGCATCGATCGACGCGCTGCCCGCGCTCGCGGGCTGAGCATGCGGCCTGAGAACCGGTGCTTGCGGCTATTTGAAAAAATTTGCAGAAAGGGCTTTACGAACCCCAAAAGCTCTGACATAATTTGATTCTTCTTTGGGCGGTTAGCTCAGCGGTAGAGCACTGCCTTCACACGGCAGGGGTCACTGGTTCGATCCCAGTACCGCCCACCAAAGAATTCCTTAAAGATCAAGGGCCTAGGTTTTCAGACCTAGGCCCTTTTTCTTTTCGTACGGAACATGTACGGAAACGCCTTTCCCGAATTTTACTCCTTGGCGCGCTCATTTCGTGTGATCAACGCGATGAGGCTTTCCCCCGTCACCCCACTGGACCGCACGCCAATCTTCACGAGCTTGAGCTTGCCAGCGCGGGCCAGATTGTAGACAGTCGCCTTCGACACGCCGAGCCGCTGCATCACATAGGCCACGCGATACAACGAGTCGGGTCGCAGTGCAGGCGCAGCCGCCGGCGGCGCACCGGCAGTCGCCACTCCTTGCGTGCGCACCGGCGGGGTCGGGGCGCGCTCACGTAGCTGCGCGGCGACGCGGCGCGCAATTCGATCCGCGAGCAGGTCGAGCAAATCCTCGCACAGCACCAGGTCGCGACCGGTCGCCACGGCCGTTCCTGCCTTGAAAGTCTTCGATACGTAGGGCATGTCCACTCCTTCGATGTCGATTACCTGGCACGGTGCCCCGCCCTTTCCGGCGAGGCGCGCACGTGTTCAGTCCCAGCCCATAGCCTTGTTGATCGCGACGCCGAACTCGTCAGTCGCTGCCTCGGCCCGCTGCCAAAACCATTCAGCGCCCGGGACGGTATCAAGCCGGATCTTCTGTTCGAGCGCACCACGAAGGGCAAAGATGCACGTACGGAGTTCTCCCTGCAGAGCGTGGATGGCCGCGATGTCGCGCGACGACACCGACACTTGATCAGGAATACTACCGATAGGGAAAGCGTTCTCGGAAACGTGGAACGTCATGATGGGCTCCGTATGCGATCGCATCGCCCCGCTGTCAAACGGGGTGGGCAGCGACAAGCAGAGTTGACAGACCGGGGCATACGGAACCCGGCAGGCCGAAGCCTCTCCACTCGCGCCACCCATAGAAGATGCACAATCTCAGACGAAGAAAAACCGCCATTGCGAGCGGTTTGCCGCCGCATGCATTCGGGCTGTCAAACCCGGCCGACGTTGTTTGCGTCGACGGGTTCAGTATAGATCCAATTCGAAATAAAGTGCAATAAAATCAAAGGTTAAGCAACGCTGTACGCCCTGTACAGCAGCGCTTTACAATTACTTTGGCCTTTATGGCCACTACTCCATAACCACAGAGACCACATCATGACCGATACATCTCCGGAAAACACACAAAACGACATCAACAGCCCGCAGCAGTTGCCTCATGCTACGACCGACTGGTTTCTACAGTCCTTGGTCAACATTGTGAATCGCACTAAGGGCACCTTCGGCATCACACTCAACGTCGGTGGCCAGTTGATTTCAGGGCAACTCGTAGGCGGTAAGCAGTATTTTGAGGGCTTCGCGGATGCGTTCGCCAGCGCTCTTCCCGATACGATCGACACCAAAGGCGTACGCGCGTCATTCGCAAGCCACGGCGGCATTTACATAAACGAAAACGACGAGCCGAACGACTTGCCTCCGCCACAATACATTCACATAAAGGGGGCACGGTTCTTCTCTAATTCGGGCAATCCGATACCTGGTAATGGCGGCGTCTGGTGGCGTGGTCGCATCAGCGAAGTCGACGGCTTTTGCCTAGGCGAACTGTCGGCAGACTAAGGAGTGTTGGCCGTTAGCCGCCACACTTGAAACTTCAAGGTGATCTGCACGCGCCATGCAGCAAACGAAACTTTGAATCGTAAAATGTATGACGTGCTGATCACCGCACACGTTACGGCTAGAATGCGCTCACCGACGACAACGCAACGGGGGCGCTGTGATTCCAACTCGACGCTATGCATTCGCCGCGTGCGTGAGCGCGGTGATAGTCTTCTCGGCGCCCGCCGACGCGCAAGCAGTCAACGCTCGTGCACGCCTCGTCACGACCTGGCAAGCAAAGGATCTCACGGGTAAATCGGCGGCCGTAGAGCGCCTCGCTGCACTCGAAGAAATGGACGAAGTTTACGACCGTCCCGGCGACAACTGCACGCAATTCATCGGGCCCGTCACCGTCGAGGGCATCCAGTTCACACCGAGCGGCGGCACTCTCGAAACGTTTCGATTCACTGACAAGAACGGAACCCAATGGTCCGTGCCAACGAACATCGGCCGCCTATCGAACGTCGACCGACAACGCGCGAACAGCCTCATCCGCGTCGGTAAGCGCTACCTCGTGCACGTACAGGTGTGCGGCAGCGGCGGAATCGCAAGCTTGGTCAGCATGTACGACACAACCGTAAATTTCGGTCCAATTCGCTGACCTCGTTTGGTCAGGTGCCGGCTATCGCCTGCGACAGCCGGCACACATCACGGCATCGTGAACAGCAGCGGATTGCCGGCTGCCGCGAAGGGTTGGAAATGTGGCAAACAGTGAACGCGCCGCTTGGGCAATCGGTATTCGCTCGCAATACCGCATCGATGCCACTTTCGTATTCTGCCAGGCGACCGGCCTTTTTTCTTACTTGCACTCGCCCGACTCGGACAATGCCTATCTCTGCCGGCAGTCGAACGCCCCATTGCCGCACGGGTACAGCTGAAGGCCGTGTCCGACGCCTAGTTTGGACGGGGGCTGGCGCCGGCGATACGGAACCAATCGAAATGCTATGAAAGCAATTCGACGGGACAGAACTTTCCGTATCGTTCACATCTGAAGGTCGCGCGGGCACAGGCGCACTCCGCTATAGCCGGGATGCATCGGTGTCTTATCTCGACCGGCTCCGCATCTGTCCGACACGCTAAGGCGCACCGCCGACGTTCCCAGGACTAACGCTTGCGCCGTCGCGGATCGATGCCGTTTTGTTCGAGTAGCTTTCGCAGGCGGGCGTTATCGCCCCATAGCGTTGCGAACGCGATCAGCATCATGACGGTGGGGAACCATTCGCCGGTTCCGGCGATGATGGCCCAAGCGACGGCGAAACAGACTATCGCCGTGCCGATGAGAAGTAGGCGGTCGGCAATCCACTTCATCGCGCACCTCGGATCGCCGTGTTCATCTTCAACCCGAAATAGCTATGCGGGCCGGGCGCGAGAACCTCCGGATGCTGCAGGATTTGCGCCATGACGAGCGGATGAATCGCCAGCCCATAGCGTGTGCCCCATCGAGCGACTGCAAGCGACGTGTTCGCGTTGCCCTTGCCTGCGCCGCACGCCAATGTCGAATCGGTTGCGACCATCAGGCTACGATGACCGCGCCCAGATAAGCGCTGCCAAGGATCGAGCCGACAACACCGACCTTTTCGACTAGCGTAGTCGCACCGAGCATTTCGCCCACCGTCGCGTCGGGGCCAAGCGCCTTTAGCGTCCCCATCATCGTACTGACAGCCGCAACCGACGTTTGTACCGTCGCGAAAAGCGTTGTCGGAACGGGCATATGCAGCGCGGTCATGTTCGTCTGGAAGGCTTCAAAGAAGCTCGGGCATGTCGGCATGGGTAGCTCCCCGGATCAAGCGCATGATTTTCGCATACCTGCCACGTCGGCCTACCTGTCACCGTTGACAGGCAATTCACTAGACCAGCGGCAGTTTGTTCATTGGCGCTACGAAAGAACGAGCCCGATTCGCCTTTTACCTGCGACGGCGCCCACCAAAGAATTCAAGGGCCTGCGTCTCACGACGCAGGCCCTTTTCGTTTTGGCGGCGCGCGTGTCCGCCCCGATACGGGCGCCGCGTCATTCGACGCCGCGCCTTCCGCACGCAGGTGTGCCGTGCTTACCGCATGTCCCCCACCCGCTCCGCCGTCGCATCGAGTGCGCGCTTCGCCTTGTCGACGATCTCGTCTACCTCCGCCTCGCGGATCACGAGCGGCGGCGACAGCAGCATCCGGTCGCCGGTCGCGCGCATGATCAGGTTGCCGTTGAAGCAGAAGTCGCGGCAGATCGTGCCGATATCGACACTCGCATCGAACCGCTCGCGCCGCTCACGATCGCGCGCAAGCTGAACGCCAGCAACCAACCCGCTCCCCGCGATCTCGCCGACGATCGGATGGTCGCCCAGCGCGTCGCGCAGCCGGCGCTGGAAATACGGCCCGATATCGGTCTTCACGCGCTCGACGATCCCCTCGTCGCGCAGCAGCTTCAGGTTCGCGACCGCGACGGCCGCCGCCACCGG
>NZ_JAGIQE010000017.1:0-172473 GCF_017815075.1 Burkholderia sp. AcTa6-5 | reverse complement strand
ACATCTCAGCGCAACGTTTACAACCACTCCTTCCACAAAACAAAAATGCCCTTCGGTCGCTTAACTGAACGGCATTAGCCCCGCGGGGCGCTTTTTTCATGGTCGGGCCGCGGGTCAGTGGCCCTGGAACAGGTTCATGATGTCCTGCTTTTCCTGTTCGTCGACGTGCGGCACGGCCTCGTCGACGTTCTGCGCGGCCGGCGCCTGCGGCACGCCGACCGTCGACACGAAGCCGTGCCCCGGCGTGAACTCGGTGAAATACAGCTCGCCGCCGAGCGACTCGACGCCGTCCGGCACCGTCGGCTTGAATTCCGGCACGCCCTTCAGCGCCGCACCCATGTAGTCGATCCAGACCGGCAGCGACAGGCCGCCGCCGGTTTCGCGATCGCCGAGGCTGCGCGGATTGTCGTAGCCGATCCACGCGATCGCGGCGAGCGTGTGCTGGTAGCCGGCGAACCAGGCGTCGTGCGAGTCGTTCGTCGTGCCGGTCTTGCCCGCGAGGTCGGCGCGCTTCAGCACGTTGGTCCGCGCGCCCGTGCCGCGCTGCGCGACGCTCTGCAGCAGGCTGTTCATCACGTACGCGTTGCGCGCGTCGATCGCGCGCGGCGCGTTCTGCTCGGCGACGAGCGGCTGCGCGCGCGCGACGATCGCGCCGTTCGGATCGGTGACCTCGGCGATCAGGTACGGATTGACGCGGTAGCCGCCGTTCGCGAAGACCGAGTACGCGCCGGCCATCTGCAGCGGCGTGACCTGGCCGGCGCCTAGGGCCATCGGCAGGTAGGCCGGATGGCGCTCGGCGTCGAAGCCGAAGCGCGTGATGTATTGCTGCGCGTATTTCGTGCCGATGTGGTTCAGGATCCGGATCGACACGAGGTTGCGCGAGCGCTGCAGCGCGGTGCGCATCGACATCGGGCCCTCGAAGCCGCCGCCGTAGTTCTTCGGCTCCCACGGCTGGCCGCCCGTTTCCGCGGCGCTGAAATACAGCGGGCCGTCGTTGATCACGGTCGCCGGCCCGAGGCCCTTGTCGAGCGACGCCGAGTAGATGAACGGCTTGAACGACGAACCCGGTTGCCGCCATGCCTGCGTGACGTGGTTGAACTTGTTCTTGTTGTAGTCGAAGCCGCCGACGAGCGAGCGGATCGCGCCGTCCTGCGGGACGATCGACAGGAACGCACCCTCGACCTGCGGCAACTGCGTGATCGACCACTTGCCGGCGTCGTTCTTCACCACGCGGACGATTGCGCCCGGGCGGATCCGGCGGTTCGGCTGCGCGTTGGCCGACAGCGCGCCCGACGCGAAGCGCAGGTTGTCGCCGTCGATCGTCGCGGTACTGCCGTCGATGAACGCCACCGTGATCTGGCGCGGGCTCGCGGCCGTCACGACCGCGGCGATCAGCTCGCCGTTGTCGGGATGCTCGAGCAGCGCGTCGTCGATCGCCTGTTCGCGGTCGTCGGCACCGGCCGGCAGCTCGATGAAGCCTTCCGGCCCGCGATAGCCGTGACGGCGCTCGTAATCCATGATGCCCTTGCGCAGCGCGGTGTACGCGACCTGCTGATCCGCGGAATCGATCGTCGTGACGACGTTGAAGCCGCGCGTGTAGGTTTCCTCACGGTACTGCGCGTACATCATCTGTCTGACCATTTCGGCGACGTACTCCGCGTGCACGCTGAAATCGCGGCCCGGACCCTTGACGACGAGCGGCTGCGCGGACGCTTCGTCGTACTGTTCGCGCGTGATGAAGTTCAGCTCGAGCATCCGTTGCAGGATATATTCCTGGCGTACCTTCGCGCGCTTCGGGTTGACGACCGGGTTGTACGCGGACGGCGCCTTCGGCAGCCCCGCGAGCATCGCGGCTTCCGCGAGCGTGATGTCCTTCAGGTCCTTGCCGAAATAGACCCGTGCGGCGCTCGCGAAGCCGTACGCGCGCTGGCCGAGATAGATCTGATTCATGTAGACCTCGAGAATCTGATCCTTCGTCAGCGCGCGCTCGATCCGGTACGCGAGCAGCATCTCGTAGATCTTGCGCGTGTAGGTCTTCTCGCTCGACAGGAAGAAGTTGCGTGCGACCTGCATCGTGATCGTGCTCGCGCCCTGCGACGCGTGGCCGTTCGTCAGCGCGACGAAGCCGGCGCGGATGATGCCGGTGAGGTCGACGCCGCCGTGATCGTAGAAGCGCGCATCCTCGATCGCGAGGATCGCCTTCTTCAGCGAGTCGGGCACGTCCTTGAAATGGACGACGTCGCGGCGCTCCTCGCCGAATTCGCCGATCAGCACGTGATCGGACGTGTAGATGCGCAGCGGCACCTTCGGGCGATAGTCGGTCAGCGCATCGAGCGACGGCATGTTCGGCCAGGCCACGACGAGCGCGTAGCCGAGCACGAGGCCGCCGGCCACGACGAGGGCCACGCACATCGCGGCGAAGCCGAGCAGGACTTTTTGCCACCAGGGCCGCTTCTTCGGCTCCGGGGCGGGAGGCGGGGACGTAGGAGTCGTGGATTGCATAGGCATACCGGAAAACAGTCCCGCGATTATAGCTGCCCGGTAAGAGCGCTCCTGACGCGGGGGCCGCCCGTCGCCAAGCCGCGGGTCGGCGTGCCGTCAGCATAGTCCGTGCACGGCCGCCGTGGACCAATGCTGGCCGTTTGGCCGACTGTCGGCGGCGCGCGTCGCTTTGCAGAATCAGGTCTCGGATGCGCGGCGTGGGCCGCGACGATCTCGGGAGGCTGGGATGGCAGGACGATGGGTGGCGCGGTTTGCACAGGGCAGGCACCGGTCGACGGGAATCGACGTCGGTGCGCACGAAGTGAGGGTGGCCGTGCTGAGCCGGCGCGGCAGGGAAGCGGAGGTGCGCGTCGAGGGGCTCGAGCGCGAACCGGTTGGCTTGGCGGGCGGGCCGGAGGACGCGCGTTGGGCGGCGGTCGCGCGGTCGCTGGCGGCGGCCGTGGCGCGGCTGTCGGCGTCCGACGTGCAGTGCGACGCGCGCGGCGTGATGGCGCTGCACGATGACGAGATGCGCACCGCGACGCTCGATCTGGCCGGGCGCGGCGACATCCCGGACGCCGCGCGGCAGGCCGCCGAACGCATCTCGGGGCTCGCGCCGGACAGTCTCGCGTTCGACTGGCGGCACTACGGCGGCGCGCGGTCCGGCGAGATCGCGGTGGCGGTCGCGCCGCTGGCGCTGCTCGAGCGGCGGATCGACGTGGCCGCGCAGGCCGGTATCGACCTGACGGTGATCGACGGCGAGTCGGCCGCCGTGCTGCGCGCGCTGCGCTATGCCGCACGGTTCGAACTCGATGCGCAGGGCGCGTACGCCGTGCTCTGGTTCTGCGACGCGGGCGTGCGCGGCTGGCGAATCGAGGGACGGTCGGCGATGCAGGTGCTCTCCCTGTCCGGCACGTTGCCGGAGGCGCTTCCCGATGCGTTGCGTCGGCGCGTGCTGGGGGTCGTGGGCTGCGTACTCGTCGCCGGGGACGAGCGATGTATCGCCCGCTTCGATACGTCGATTGCCGAGATCGGCGACGTGCTCGGCACGGCAGTGGTCCCGTTCGACTGCACGGGCTGGGACGGCCTGCCGTGCGCGCGCGCCGCCGTGCCAGGCGGCCCGGCGTTTGCCGTCGCGTTCGGGCTCGCGTTGCGTGGGGTGTGGGAATGACGGCCGGTCACGTGGCGGCAAACGGAGACGGCGCGGCGGCGCAGCAGCTCGTACAGGCGGTACTCGGCGACTTCAACCTGCTGCCGTACCGCGAGCGGTTGGCGCGGGCATTGCGGCGTCGGCGGGCCACGCAGTGCGGTGTGGCGATCCTGCTCGGCGTGCTTGGCGCCGGTCTGTGGACGGGCGCTGCGGTGTTGTCGCGGTGGCGGGTGGATGCCGAGCGCGCCGGCGTGGAGGCGCGGCTGCGACAGGTGCAGCCGCGGGTGGCCGTTGCGACGCGCGCGGCCGATGCAGCCGCCGCCGTCGCGCGGCGCGACGCGCAGGCGGCTGCGCTGGCCGCACCTTATCGGCGCGTGGCCGGGTTGCTGGCGACCCTGAAGCAGGTGCGCGCCGATCATGTCCGGCTCGATGCGCTGCGCATGACGACGACCGGCGCCGTGCTCGATGCGCGCGCCGCGAGTTACCGGGCGGCTGCGCGGTGGCTCGCCGCGATGGCGCGCGAGCAGCGCGACTGGCGGATCGATATAGATACGTTGAAGCCTGCGTCGGATGCGCCGGCTTCGACGGCCGGGATGCCGTTCCGGTTCTCGGTGCAGTTGCGCTGGCACGATGCGACGTCGTCGCGGACGGTGTCGGGAGGGGGCGCATGACGGCGCTCGCGCATTGGCCGGCGCTGCGCGCGGGCGCCAGGGCGGGCCACATGCCGCGCGTGTCGGCGGCCGCCGCGCATGCCGCGGGTTGCGTGCTGGCGTTCGCGGCCGTGCTGGCAGGCGGCATTCATCTGGCGAATGCGGCCGACTGGAGCGGGCTGGCGCGTAGTCGCGCGTTGCTCGCCGCGGCGCAGGCGCGCGCGGCCGACGCGCAGCGCGTGCTGGCTTCCGCCGAACAACGACGCGACGAGCATCCTGCGTCGACGCGTGACGATCGCTTGCCGCCTACGCCGGAATGGGCGGCGCTGATGCTGGCGCTGGCCGATCTCGCCGCGTCGAGCGGGTTGCACGGCGTATCGATCGAACCGCGGCGCGCCGATGGCGCGGCACCGGACGACCGACGCACCGTACACATCGCCGCGGACGGCGGCTTTCACGCGTTGCTGCATATGGTTGGCGGGCTGGCGCGCTTCCCGGTGTTGGCGGTACCGTCGGCGCTGCGTATCGAGCGTGGCATGTCGGCGGCGCGGGTGGATATGTCCATCGACGTATTTCCGGCGCTGCAGGCGACAACGGCCGCGGCGGGCAACACGCCGGTTCGCGCCGCTGCGCCCGACGCCGATCCGTTCGGCGAGGGGGGCCTCGCCGAAGCGGCGGGGCGCGCAGCCCGCCTTGCCGGCACGATTCGCGACGCGCGTACCGGTCTCGCGTTGTTCGACGACGGCGACGGCGCGTTCACGGCCGTCGCACCTGGCGAGGTGCTGGGGGCCGCGCGCGTGGTGCGTATCGACCGCGCGGCCGTGACGCTTGCGACGGCGGACGGATCGCAGCGGCTTGTGCTTGACGACGGAGGCCGGCCATGACGAAGCACGGCTGTTGGATGCTCGTCATCTGGGCCGGCGTGACGGCGGCCGGCGCAAGCGCGTCGGTGCCGCCGCTGCCGCCCGTCTGGCCGGCCGGGCCGACGAATGTGTCGGTGCCGCGCCTGCCGCAGCCGCTGCGCGCGGCCGACAGCGTGGACAGCGCGGTAGCGGAGGACGCCGGCCCGCCGCCGTTCGATCAGGCGGCGCGCACGGCGCTGCAGACGGAAGCCGCCGCGCCGGTCCCCGCGCTCGAGGGACCGCCGATCCCGCTGGCGCCGCCGGCCCGGATGAGCGACGCCGCAGCACGGCAACCGGGCGATGCGGACGACGAGCGGCGGATCTCGCTGAATCTGCAGGGCGTCGGGCTCGCGGCGGCGTTCGACGCGATCGCGCGATTCACGGGGCTCAATATCGTCGTCGGCGAGCAGGTGCGCGGCACGGTCACGTTACGTCTGAACAATGTCCGCTGGCGCGACGCGTTCGACACGCTGCTCGACACGCACGGGCTGGCGATGTCCCGGCGCGGCAATGTGATCTGGGTCACGCCGGCCGCCGAGCTGGCCGCGCGCGAACGCGAGCGCTTCGACATGCATGCGCGGGCCGCCGATCTGGAGCCGCTCGCAAGCCGTACGTTCGTGCTGCACTATCCGCGCGCCCAGGACGTGCAGCGGCTGCTGGCCGGCGCGACCGGCCAGCGCCTACTGTCGAAGCGCGGCGCGGCGGCGGCCGATCCCCGTACGAACCTGCTGTTCGTGACCGATCTCGCGCCGCGCATCGTGCAGATCGCGGGCCTGATCGACGCGATCGACCGGCCGTCGCGGCAGGTCCGGATCGAGGCCCGCATCGTCGAAGGCGAGCAGGGTTTCTCGCGCAACCTCGGCGCACGTGTCGCACTGCGTGCGCAGGGGCGGCCGTCGTCGGCCGAGGGCACGTCCTTCACGGCGGACGCGCGCAACGCGCTGGATCTCGCCGCGCGGCCGCTCGGCGGCTTCGATGCGGCGACCGCCGGCTTCACGCTGTTCGCCGCGCCGCTCAGCCGCGTACTCGACATCGAGTTGAGCGCGCTGGAAGCGCAAGGCCGGGGCCAGATCGTTTCGCGTCCGCGGGTGGTGACGGCCGACCGCGTGAAGGCCATCGTCGAGCAGGGCGCCGAGCTGCCGTACCAGGCGAAGGTCGGCAACGGCATGAGCGGCGTGCAGTTCCGCCGCGCGACGCTGAAGCTGGAGGTCGAGCCGCAGATTACGCCGGACGGGCGCGTGGTGCTCGATCTCGACGTGACGAAGGACAGCGTCGGCGAGCCGACCGCGGCCGGCCCCGCGATCCATACGAAGCACGTGCAGACGCGCGTCGAGGTCGAGAATGGCGGGACGGTCGCGATCGGCGGCATCTATGAACAACTGAGCCGGAACGATGTGACGCGGGTGCCGCTCTTGGGCAAAATACCGTTTCTGGGCGCGCTTTTCCGGCACCGCGCGCAGCGCGACCAACGCAACGAACTGGTCGTCTTCATCACGCCGACCGTCGTCGATGCGCGTTGCGGCGCACTCGGCGCGGGCGACGCGGATGCCGAGGAAACGGGGCCGGAAGCCGCCGGCGCAGGCTCGACAAGGCAGCCGCTTTGCCAGTAAGCTGCGCCACACACCAGCAAGATTGAAGCAGAGGAAGCCGTTGCAAGCGCGGGACCCACATGCAAACGTATTTTTCGTCGGCCTTATGGGAGCGGGTAAGACCACCGTGGGCCGTGCGGTCGCGCGTCGTCTCGACAGGACGTTCTTCGACTCCGACCACGAAATCGAGGCCCGTACGGGCGCGCGCATTCCGGTGATCTTCGAGCTGGAGGGCGAGGCCGGCTTTCGCGATCGCGAAACGCAGGTGATCGCCGAGCTCGCGCAGCGCGAGAACATCGTGCTCGCGACCGGCGGCGGCGCGGTGCTGCGCCCGGAAAACCGCAACAGCCTGAAAACCAACGGCATCGTCGTCTACCTGCGCGCCAACCCGCACGATCTATGGCTGCGCACGCGCAAGGACAAGAATCGCCCGCTGTTGCAGACCGAAGATCCGAAGGGGCGTCTCGAAGCGCTGTACGAAGTGCGTGACCCGCTGTACCGCGAATGCGCGGATTTCGTCATCGAGACCGGCCGTCCGTCGGTCAACGGTCTCGTCAACATGGTGTTGATGCAACTCGAACTGGCCGGCGTCATCGCCAAGCCGCTACAAGCATGATTACTGTCAACGTCGATCTGGGCGACCGCGCCTACCCGATTCATATTGGCGCCGGCCTGATCGGCCGCACCGAGCTGTTCTCGCCCCACATCAAGGGTTCGTCGGTCACGATCGTCACGAACACGACGGTCGATCCGCTCTACGGCGACGCGCTGCGCGCGGCGCTCGCGCCGCTCGGCAAGCGCGTGTCGACGGTCGTGCTGCCGGACGGCGAGGCATACAAGAACTGGGAAACGCTGAACCTGATCTTCGACGGCCTGCTGACGGATCACGCCGATCGCAAGACGACGCTCGTCGCGCTCGGCGGCGGCGTGGTCGGCGACATGACCGGCTTTGCCGCCGCGTGCTACATGCGCGGCGTGCCGTTCATCCAGGTGCCGACGACGCTGCTGTCGCAGGTCGATTCGTCGGTCGGCGGCAAGACGGGCATCAACCACCCGCTCGGCAAGAACATGATCGGCGCGTTCTACCAACCGCAGGCCGTGATCGCGGACATCGGCGCGCTCACGACGCTGCCCGATCGCGAGCTGGCGGCCGGCGTGGCCGAGATCATCAAGACCGGCGCGATCGCCGATGCGGCATTCTTCGACTGGATCGAGGCGAACGTCGATGCGCTGAATCGTCGCGAGCCCGCCGCGCTCGCGCATGCGGTGAAGCGTTCGTGCGAGATCAAGGCGAGCGTCGTCGCGGCCGACGAGCGCGAAGGCGGCCTGCGCGCGATCCTGAACTTCGGCCACACGTTCGGCCATGCGATCGAGGCCGGGCTAGGCTACGGCGAATGGCTGCACGGCGAGGCGGTCGGCTGCGGAATGGTGATGGCGGGCGACCTGTCGGTGCGGCTCGGCCTGCTCGACGAAGCGTCGCGGCAGCGCCTCGATGCGGTGATCGCGGCCGCGCATCTGCCGACCCGCGGGCCGGCGTTCGGCGATGCGCGCTACATCGACCTGATGCGCGTCGACAAGAAGGCTGAGGCCGGCGCGATCAAGTTCATCCTGCTGAAGCGATTCGGCGATACGCTGATCACGCAGGCGCCGGACGAAGCGGTATTCGCTACACTGGCGCAAACGACCGGCTAACGGCGCCCGGATCCGCCGGCGCCCCTGACATGGAGGAGACGTGAGCGAGACATCCAGCAGCACACTGCCTGAAGCCAGCCGCGCATCCGCTGCGCCGGTGGCCGAGCCGCCGACGCTGGCGGCGCTGGAAGCCCATCTCGCTCCGTATGCCGCGCACGCGTCGCAGTCACGCGGCCGCCGCCATCCGGAAACCCCGCCGGCGGCGCGCACCGAATTCCAGCGCGATCGCGACCGCATCGTCCATTCGACCGCGTTTCGCCGGCTCGAATACAAGACGCAGGTCTTCGTCAATCACGAAGGCGACCTGTTCCGCACGCGCCTCACGCACAGCCTCGAAGTCGCGCAGATCGCGCGCTCGGTCGCGCGCAACCTGCGACTGAACGAGGATCTCGTCGAAGCGATCTCGCTCGCGCACGATCTCGGCCATACGCCGTTCGGCCATGCCGGGCAGGACGCGCTGAATGCGTGCATGCGCGAGCACGGCGGCTTCGAGCACAACCTGCAGAGCCTTGCGGTGGTCGACGAGCTCGAGGAGCACTACGGCGCGTTCAACGGGTTGAACCTGTGCTTCGAGACGCGCGAAGGCATCCTGAAACACTGCTCGCGCGAGAATGCACGCAAGCTCGGCGCGCTCGGCGAGCGGTTCCTGCAGGGCCGCCAGCCGTCGCTCGAGGCGCAGCTCGCGAACATCGCCGACGAGATCGCCTACAACAACCACGACGTCGACGACGGCCTGCGTTCCGGCCTGATCACGATCGAGCAGCTCGCGGAAGTCGAGCTGTGGCAGCGTCACTACGACGCGGCGCTCGCCGAATTCCCGCACCTCGAAGGCCGCCGTCTCGTGCACGAGACGGTGCGCCGCATCATCAACACGCTTATCGTCGACCTGATCGACGAAACCACGCGCAATCTCGTGCGCGTCGCGCCCGCGTCGCTCGACGACGTGCGCGACGCGCCGCCGCTCGTGTCGCACAGCCCCGAGGTCGCCGCGCAGGCAGCGGCCCTCAAGCGCTTCCTCTTCAAGAACCTGTATCGCCACTACAAGGTGATGCGCATGGCGAGCAAGGCGCAACGCGTCGTCACGGGGCTGTTCGACGCGTTCATCGACGATCCGCGCCTGCTGCCGCCGCCGTACCAGTCCGACGACGCGGCGCAGCAGCCGCGTCTCGTCGCGCACTACATCGCCGGCATGACCGACCGCTTCGCGCTGAAGGAATATCAGCGCCTGTTCGTCATCAGCGACAACTGACTGTCACAAACGATCACTAGACTTCGCCGGTTCAATGGCGACGGGAAGGTTGCACACGCTGTTGGTAACGTTTTCATAGGAGAGGTCGATGAAGAAGAAGCCTGCGGGGACACTGGTTCGTTCGATCGCGCTCGGCGGCGCGCTGATGTTCGGGGTGCAGCACGTGGCGCTCGCCGCGACGGAAATTCAGTTCTGGCATGCGATGGAGGCCGCGCTCGGCGAGCGGGTCAACGCGATCGCCGACCAGTTCAACGCGTCGCAAAGCGACTACAAGATCGTGCCGGTCTTCAAGGGCACCTACGACCAGGCGCTCGCGGCCGGCATCGCGGCCTATCGCAGCGGCAACGCGCCGGCGATCCTGCAGGTCTATGAAGTCGGCACGGCGACGATGATGCAGGCGAAGAAGGCGGTCGTGCCCGTCTACGACGTGTTCAAGCAGGCCGGCGTGGCGCTCGACGAGAAGGCGTTCGTGCCGACCATCGCGAGCTACTACAGCGACGCGAAGACGGGCCACCTCGTGTCGATGCCGTTCAACAGCTCGACGCCGGTGCTGTACTACAACAAGGACGCGTTCAAGAAGGCCGGCCTCGATCCGAACCAGCCGCCGAAGACGTGGGCCGACGTGAAGGCCGATGCCGAGAAGCTGCGCAAGTCGGGGATGGCGTGCGGCTTCACGACCGGCTGGCAGGGCTGGATCCAGCTCGAAAACTACAGCGCATGGCACGGGCTGCCGTTCGCGAGCCGCAACAACGGCTTCGACGGCACCGACGCCGTGCTCGAGTTCAACAAGCCGCAGCAGATCGAACATGTCGCCTTCCTGCAGCAGATGGCGAAGGACGGCACGTTCACGTACGCGGGCCGCAAGGATGAAGCGTCGGCGAAGTTCTACAGCGGCGACTGCGGGATCCTGACGACGTCGTCGGGCGCGCTCGCGAACGTGCAGAAGTTCGCGAAGTTCAGCTACGGCACGGGCATGATGCCGTACGACGCGAACGTGAAGGGCGCGCCGCAGAACGCGATCATCGGCGGCGCGAGCCTGTGGGTGCTGGCCGGCAAGGATCCGGCGACCTACAAGGGCGTCGCGAAATTCCTCTCTTACCTGGCGTCGCCCGCGGTCGCCGCGAAGTGGCACCAGGACACGGGCTACCTGCCGGTCACGACCGCCGCGTACGACCTGACGCGTCAGCAGGGCTTCTACGCGAAGAACCCGAGCGCCGAAACCGCGATCAAGCAGATGCTGAACAAGCCGCCGCTGCCGTACACGAAGGGGCTGCGGCTGGGCAACATGCCGCAGATCCGCACGGTCGTCGACGAGGAGTTCGAACAGGTCTGGGCGCAGAAGAAGTCGCCGAAGGACGCGCTCGATTCGGCCGCGTCGCGCGGCGACGAACTGCTGCGCCGCTTCGAGAAGTCGGGCGGCTGAGCACGCATCGCGTCGTGCCGCCGGCGGCGCCGCGCGCGAGCGCGTGCCGTCCGGCGGCGCGGTTTCCCTTCCGTTTCGCCTGACCGGATATCCGCGATGCAATCCCGTTCCCGTTTCGGTACGAGCCCGGTGCCGTACCTGCTGATCGCGCCGCAGCTCGCGATCACCGCCGTGTTCTTCCTGTGGCCGGCCGGCGTCGCGCTGTGGCAGTCCACGCAGATGCAGGACGCGTTCGGCACGTCGAGCGAATTCGTCGGCTTCGCGAATTTCACGCACCTGTTCGCCGATCCGCTGTATCTCGATTCGTTCCGCACGACGCTTGTGTTCAGTTCGCTCGTCACCGTGAGCGGGCTCGTCGTGTCGCTGTTGCTGGCCGCATGCGCCGACCGCGTGATTCGCGGCGCGCGCGTGTACCGCACGCTGCTGATCTGGCCGTACGCGGTCGCGCCGACGATCGCGGCCGTGCTGTGGGCGTTCCTGTTCAACCCGAGCATCGGCCTGATCACGTATGCGCTCGCGAAGGGCGGCATCGTGTGGAACCACGCGCTGAACGGCGGCCAGGCGATGTTCCTCGTCGTGCTGGCGTCGGTGTGGAAGCAGGTGAGCTACAACTTCCTGTTCTTCTACGCGGGGCTGCAGGCGATTCCGCGCTCGCTGATCGAGGCGGCCGCGATCGACGGCGCGGGGCCGGTGCGGCGCTTCTTCAACATCGTGCTGCCGCTGCTGTCGCCGACGAGTTTCTTCCTGCTGGTCGTGAACCTCGTCTACGCGTTCTTCGACACGTTCCCGGTGATCGACGCGGCCACCGGCGGCGGCCCGGCGCAGAGCACCAAGACGCTGATCTACAAGATCTTCGCGGAGGGCTTCCAGGGGCTCGACATCGGCAGTTCGGGCGCGCAGTCGGTCGTGCTGATGATCATCGTCGTGGGGCTCACAGTGATCCAGTTCCGCTTCGTCGAGCGCAGGGTGCAATACGCATGATCGAAAATCGCAAGGGCTTCGACCTGTTCTGCCACGCGGTGCTGATCGCGGGTGTCGTGCTGATCGTGTTTCCCGTCTACGTCGCGTTCTGCGCGGCGACGATGAACGCGCAGGAAGTGTTCACGGTGCCGCTGTCGCTCGTGCCGAGCACGCACCTGTTCGAGAACGTCGCGTACATCTGGGGGCACGGCAGCGGCGGCACGACGGCGCCGTTCGGCCGGCTGCTCGTGAACAGCTTCGCGATGGCGCTCGGGATCGCGGTCGGCAAGATCGCGGTGTCGATCCTGTCCGCGTACGCGATCGTCTATTTCCGCTTCCCGTTCCGCAATACGGCGTTCTGGCTGATCTTCGTCACGCTGATGCTGCCGGTGGAAGTGCGGATCTTTCCGACCGTGCAGGTCGTGTCGACGCTGCACCTGACGAACACCTACGCGGGGCTCTCGCTGCCGCTGATCGCATCGGCGACCGCGACGTTCCTGTTCCGCCAGTTCTTCATGACGCTGCCCGACGAGCTGATGGACGCGGCGCGCATCGACGGCGCGGGGCCGCTGCGCTTCTTCTGGGACGTCGTGCTGCCGCTGTCGAAGACGAGCATCGCCGCGCTGTTCGTGATCACGTTCATCTACGGCTGGAACCAGTATCTGTGGCCGATCCTGATCACGACGGAAGCGTCGCTGTCGACTGCGGTGGTGGGCATCAAGACGATGATCGCGAGCGGCGACGCCGCGACCGAATGGCAATACGTGATGGCGGCGACGCTGCTGGCGATGATCCCGCCGCTCGTCGTCGTGCTGGCGATGCAGCGCTGGTTCGTGCGCGGCCTCGTCGATTCCGAGAAATGAATGACCGACGGTAACCGGGAGAAGGACCAGGTATGGCTGCGCTGAGCTTGAAGGGCGTCAGGAAATCCTACGACGGCAAGCAGCACGTGCTGCATGGCATCGACGTGGAGATCGCCGACGGTGAATTCATCGTGTTGGTCGGCCCGTCGGGCTGCGGCAAGTCGACGTTGCTGCGGATGATCGCGGGGCTCGAGAGCGTGACGGACGGCGAGATCGCGATCGGCGACCGGGTCGTCAACACGCTGGAGCCGAAGGACCGCGACATCGCGATGGTGTTCCAGAACTATGCGCTGTACCCGCACATGACGGTCGCGCAGAACATGGGCTACGGGCTGAAGATCCGCGGGATCGAGCGCGCGACGATCGATGCGCGGGTGGCCGCGGCCGCGAAGATCCTCGAGCTCGAGCCGCTGCTCGCGCGGCGGCCGCGCGAACTGTCGGGCGGCCAGCGGCAGCGCGTGGCGATGGGGCGCGCGATCGTCCGCGAGCCGTCGGTGTTCCTGTTCGACGAGCCGTTGTCGAACCTCGACGCGAAATTGCGCGTGCAGATGCGGCTCGAGATCCAGCGGCTGCATGCGCGGCTCGCGACGACGAGCGTGTACGTGACGCACGACCAGATCGAGGCGATGACGCTCGCGCAGCGCGTGATCGTGATGAACCGCGGCTACGCGGAGCAGATCGGCGCGCCGGTCGACGTGTACGAGAAGCCGGCGACGGTGTTCGTCGCGGGCTTCATCGGCTCGCCGGCGATGAACCTGATGCACGGCCGGCTGTCGGACGACGGCGCGACGTTTACGGTTGCGGGCGGCGGCCCCGCGCTGCCGGTCGCCGGCGCGCCCGGCATCGGCACGGAGATCGCCACCGGGCGCGACTGGGTGCTCGGCGTGCGTCCCGAACACATGACGCCGCAGCCGGGCGTCGCGCAGGCGACGCTGCCGGTCGACTCGTGCGAACTGCTCGGCGCGGACAATCTCGCGCACGGCCGTTGGGGCAATCACGATGTCGCGGTGCGCCTGCCGCACGCGGATCGTCCCGCGCGCGGCACGGCGCTCGCGGCTGCGCTGCCTGCGCACCGGCTGCATTTCTTCGATCCCGAGACCGGCAAGCGTGCCGGCTGAACCTGCTGCACCTGCCGAGAGACCGACGATGACATCCCGTACCGACTGGCCCTATCCGCGCGTCGTCGCCCATCGCGGCGGCGGCACGCTCGCGCCGGAGAACACGCTCGCCGCACTCGACGAGGGTGCGCGCCGCGGCCACCGGATGGTCGAGTTCGATGCGAAGCTGTCGGCCGACGACGTGACGTTCCTGCTGCACGACGACACGGTCGATCGCACGTCGAATGGGCAGGGCGCGGCGGCGGGCATGCGTTATGCGGCGCTGGCCGCGCTCGACGCGGGCGCGTGGCGCGATGCCCGCTTCGCGGGCGAACGGATGCCGACGCTGGAGGCGGCCGCGGCGCGCTGCATCGCGCACGGGCTGGCCGCGAACGTCGAGATCAAGCCGTGCCCGGGGCGCGAACGCGAAACCGGGCAGCGTGTGGCGGCCGACGCGGCCGCGTACTGGCGCGATGCCGCGGTGGCGCCGCTGCTGTCGTCATTCTCGTTCGACGCATTGCAGCAGGCGCGCGCGACCGTGCCGGGCCTGCCGCGCGGGATGCTCTACGAAGTCGTGCCGGACGACTGGCAGGCGCAGGTGATCGATGCGCTCGGCTGCGTATCGTTGCATGCAGACCACAGTCGGCTCGACGAACCGCTCGTGCGCGCGATCAAGGCCGCCGGGCTGCGCATCCTGGTTTACACGGTGAACGACCTCGAACGGGCGCGCGAACTCGCGCGTTGGGGCGTCGATGCCATCTGCACGGACCGCATCGATCTGATTGCGCCCGACGCGCTGGACGACATCGACGCCGTCTGATGGCCGCAGCCACGGCTTGCGCCGCGGCGGCGCTGGCGAAACCGTTGCGCGAAACGTGCCTGACGCGAAAAAACGACGCCCCGACGGGATTCCCGCCGGGGCGTTTTGCATCGTGGAGACGTTACGTCAGGAAAAATCCGCTACAAATTGCAGCAGGATTAACCATTCCCCAAATATTCGACTACGCTTAGAAGCGGTAGCCGACGTTCAGGTACGTGACGATCGGGTTCAGCGAGATCCTCGCCTTCGACGTTTCGGTCAGGGTACCGACCGGCGTCCGGCGGGCCGTCGTGAAGGTCGCGGTCACCTTGACCGGGATGTACGAGAGCGACAGCCCCGCGAACCAGTGTTTGGTGAAGTTGTACGTGAAGCCGGCGTTGAAGACGGGCGCCCACTGGTTGCTGGTCGTCGCGCTGGTCGGGCCGCCGAGCACGCCGTTCTCGAAGCTGCTGTTCGTGATCTTCGCGCCGGTGAACCAGACGTACGTCGCGCCGACGCCGACATACGGACGGAACTTCGCATTGGCGTCGTTGAAGTGGTAGCGCAGCAACACGGCGGGGCTCCACTGGTACGCACGGCCGAGTACGCCGAATCTTTCGAACTGACCCTTGCCGGTAATGTCGAACTTCGGCGGTATCCCCATCACGAGCTCGGTGGAGATATGGTCGGTGACGAAGTAGCCCGCCGCGAGGCCCAGCGTGTCGGCGTCGTTGATGCCAGCGCCGGTGTTGGGAATGGATTGGTTGATGGGCGTGCCGCCCACGCGGTAGACGAACAGCGGGTCGCTGCTGTCCTGCGGCGAAAGGTGCAGCCAGCCGGTGCTGACGTAGAAATCACCTGCGGATTGTGCGTGTGCCGTACCGCCCGCGAATGCGAATGCGAGCGCTGCGGCCCCCGTAATGGCCAGTTTTCGTTTCATTGTGTCTCCTCCGATCAAAGGCGTGCTCATTATGACGACTGCGTTTAAAACCAAACAAGCTCGTAAGTTAGAGTTTTCTCCCTAGGATTCGCACGACCGTACGCTTACGCGCGCCGCTGGGGCAGGCATTCTACGCAGGTGCGCAATTTCGGACCTCCGGGTATTTCCTAACGCGTTCAAACGGACATTCAGCATGGCACGGTTAGCACGACTCTACGTTCCCGACCAGCCGCAGCACGTGATACTGCGCGGCCTGGATCAGCAACCCGCGTTCGTCGACGACCAGGACTACGAACTCTTCATCGATTGCCTGAAGGCCGCCGCACGCGATCACCACCTGTCGGTGCATGCCTACGTGCTGCTGCCGCGCCAGGTGCAACTGCTCGTGACGCCGAGCGACGAGGCCAGCCTGCCGAAGGCGATGCAGGCCGTCGGCCGTCGCTACGTCGCGCATTTCAACCGGCGCTATTCGCGGCGCGGCACGCTGTGGGAAGGCCGCTATCGGGCGACGGTGATCGAAGGCGAGCGCTATTTCCTGCTCGCGAGCCGCGTGGTCGAGATGAGCCCGGTGCGCTCGCAGCTCGTCGCGACGCCCGAGGCCTATCGCTGGTCGAGCTACCGGCATCACGTCGGGCTCACCGTCGACAGCCTGATCACCGACCATCCGCTCTACTGGGCGCTCGGCAACACGCCGTTCGACCGCCAGCGCGCGTACAAGGAGCTGTGCGAGCAGCCGCTCGACGAGCGGCAGGCCGACCAGCTGCAGCAGGCGACGCTGAAGGGCTGGGTGCTCGGCGGCGAGAATTACCGCGAGTGGGCGGCGCGCACCGCGAACCGGCGCGTGTCGCCGTTGCCGCGCGGACGCCCCAGAAAGGTGCGCGAGAACACGCCGCCGATCCAGCAGTAACCCCGGAAAGGCAGGCTGGAAGCGGCGCAGCGGGCGCCGCTTCTTTTTGCACCAAATCGATACGTCCCTAATAAAAAGGCACCACATCAAGGCACTCATTTAATTGGGGTTCGATCAAGCGGTTTTTGTTGCTATTCCCTTGATTCGTCGCGTATATTCCGAATTCCGGTGGCCCGGGCGAAGCCTGCCCAACCACCGTCGGCCGCGCCGTCTCCCGCCGGGAGCGGGATCGATGGCAACAAGAAAACGGTTCAACGGCCTCCAGGCCCCCTTTACGACGGTGTCCCCATGAACGACCACCAGCAGCCGCTCGCCGCGGTGCCCGCCGCACAAGGTCTGTACGACCCGCAAAACGAACACGACGCCTGCGGCGTCGGCTTCGTCGCTCACATCAAGGGCAAGAAGAGTCACGAGATCATTCAGCAGGGTCTGAAGATCCTCGAGAACCTCGATCACCGCGGCGCGGTCGGCGCCGATCCGCTGATGGGCGACGGCGCGGGCATCCTGATCCAGATTCCGGACGCGTTCTATCGCGAGGAAATGGCGAAGCAGGGCGTGGACCTGCCGCCGGCCGGCGAATACGGGGTGGGGATGATCTTCCTGCCGAAGGAAAACGCATCGCGTCTCGCGTGCGAGCAGGAGCTCGAGCGTACGGTGAAGGCCGAAGGCCAGGTCGTGCTCGGCTGGCGCGACGTGCCGGTCGACCATGCGATGCCGATCTCGCCGACGGTGAAGGCGAGCGAGCCGCTGATCCGCCAGATCTTCATCGGCCGCGGCAAGGACATCATGGTGACGGACGCGCTCGAGCGGAAGCTGTACGTGATCCGCAAGACGGCGAGCCACCGCATCCAGGCGCTGAAGCTCAAGCACGGCAAGGAATACTTCGTGCCGTCGATGTCGGCGCGCACGGTCGTCTACAAGGGGCTGCTGCTGGCCGGCCAGGTCGGCGTGTACTACCGCGACCTGCAGGACCCGCGCGTCGTGTCGGCGCTCGCGCTCGTGCACCAGCGCTTCTCGACCAACACGTTCCCGGCGTGGGAGCTGGCTCACCCGTACCGGATGATCGCGCACAACGGCGAGATCAACACCGTGAAGGGCAACGTGAACTGGCTGAACGCGCGTACCGGCGCGATCGCGTCGCACGTGCTCGCCGACGATCTGCCGAAGCTGTGGCCGCTGATCTACCCGGGCCAGTCGGATACCGCATCGTTCGACAACTGTCTCGAACTGCTGGTGATGGCCGGCTACCCGCTCGTGCACGCGGTGATGATGATGATCCCGGAAGCGTGGGAACAGCACACGCTGATGGACGAGAACCGCCGCGCGTTCTACGAATACCACGCCGCGATGATGGAGCCGTGGGACGGCCCGGCCGCGATCGCGTTCACCGACGGCCGCCAGATCGGCGCGACGCTCGACCGTAACGGCCTGCGCCCGGCGCGCTACATCGTGACCGACGACGACCTCGTCATCATGGCGTCGGAAGCCGGCACGCTGCCGATCCCCGAATCGAAGATCGTCAAGAAGTGGCGCCTGCAGCCGGGCAAGATGTTCCTGATCGACATGGAACACGGCCGCATCATCGACGACAAGGAACTGAAGGACAACCTCGCGAACGCGAAGCCGTACAAGAGCTGGATCGACGCGGTGCGCATCAAGCTCGACGAGATCGAGCCGAAGGCCGAGGAAGTCGCGGCCGGCCGCACGCAGGGCGCCGCGCTGCTCGACCGCCAGCAGGCGTTCGGCTATACGCAGGAAGACCTGAAGTTCCTGATGGCGCCGATGGCGCAGCAGGGCGAGGAAGCCGTCGGTTCGATGGGCAACGACTCGCCGCTCGCGGTGATGTCGAACAAGAACAAGACGCTCTATCACTACTTCAAGCAGCTGTTCGCGCAGGTCACGAACCCGCCGATCGACCCGATCCGCGAGAACATGGTGATGTCGCTCGTGTCGTTCATCGGCCCGAAGCCGAACCTGCTCGACACGAACAACATCAACCCGCCGATGCGTCTCGAAGTGTCGCAGCCGGTGCTCGACTTCAAGGACATCGCGAAGATCCGCGCGATCGACCAGTACACGGGCGGCAAGTTCAGCGCGTACGAGCTCAACATCTGCTATCCGGTCGCCTGGGGCAAGGAAGGCATCGAGGCGCGCCTCGCGTCGCTGTGCGCGGAAGCCGTCGACGCGGTGAAGTCGGGCTACAACATGCTGATCGTGTCGGACCGCAAGACGGACGCCGAGCACGTCGCGATTCCCGCGCTGCTCGCCACGTCGGCGATCCACACGCACCTCGTCCAGCAAGGGCTGCGCACGAGCACGGGCCTCGTCGTCGAGACCGGCTCCGCGCGTGAAACGCACCACTTCGCGCTGCTCGCGGGCTACGGCGCGGAAGCCGTGCACCCGTACCTCGCGATGGAAACGCTCGCGAAGATGGCCGAAGGCCTGCCGGGCGACCTGTCGCCGGAGAAGGCCGTCTACAACTTCACGAAGGCGGTCGGCAAGGGCCTGCAGAAGGTGATGTCGAAGATGGGCATCTCGACGTACATGTCGTACACGGGCGCGCAGATCTTCGAAGCGCTCGGCCTGTCGAGCGACCTCGTCGAGAAGTACTTCAAGGGCACGGCGTCGAAGGTCGGCGGCATCGGCCTGTTCGAAGTCGCGGAAGAGGCGATCCGCCTGCACCGCGATGCGTTCGGCGACAGCCCGGTCCTGCGCGACATGCTCGACGCGGGCGGCGAGTACGCGTACCGCGTGCGCGGCGAAGACCACATGTGGACGCCGGATTCGATCGCGAAGCTGCAGCACGCGACGCGCAGCAACTCGTACCAGACGTACAAGGAATACGCGCACCTGATCAACGACCAGACCAAGCGTCACATGACGTTCCGCGGCCTGTTCGAATTCAAGGTCGAGCCGACCAGGGCGATCCCGATCGACGACGTCGAGCCGGCGAAGGAGATCGTCAAGCGCTTCGCGACCGGCGCGATGTCGCTCGGCTCGATCAGCACCGAAGCGCACGCGACGCTCGCGGTCGCGATGAACCGGATCGGCGGCAAGTCGAACACCGGCGAAGGCGGCGAGGACCAGAAGCGCTATCGCAACGAACTGCGCGGCATTCCGATCAAGGCGGGCGAGACGCTGAAGTCGGTGATCGGCGACGAGATCGTCAGCGACATTCCGCTGAAGGACGGCGATTCGCTGCGCTCGAAGATCAAGCAGGTCGCGTCGGGCCGCTTCGGCGTCACCGCCGAGTACCTCGCATCGGCCGACCAGATCCAGATCAAGATGGCGCAGGGCGCGAAGCCGGGCGAAGGCGGCCAGCTGCCGGGCCACAAGGTGTCGGAATACATCGGCAAGCTGCGTTACTCGGTGCCGGGCGTCGGCCTGATCTCGCCGCCGCCGCACCACGACATCTACTCGATCGAGGATCTGGCGCAGCTGATCCACGACCTGAAGAACGTGAACCCGAGCGCGAGCATCTCCGTGAAGCTCGTGTCGGAAGTGGGCGTGGGCACGGTCGCGGCCGGTGTCGCGAAGGCGAAGGCCGATCACGTCGTGATCGCCGGCCATGACGGCGGCACGGGCGCGTCGCCGCTGTCGTCGGTCAAGCATGCGGGCACGCCGTGGGAGCTCGGCCTGGCCGAAACGCAGCAGACGCTGGTGCTGAACCGCCTGCGCGGCCGCATCCGCGTGCAGGCCGACGGCCAGATGAAGACCGGCCGCGACGTCGTGATCGGCGCGCTGCTCGGCGCGGACGAATTCGGCTTCGCGACGGCGCCGCTCGTCGTCGAAGGCTGCATCATGATGCGCAAGTGCCACCTGAACACGTGCCCGGTCGGCGTCGCGACGCAGGATCCGGTGCTGCGCGCGAAGTTCAAGGGCCAGCCCGAGCACGTCGTGAACTACTTCTTCTTCGTCGCCGAGGAAGTGCGCGAGATCATGGCGCAGCTCGGCATCGCGAAGTTCGACGACCTGATCGGTCGCGCCGACCTGCTCGACACCCGCAAGGGCATCGAGCACTGGAAGGCGAAGGGCCTCGACTTCTCGCGCGTGTTCTACCAGCCGGAAGAGTGCGAGGACGTCGCGCCGCGTCACGTCGACGTGCAGGATCACGGCCTCGAGCGCGCGCTTGACCACGTGCTGATCGAGAAGGCGAAGGCCGCAATCGAGAACGGCGAGCACGTGTCGTTCATCCAGCCGGTGCGCAACGTGAACCGGACGGTCGGCGCGATGCTGTCGGGCGTGATCGCGAAGAAGCACGGCCACGACGGCCTGGCCGACGACGCGGTGCACATCCAGCTGAAGGGCACGGCCGGCCAGAGCTTCGGCGCGTTCCTCGCGAAGGGCGTGACGCTCGACCTCGTCGGCGACGGTAACGACTACGTCGGCAAGGGCCTGTCGGGCGGCCGGATCATCATCCGTCCGACCAACGACTTCCGCGGCAAGTCCGAGGAAAACATCATCTGCGGCAACACGGTGATGTACGGCGCGATCGAAGGCGAGGCGTTCTTCCGCGGCGTCGCGGGCGAGCGCTTCTGCGTGCGCAACTCGGGCGCGACGGCGGTCGTCGAAGGCACGGGCGACCACGGTTGCGAATACATGACGGGCGGCACGGTCGTCGTGCTCGGCGAGACCGGGCGCAACTTCGCGGCCGGCATGTCGGGCGGCCTCGCGTACATCTACGATCCGGAAGGTGCGTTCGCGGCCAAGTGCAACAAGTCGATGGTCGCGCTCGAGCCGGTGCTGCAGCAGGCCGAACAGGAGCGCACGGTCGACCGCGCGCTCTGGCACGAAGGCACGACGGACGAAGCGCTGCTCAAGGGGCTCGTCGAGCGTCATTTCCAGTTCACGGGTTCGCCGCGCGCGAAGTCGCTGCTGGAAAACTGGGACGCGGCGCGCCGCCAGTTCGTGAAGGTGTTCCCGCACGAATACAAGCGCGCGCTGGGCGAGATCGGTGCGAAGAAGGCGGCGAAGGAAGTGCTGGCCGCCTGAGCGACGAACGACATAGCGAATGCCGCGCGCGCCTCACGGCCGCGCGCGGCTCCCCCACCCGATACATCGAACAGAAGAGCACCTTATGGGCAAGGCAACCGGTTTTCTGGAGTTCGAACGCCGCCACGAGGCGTACGAAGCACCGCTCACGCGCGTGAAGCACTACAAGGAATTCGTCGCGGCGCTGACCGACGCGGACGCGAAGGTCCAGGGCGCGCGCTGCATGGATTGCGGCATCCCGTTCTGCAACAACGGCTGCCCGGTCAACAACATCATCCCGGACTTCAACGATCTCGTTTACCGCCAGGACTGGCAGCAGGCGATCGAAGTCCTCCACTCGACCAACAACTTCCCCGAGTTCACGGGCCGCATCTGCCCGGCGCCGTGCGAGGCGGCGTGCACGCTCGGGATCAACGACGACCCGGTCGGCATCAAGTCGATCGAGCACGCGATCATCGACAAGGCTTGGGGCGAAGGCTGGGTGAAGCCGCTGCCGGCCGAGCACAAGACCGGCAAGAAGGTCGCGGTCGTCGGTTCGGGCCCCGCGGGCCTCGCCGCCGCGCAGCAGCTCGCGCGCGCGGGCCACGACGTGACGGTGTTCGAGAAGAACGACCGTATCGGCGGCCTGCTGCGTTACGGGATTCCCGATTTCAAGCTCGAGAAGTGGCTGATCGATCGCCGCATGCGCCAGATGGAAGCGGAAGGCGTGACGTTCCGCACCAGCGTGTTCATCGGCAAGGAGCCGCTGCCCGAGTCGATCGGCAGCCTCGCGAAGGAAACCATCTCGCCGGACACGCTGAAGGAAGAGTTCGACGCGGTCGTGATCGCCGGCGGTTCGGAAACGCCGCGTGACCTGCCGGTGCCGGGCCGCGAACTCGCGGGCGTTCATTTCGCGATGGACTTCCTGCCGCAGCAGAACCGCGTGAACGCGGGCGACAAGCTCGTCGACCAGCTGCTCGCGAAGGGCAAGCACGTGATCGTGATCGGTGGCGGCGATACGGGTTCGGACTGCGTCGGCACGTCGAATCGCCACGGCGCGAAGCAGGTCACGCAGTTCGAGCTGCTGCCGCAGCCGCCGGAAGAGGAAAACAAGCCGCTCGTGTGGCCATACTGGCCGATCAAGCTGCGCACGTCGTCGTCGCATGAGGAAGGCTGCGAGCGTGACTGGGCGGTCGCGACGAAGCGTCTCGAAGGCAAGAACGGCAAGGTCGAGAAGCTGATCGCGGTGCGCGTCGAGTGGAAGGACGGCAAGATGCAGGAAGTGCCGGGTTCCGAGTTCGAGATGAAGGCCGATCTCGTGCTGCTCGCGATGGGCTTCACGCAACCGGCCGCGCCGGTGCTCGACGCGTTCGGCGTCGCGAAGGACGCGCGCGGCAATGCGCGCGCGGCGACCGAAGGCGATCGTTCGTACTACACGTCGGTCGACAAGGTGTTCGCGGCAGGCGACATGCGTCGCGGCCAGTCGCTCGTGGTGTGGGCGATCCGCGAAGGCCGCCAGTGCGCGCGCTCGGTCGATGCATACCTGATGGGGCATTCGGAACTGCCGCGCTGAGCTGAATCGCGCGAGCGGGTTTCGATGAACGCCGGGCGTCCGAGAGGACGCCCGGCTTTTTTATTTCCGAAGCCCGTGGGCGATCGGGCGCTTGCCCGGTTTGATCGACTGGCTGAATCGCCGATCTCCCCATCGCCCGCAAGTTTCGGCATGGCTATCCCGACGCCGCCCCTTATTTTCGCGAAGCGTCGTCTAATCTGATGACATTCGGGCTCGATTTTTCGTCATCTCAATTCTTTCATTTTGTAATGTTCCTTGAGAACTGTCATATCATGTCGCCCCTCGGGCCGCGCTCGCGGTCGCCGCACATGACTGACGCTATTTACAAGGACTCTGGATGGAAGCATTCGTGCATGGCCTGATCGACGCCGTCAACGGCGTGTTGTGGAACTACGTGCTGATCGCGCTGCTGCTCGGCGTCGGTGCGTGGTTCACGTTGCGATTCCGGGTGATCCAGCTGAAGGCGCTGCTCCTCAGCATGAAGCTGGTCGGCAGCAAGGGTGAACCGGGCAGCATTTCGTCGTTCCAGGCGTTCGCGACCGGGCTGGCGAGCCGCGTCGGCACCGGCAACATCGCCGGCGTCGCGGTCGCGCTGACGGTCGGCGGGCCAGGCGCGATCTTCTGGATGTGGATGACCGCGCTCGTCGGGATGTCGTCCGCGTTCGTCGAGGCGACGCTCGCGCAGATCTTCAAGGTGTCGCACCCGGACGGCAGCTATCGCGGCGGCCCCGCGTACTACATCCAGACGGGCCTGCGCTCGCGCGGCTTCGGCGTGCTGTTCTCGCTGTCGCTGATCCTCGCGTTCGGCTTCGTGTTCAACGCGGTGCAGGCGAATGCGATCGCCGATGCGTTTCATACGTCGTTCGGCTGGAGCCGCGAGACGGTCGGCCTTGGCCTCGTGCTGCTTTCCGCCCCGATCATCTTCGGCGGGATTCGCCGCATCGCGACGGTCGCGCAGGTGATCGTGCCGCTGATGGCGATCGGCTACCTCGCGCTGGCCGTCTATGCGGTCGCGACGCATCTCGCGCTGGTGCCGGGCGTGATCGCGCTGATTGTGAAGAGCGCGTTCGGCCTCGAACAGGCGGCCGGCGGCCTGACCGGCTATGCGGTCAGCCAGGCGATCGCGATCGGCGTGAAGCGCGGACTGTTCTCGAACGAGGCGGGGATGGGCAGCGCGCCGAACGCGGCCGCGACCGCGAGCACGCGCCATCCGGTCACGCAAGGGTTGATCCAGATGCTCGGCGTGTTCGTCGACACGATCGTGATCTGCAGCGCGACCGCGTTCGTGATCCTGCTGTCGGGCCAGTACGAGCTCGGCACCGGGATGGAAGGCGCGGCGCTCACGCAGCGCGCGATCTCGAGCCACGTCGGCGACTGGGGCGGCATCTACATGGCCGTCGCGATCTTCTTCCTCGCGTTCTCGTCCGTGATCGGCAACTACGCGTACGCGGAAGGCAACGTCGAATTCATCACGAAGCGGCGCGGCGTGCTGCCGCTGTTCCGCCTCGCCGTGCTCGGGATGGTGATGTTCGGCAGCGTGGGGCAACTGCCGCTCGTGTGGGCGATGGCCGACACGAGCATGGGGCTGATGGCGATCATCAACCTGATCGCGATCCTCGCGCTCGGCAAGTATGCGCACGCGGCGTGGGCCGACTATCGCCGCCAGCGCGCGGCCGGCGTCGCCGATCCGGTGTTTACGCGCAACACGATCCCCGAACTCGCGCGCGTGCTGCCGGCCGACGTATGGGGCGAGCATGGCCCGCTGCCGCAGCGTCCGGCCCCGGCTGATGTGGCGCCCGCGCCGCGCGCGGTGGTGAACGAGTCATGAACGGCGACCGGCTGCGCGTGTTCGTCGCGCTGATGCCCGATGCGGCGTCGCGCGACGCGCTGCACGCGTTGCCGGTCGCGCGGGGCGCGCGGCGTCCGCTGCCCGCGCAACTGCATGTGACGCTCGCGTTCGTCGGCGCGATCGAACGGGCGCGCTGCGATGCGCTGGCCGCTTGCTTGCCGGCGCTCGCGGCCGCGCATGCGCTGCCGCCGATGCCGGTCGAACGGATCGCGTGGTGGCTGAGCCTGCCGCGCGCACGCCTGATCGTCGCGGAACTGGCCGCCGAACCGGCGTGCGCGGCATTGAATGCCGCGCTGTCGGCGAAGCTGCACGAGCTTGGCATACCCGCCGACCGGCGCCCGTTCCGTCCGCACGTGACGCTCGCGCGGCTGCCGCACGATGCGCTCGGGCAGCCGGCGCACGGCGGTGCGGTGAAGCGGCCGGTCGCGCTGCGGTTCGACGCGCTCACGCTGTTCGAAAGCCGGCTGTCGCACAAAGGCGTGTCGCACCGGCCGATCGTATCGGTGCCGATTGCGCGGGCGGACGGCGCGGCGGCGGCCGGTTGAGCCATTCCGGCGACGCCTCGCGCGGTCGGTCGTGCTTTCGGTAACGTCGTAGGCGGGCGTGCCGCGGCATCGCGTCGCCCACGCTGCCCGACGGCCGGGCTAGCGCCGGTAACGCGCGAGCGTCAGTCCCGACAGATCGATCTCCGGCGTCCGCCCCGTGACGAGATCCGCCACCACCTTTCCCGAACCCATCGACATCGCCCAGCCGGTGGATCCGTGGCCGACATTGAGCCAGAGACCATCGATCCCGCTCGCGCCGAGCAGCGGCGGCCCGTCCGGCGTCATCGGCCGGCGGCCGACCCAGAAACGCGCCGACGCGCGATCGGCCGCGTGCGGGAACCAGTCGTCGAGCACCTTCATCAGCGTGTCGAGCGCCTGCTGCCGCAACGCCGCGTGGCGGTTGCCGAGTTCCGCGGTGCCCGCGACGCGCAGCGTCGGGCCGAAGCGCGTGATCGCCGTCTTCAGCGATTCGTCCATCAGCGCGGCGCAGGGCGCCTTTTCATCGTCGGCGACCGCGAGCGTGGCCGAGTAGCCCTTCACCGGATAAAGCGGCACGTCGATGCCGTGCGGCCGCAAGAGGTCGGCGCTGTCGACGCCGAGCGCGACGACGATCGCGTCGGCGGCGAGCAGGGCGTCGCGTCGCGCGCCGGCGCCTGCATCGAGCGCGCCGACCCGCACGCCGCGCACCTTGCCGGCCGCGACATCGAGCATGCGAATCGCGGTGCGAAATCTGAACGTCACGCCGTTCGCTTCGCACAGCGCCCGCAGTTCGTGCGTGAAGCGCGCGCAGTCGCCCGCTTCGTCGTCGGGCAGGTAGATGCCGCCGACGGGCGCCTGCCGCGCCCAGCGCAGGCCCGGCTCGATCGCGGTGCAGCCGGCCGCGTCCAGTTCGCGAAACGCGATGCCGGCATCGCGCAGCACCTTCAGCGCGGGCTGCGCCATCTGGACGTCGAACGCGCCGCGCAGCAGTTGCAGGTAACCGCGGCTCGCGCCGTAGTCGAATGGATAGCGCTCGCGAAACGCATGCAGGCACGCGCGGCTGTAATACGCGATGCGCTGCATCCGCTGCTTGTTCACGCGGAACCGCTCGAACTCGCATTCGCGCAGCCAGCGCGCGATCCAGCGCCACTGGGCGGCATCGAGCGTCGGCCGGAAGATCAGCGGCGACGCGGGCTTGAACAGGTACTTGAGGATCTTGCCGGGCATCCCGGGCGCGGCCCACGGCGTCACGTAGCCGGGTGCGATCACGCCCGCGTTGCCGAGGCTGGTCGCTTGCGCGACGTCGGCCTCGCGTTCGATCACGGTGACGTCGCAGCCTGCTTCGCGCAGGTGCCAGGCGGTGGTGACGCCGATCACGCCGGCGCCGAGAACGATCACGTGCATGCGGTGTCCGGGATGAAACGGTGGCTCACGACGCGACGGCCGGATCGTCGGCGAGCGACTTGCCGCGCGTTTCCGGCAGCACGAGCGCCGCGACGATCACGAGCAGGTAGCCGCCGCCCGCGACGAGGCCGATCGCCTTCACGAGCGACATCGATTGCGACAGCGCGCCGACGAGGATCGGGAAGAACGAGCCGAGCCCGCGGCCGAGGTTGTAGCAGAAGCCCTGGCCCGAGCCGCGGATCGCGCCCGGATACAGCTCCGACAGATACGCGCCGACGCCCGCGAAGATGCCTTGCACGACGATGCCGAGCGGAAAGCCGAGCAGCAGCATCGCGGTATCGGTGATCGGCAGCATCGTGTACGCCATGCCGAGCGAGAAAGACCCGATCGCGAACAGGATGAACGACGCGCGGCGGCCGAGCCGGTCGGACAGGATCGCGCCGACCACGTAGCCGACGAACGAGCCGACGATCAGCACGACCAGATAGCCGCTCGTGTTGAACACCGACAGGTGACGCACGGTTTTGAGATAGGTGGGCAGCCACGTCGTGATCGCGTAGTAGCCGCCGAGCATGCCGGTGCACAGCGCGCTGCCGAACAGCGTCGCGCGCAGGTGCGGCGGCGAGAAGATTTCGAGGAAGTGGCCCGACACACGGCCTTCGTCGCGCGCGCGGCGCGTGGCCGTGTAGATGTCGGGATCGCTGACGTTGCGGCGGATGTACAGGATCCACAGCGCGGGCACGATGCCGATCCAGAAGCACGCGCGCCACGCGACCTGCTCGGGCAGCAGTGCGAAGAACGCCCAGTAAAGGATCGCGGCCGCGCCCCAGCCGAACGACCAGCTGCTCTGCACGGTGCCGACGGCCTTCGCGCGATGCTCGGGCGAGCGGATCGTCTCGGCCATCATGATCGTCACGACCGACCATTCGCCGCCGAAGCCGAAACCCTGCAGCGTGCGCGTGGCGAGGAGCTGCCAGAACGAATGCGTGAAGCCGGACAGGCACGTGAACAGCGCGAACGTCGCGATCGTCCACTGCAGCACGCGCACGCGGCCGTAGCGGTCGGCGAGGATGCCGGCGACCCAGCCGCCGATCGCCGACGAGATCAGCGAACTGGTCGCGATCATCCCGGCTTCGCTCTTCGTCATGCCCCAGGTGGCGATCAGCGTCGGAATCAGGAACGAATAGATCATGAAGTCGAACGCATCGACCGCATAGCCGCCGAATCCGGCGTACAGCGTCCGGCGCTCGCGCGTCGACAATGCGTTGAACCACTGGAATGCCTGCATGCTTGCCGCCCCCTCTCTTGTCTCGTCCCGCGTTGCCGCGTCGCGTCGCGGTTATTTTACGGGCGCGTTCCGGCGCGCCAAAAAGGCGGATGCAGGGTCGTGCGGGAAAGCGGGGAGGAGGAAAGACGCGTCAGAGCGTCAGGCCGCCGTCGACGTGGATGACCTGGCCGGTGATCTGCCGCGCCGCATCCGACAGCAGGAACGCGATCAGCGCGGCGACGTCGTCGGGTTCGGCGATGCGGCCGAGCGGCGTCGCCTGTTCGGCCTGCGCCCACGCGGCGGCGTTGCCGGCGCTCGGCCCGTGGTCCTTGCGCGTGAAGCCCGGTGCGACCGCGTTGACGGTGATGCCGGGCGCGGCGAATTCGGCGGCTGCGCTACGCACCAGCGATTCCAGCGCGGCCTTCGCGGCGGCGGTCGCCGCGAACGGCGCATCGGCGCGGTAGCGGTGTGCGACGAACGAACTGACCGCGACGATCCGCGGGGCGGCCGACGCTTCGAGCAGCGGCCGCGCGCGGCCCGCGAGCGCGGAGAACGCACCGGGCATCACCGCGAACGCGGACGCGAGCGCATCCGCGGACAGATCGGAAAAGGATTGCCGCGCGGCGAAGCCGGCGTTTGCGACGAGCTGGTCGAGCCGGCCGAAGCGGGTGGCGACGGCATCGACGAGCGTCGCGGCAATACCCGGCTCGCCGAGATCGCCGGTCAGCGTCAGGCATTCCGCGCCGGCCGCCGTGCACGCTTGTGCGACGTCGGCGAGCCGTGCGCGTGCCGCATCGTCCGCGCCGCGCGCATGCAGCGCCAGCGCGACGCCGGGTGCCGCGAGCCGCCGCGCGAGCGCCGCGCCGATCCCCGCACCTGCGCCGGTGATCAGCGCAATCCGCACGAGGTGCGCGGCGCGTGGGCTCACGCAGCGACCTTGTCGTCGTCGTTCACGCGCTCGACGTTGATCGTGCCGATATGGAACGCGGCCAGCGATTCGCGGTGCGCGATGCTGACGATCGCGGCCTTCGGCAGCCGTTCGGCGAACAGGTGATAGAGGCGCGCTTCGTTGTCCGCATCGAGCGCGCTGGTCGCTTCGTCGAGGAACAGGAAGTCGGGCTTGTGCAGCAGCACGCGCGCGCCGGCCAGGCGCTGCTGTTCGCCCGGCGACAGCACGCGGGTCCAGTGCGCGGTTTCGTCGAGGCGCTCGACGTAATCCCCGAGGCGGCACGCGCGCAGCGCATCGCGGCACGCTTCGTCGCTGAACGCGTCGGGCGTCGCCGGATAGGTGAGCGCGGCCTTCAGCGTGCCGATCGGCAAGTAGCTGGTTTGCGGCACGAACATCATCCGCGCGCCGACCGGCGCGTCGATCGCGCCGTCGCCGAACGGCCACAGGCCCGCGAGCGCGCGCATGAACGTGCTCTTGCCGGAACCCGACTTGCCGATCACGAGCCAGCGCGAACCGGGCTCGATCGTGACGTCGCCGATGTTCGCCAGCGCGTTGCCGTTCGGCAGCGCGAGCTTCAGCGACGACGTGGACAGTTTCGCTGTGTCGACGTAATGCAGGTTGATGCCGCCGTGCTCGGTCGCGGGCGACAGACTTTCCTTCAGGTGCGACGTGCCCATCACGCGCTTGAATTCGCGCAGACGGTTGACGGTGGCGCGCCATTCGACGAGGGTCGAGTAGCTGTTGATGAACCACGAGAACGAATCGCTGACGGTGCCGAACGCGGACGAGATCTGCATCAGCACGCCGAACGAGAACGCACCGGCAAAGTAGCGCGGCGCGGCCACGACGAGCGGGAAGATGATCGCGATCTGTCCGTAGAAGCTCAGCACGAACGTGAGCCGCTTCGTGTACTTCATCACGCGCCACCAGTTGTCGCGGATGCGCATGAAGAGGGTCTGCGCGTTGCCGGTCTCGGTCTTCTCGCCGTCGTAGAACGCGATCTGCTCGGCGTTCTCGCGCACGCGGATCAGCCCGAAGCGGAAATCGGCCTCGACGCGCTGCTGCTGGTAGTTGATCGACACGAGCGGATGGCCGACCTTCTGGATGATCAGCGAGCCGACCACCGCGTACAGCGCGGCCGCCCACACCATGTAGCCGGGAATCGCGATCGGCGTCGCGCCGAGCGTGAACGTCAGCGCGCCGGCGAGCGACCACAGGATCGTGATGAACGACACGAGCGTGACGACCGTCGACAGCAGGTCGAGCGACAGCGCGAGCGTCGTGGTCGCGAACGACTGGAGGTCGTCGGTGATCCGCTGGTCGGGGTTGTCCGCGAGGCGGTCACGCTCGATCCGGTAGAACGCGCGATCGCCGAGCCACTGGCCGAGGAAGCGGTCGGTGAGCCACTGGCGCCAGCGGAAGCCGAGCATTTGCCGCAGGTAGCGGCCGTACACGGCGAGGATGATGAATGCAAAGGCGAGCGCGGAGAACTGCATCAGCAGGTTCGGGAAGTCGTGGACGTCCTTCGACTGCAGCGCGTTGTAGAACTGCGCGTTCCATTTGTTCAGCCGGACGTTGATCCAGACCACGCAGAGGTTGATCGCGATGATCGTGACCAGCAGCCCCCACGCGATTTTCCATTCGGACGATACCCAGTAGGGCTTGATGAGGCTCCATGCGGATACCGGGCGCTCGTCCTGCGGCGCGTCGGAGGCGGAGCGGACGGGATCGATCGATTGGGTCATGTGCTTCCTGATGATGAGCCGGCGCGCGGGCCCGGGCGAAACCGGGGGCGCGCCGCGATAACGCATGCCGGGGTGCGGCGCCGACTGACGGCGGGCGTCCGGATGGTCGCCCGTGCGTCTTAAACGGCACTTAAAAACCGGCGGTGACGCGGCAACCGGCCGCTCGCGCGGCCGGCCTGCGGGCATTGTGCCAGAGCGGCGCGACACGCCGGCGAAATTGCCGCAAGGGGGACAGTTTGCGGCGCTTTCCGCTTTTATGGTCTAATGGCCGACGACGAAACAGGGGTGCTTCGTGGCGCGGCCGGCGGATGTTCCGGGCAGCGCGGCGAGGCTGAGAAAGACCCTTCGCACCCGATCCGGGTAATACCGGCGAGGGAAGTTTCTGATCCCGCCGGGCCGCGCTGGCCGCCATCCCACATGGTCAGCGCCCGAGTCCCGCCCGGCCGGCCTTTGCTGCCGGTTTCGTCCTTTTGGGTACGCGCATTGCGCGTTACGGAAGGAATGATGGCCGCACAATCTTCAGTCTTTTGCAGGGTCCCCGGCCCGATATCGCATGCGTTCGCATGCGACGGCGCGCGCGCGTCGGCGTTCGTCGCGCGTGACCGCGCGGAGGGCGCACGATGAACGTCCGCGATGCACGGCCCGATTTCGCGGTGCTCGGCGGCGGTCTCGTCGGCCGCCTGATCGCGTGGCGCCTCGCCGGCGACGGGCACCGCGTCGCGCTTTACGAGCGCGGCGGCCCCGACGGCGAGCAGTCGGCCGCGTGGATCGCGGCCGCGATGCTCGCGCCGCTCGCGGAAGCCGCCAGCGCGGAGCTGCTGATCACCGAGCTCGGCGCCGCGTCGCTCGCGCGCTGGCCGCAGTGGCTCGCGGAACTGCCCGAACCCGTCTTCTTCCAGCAGCACGGCACGCTCGTCGTCTGGCATCACGCGGACCGCGCGGAGGCGCCGTTGTTCGAGCGGCGCGTGCGCGCGAATGCGCCGGACGACTTGTTCGACGGCGGCTTCGTGACGCTGGCCGGTGCGCAGGTCGACGCGGCCGAACCCGCGCTCGCGGGCCGCTTCGCGCGCGGGCTGCTGCTGCCGCGCGAAGGCCAGCTCGACAATCGCCAGGCGCTGCGCGCGCTCGCGGCGGGCCTCGCCGAACGCGGCGTCGCGCTGCACTGGCACACGCCGGTCGACGACGCGAACCTGCCCGCCGCGCATTTCACGATCGATTGCCGCGGGCTCGGCGCGAAACCCGCGCTGCCTGCGCTGCGCGGCATCCGCGGCGAAGTCGCGCGCGTGCACGCGCCCGGCATCGGGCTCACCCGGCCCGTGCGGCTGCTGCATCCGCGCTACCCGCTGTACGTCGCGCCGAAGCAGGACGATCTCTATGTGATCGGCGCGACCGAGGTGGAGGGCGAGGACATGTCGCCTGTCAGCGTGCGCTCCGCGCTCGAACTGCTGAGCGCGGCGTTTTCCGTGCATCCGGCGTTCGGCGAGGCGCGCATCCTCGAACTCAACGCGCAGTGCCGGCCGACGCTGCCCGATCATCGCCCGGCGGTGATCTGGGACGGCGCGTCGACGCTCGCCGTCAACGGCCTGTACCGGCACGGCTTCATGATCGCGCCGGAAGTCGCGCACGCGGCCGTCGCGTTCGCGCAGGCCGCGCTCGGCGGCGCGCTCGGCAATCCCGACGCGTTCGCCGCGTGGCGCGACGCCGCGCGCTGGCCGACGCTGCTTCATCACCGCAACGACGCGCGCCAGCCGGCCTGACGCGCGCCGCCGACCGAATCCGACCGAGCCTCATGGATATCCAGATCAATCAACAGACCCTGACGTTGCCCGACGGCGCGACCGTGGCCGACGCGCTGGCCGCGTACGGCGCGCGTCCGCCGTACGCGGTGGCGCTGAACGGCAACTTCGTCGCGCGCACGCAGCATGCGGCGCGCGCGCTCGCGGCGGGCGACAAGCTCGACGTCGTGCACCCCGTTGCGGGCGGCTGAGCGCCGCCGGTCCGTCCCCGCTCTTCCAGGAAAACGACATGACGTCCCACCCCTCCGCCGATGCGCTGACGCTGTACGGCGAAACTTTCGCAAGCCGCGTGCTGCTCGGCACGTCGCGCTATCCGTCGCTGCAGTCGCTGTCCGATTCGATCGCCGCGTCGCGTCCCGGGATGGTGACGGTCGCGCTGCGCCGCCAGATGACGGGCGGCACCGCCGAAGCCGGCTTCTTCGACCTGCTCAAGCGCCACGCGGTGCCGCTGCTGCCGAATACGGCCGGCTGTCAGACCGTCGCCGAAGCGGTGACGACCGCGCACATGGCGCGCGAGGTCTTCGATACCGACTGGATCAAGCTCGAACTGATCGGCGACGACTACACGCTGCAGCCCGACCCGGTCGGGCTGATCGAGGCCGCCGCGCAACTGGTCAAGGACGGCTTCAAGGTGCTGCCGTACTGCACCGAGGATCTCGTGATCGGCCGGCGCCTGCTCGACGTCGGCTGCGAGGCGCTGATGCCGTGGGGCGCGCCGATCGGCACCGGCAAGGGCGTCGTGAATCCGTACGGGCTGCGCGTGCTGCGCGAACGGCTGCCGGACGTGCCGCTGATCGTCGACGCCGGGCTCGGCGTGCCGTCGCACGCGTGCCAGGTGATGGAATGGGGCTTCGACGGCGTGCTGCTGAACACGGCCGTGTCGCAGGCCACGCACCCGGAGATCATGGCGCGCGCGTTCGCGCAGGGCGTCGAGGCCGGCCGCGCCGCGTATCTCGCCGGCCCGATGGATGCGCGCGACACCGCGCACGCGAGCACGCCGGTCGTCGGGATGCCGTTCTGGCACCAGGATGGGGGCGGCGCATGAGCGCGCGTTTCGCCGATGCGTTCTGGCCGCCGGCCGACGAGCTGGCCGAAGCGGCCGAGCGGATTCGCGCGCGGCTCGGCGACTGGCCGGACGGCGCGGCGCCGTGGCGGCTCTGCGTGGCGGCGCCTGACGTGCCCGCCGATGGCGATGTGCTGATCGTGTCGGCCGGCGATCGTGCCGCGCAGGCGCGCGCGTCGGCCGTGTCGCGGCCTGCGTCGCCGGACGCGGTGGCGATCGAATTCGACGAGCAGGGCGCCGTGCTGCATGCGGCCGGCGTGCGCTACGCGCTCGACGCCGCGCATCCGCTCGCGGACGACTGGATCGCGGCGCTCGCCGCGTTCCTCGATTGCGGCTTCGCGCCGGTCGACGCGCTGGTGCTCGCGCTGGCGTGGCGCGACGGCGACGAGACGGGCGCCGCCGATGCATGGCCGGTCGATGCCGCGCAATTCCCGCGCGTCGCCGGGCTGCCGCCTGCGCCGGAACCGGCATTTGCGCCGTGTCCCGCGCGGCTCGGCCTCTATCCGGTCGTGCCGAGCGCCGAATGGGTCGAGCGCGTGCTCGACGGCGGCGCGCGAACCGTGCAACTGCGCGTGAAGGACGCGACGCCGGACGCGCTGCGCCGGGAAATCGCGCGCGCGGTCGCGGCCGGGCGCCGCTATCCCGATGCGCGCGTGTTCATCAACGATCACTGGCAAATCGCTGCAGAAGAAGGCGCATACGGCGTGCATCTCGGCCAGGAGGATCTCGAAACGGCCGATCTGGCAGCGATCGCGCGCGCGGGCCTGCGGCTCGGACTGTCGAGCCACGGTTATTACGAGATGTTGCGGGCGCTGCACGAGCGGCCGAGCTATCTCGCGCTCGGCCCCGTGTACGCGACCGCCACGAAGGCCGTCGCCGCGCCGCCGCAGGGCCTCGCCAGGATTGCCCGCTACGCGCGCTTCGCCGGCGCGAGCGCGCCGCTCGTCGCGATCGGCGGGGTCGGGCTCGACACGCTGCCGGCCGTGCTGGCGACGGGCGTCGGCAGCGTCGCGGTGGTCAGCGCGGTCACGGGCGCGGACGACTATCGGACGGCGCTTGTTGCGCTGCAGCAGTGCTTTGCCCGACAATTTGACAATCATTGACCGCAGGGCCCGGAACGGCGTCACGACATCATTCCAATGCAGGCCCTATAATTCGGCGTTCTGCGTAAAAGGACTGTCAGCTCCGTGAGCCCCACTCCTACCGAGACCCTGCTGGAACTTCGCGACGTCGACTTCGGCTACGGCGACCGCCTCGTCCTGTCCAACCTGAACCTGCGCTTCGGGCGCGGGCAGGTCGTCGCGGTCATGGGCGGCTCGGGTTGCGGCAAGACCACCGTGCTGCGCCTGATCGGCGGCCTCGTGCGCGCGAACCGCGGCCAGGTGCTGTTCGACGGCGCCGACGTCGGCGCGCAAACGCGCGACGGCCTGTATGCGCTGCGCCGCAAGATGGGCATGCTGTTCCAGTTCGGCGCGTTGTTCACCGACATGTCGGTGTTCGAGAACGTCGCGTTCGCGCTGCGCGAGCATACCGACCTGCCCGAAGACCTGATCCGCGATCTGGTGCTGATGAAGCTGAACGCGGTCGGGCTGCGCGGTGCGCGCGACCTGATGCCGTCCGAGGTGTCGGGCGGGATGGCGCGCCGCATCGCGCTGGCGCGCGCGATCGCGCTCGATCCGCAGCTCATCATGTACGACGAGCCGTTCGCGGGCCTCGATCCGATTTCGCTCGGCATCACCGCGAACCTGATCCGCACGCTGAACGAGGCGCTCGGCGCGACGTCGATCCTCGTCACGCACGACGTGCCGGAATCGTTCGCGATCGCCGACTACGTGTATTTTCTGGCCAACGGCGGCGTGCTTGCGCAGGGCACGCCCGACGAGCTGCGCGCGTCGACCGATCCGAGCGTGCGGCAATTCATCGACGGCGCGCCGGACGGCCCGTTCAAATTTCATTACACGAGCCCGCCGCTTGCAGCGGATTTCGGCCTCGGCGGAGGGCGCGCATGATCAGCGCGATCGGACGTTACGTCATCGGCGGCCTCGAGCGGGCGGGCTACGGCACGCGCCTGTTCGTGCGCCTCGTGCTGGAATTCTTCCCGCTGCTGCGCCGGCCGCGGCTGGTCACGAAGCAGATCCATTTCCTCGGCAACTATTCGTTCGTGATCATTGCCGTGTCGGGGCTGTTCGTCGGCTTCGTGCTCGGCCTGCAGGGGTATTACACGCTGAACCGCTATGGTTCCGAGCAGGCGCTCGGCCTGCTGGTCGCGCTGTCGCTCGTGCGCGAGCTCGGCCCCGTCGTCACCGCGCTGTTGTTCGCGGGCCGCGCGGGCACGTCGCTGACGGCCGAGATCGGCCTGATGAAGGCCGGCGAGCAACTCACCGCGCTCGAGATGATGGCGGTCGACCCGATCAAGAACGTGATCGCGCCGCGCATGTGGGCGGGCATCATCGCGATGCCGCTGCTGGCCGCGATCTTCAACGCGGTCGGCGTGCTCGGCGGTTACTTCGTCGGCGTCGTGCTGATCGGCGTCGATCCGGGCGCGTTCTGGTCGCAGATGCAGGGCGGGGTCCAGGTCTGGGCCGACGTCGGCAACGGCGTGATCAAGAGCATCGTGTTCGGGTTCGCCGTGACCTTCATTGCACTGTTTCAAGGGTATGAAGCGAAGCCCACGCCCGAAGGCGTGTCGCGCGCGACCACCAAGACGGTCGTGTTCGCGTCGCTCGCCGTACTCGGCCTCGATTTCCTGCTGACCGCGCTGATGTTCAGCTAAGCCTCAGCCAAGCCAAATTTTGGGATGACGATGAAAAAGACTGCTCTCGACTTCTGGGTCGGCCTGTTCGTGGTGGTGGGCTTCCTTGCGGTGCTGTTCCTGGCGCTGAAGGTCGGCAACATGAGCTCGCTGTCGTTTCAGCCGACCTACTCGGTGAGAATGAAATTCGACAACATCGGCGGGCTGAAGCCGCGCGCGGCCGTGAAGAGCGCGGGCGTCGTGGTCGGCCGCGTGAAGTCGATCGGCTTCGACACGAACACGTACCAGGCGCTCGTCACGATCGACGTCGACGGCCAGTACCCGTTCCCGAAGGATTCGTCGGCGAAGATCCTGACGTCGGGCCTGCTCGGCGAGCAATATATCGGCCTCGAGCCGGGCGGCGACACCGAAATGCTGAAGGCGGGCGATACGATCACGATGACGCAGTCGGCGATCGTGCTCGAGAACCTGATCGGCCAGTTCCTGTACAGCAAGGCCGCCGATGCGGGCGGTGCGAAGCCGGCATCGGGCGCGCCCGCCGCACCCGCCGCACCCGCACCAGTGGCGGTGCCGGCATCGGCGGTGTCCGGTTCGGCCGGCCAATAACCACACGAGAGAAAACAAGAGGGAATGACCATGCACACGATCCGCATCAGGCACGCCGCGCTGGCGATGGCGGCAGTCGCCGCGTTGAGCGGCTGCGCGACCGTGCAGACGCCGACCAAGGGCGATCCGCTCGAAGGCTTCAACCGGACGATGTACAAGTTCAACGACACCGTCGATACGTACGCGCTGAAGCCGGTCGCGAAGGGCTATCAGTACGTGGTGCCGCAGCCGGTGCGCGACAGCGTGACGAACTTCTTCTCGAACATCGGCGACGTCTACATCGCGGCGAACAACATCGTGCAGCTGCGGATCGCGGACGGCGTCGGCGACATCATGCGCGTCGTGATCAACACGGTGTTCGGCGTCGGCGGCCTGTTCGACGTCGCGACGATCGCGAAGCTGCCGAAGCACACGGCCGACTTCGGGATCACGATGGGCCGCTACGGGATGCCGTCGGGCCCGTATCTCGTCCTGCCGCTGCTTGGGCCGAGCACGCTGCGCGACACGGCCGGCCTCGGCGTCGACTACGTCGGCAACCCGCTCACCTACGTGAAGCCGGACGGCCTGAGCTGGGGCCTGTTCGGCGTGAACCTGGTCAACACGCGCTCGAACCTGCTCGGCGCGGGCGACGTGCTGGATGCCGCGGCACTCGACAAGTATTCGTTCGTGCGCAACGCGTACCTGCAGCGTCGCCAGATGCTGATCAGCAACGCGCGCGGCGAGGCCGCCGCGACGTCGAGCAACGACGCGCTGCCGAAGTACGACCTGCCGGAAGACGGCGCGGCACCGGCGGCAGCCGGCGCGGCCGGTACGGCGGGCGCGGCAGCGGTGGGCGGCGCGGCGCCGGCGCCCGCGTCGGGCGCGGCGGTTGCTGCGCCGGCCTCGGGCACGGCCGAATCGCCGAACCCGGCCAGCGAGACGAACGTGCCGGCGATGCAGGTGGCGCCTCCGTCGCCGGGCGGGTTCCGGTTCCCGAGCATCCGGCTGCACTGACGGATTTACATTCGTTACAGCCGGAAACGATTCAGTCGGTAGCGTATGCGAACTTGCGCGTAAGCTACCTGCTCCAACCTTCGCATCGACTCATTCATGCAGGCCACTATGATGAAAAAACTGTTCCTGATCCCCGTTTTCGCGGCGCTGTTCTCGTTCGGCAGCGCGGCTCACGCCCAAGTCGACCAGTCGAACCCGCAGGCGCTGATCAAGACGGCGACGCAGCAGGTGCTCGACGAAGTCAAGCAGCAGACGATCAAGCAGGGCGACACCAATCGCATCATCACGATCGTCAACAAGGACATCCTGCCGTACACCGATTTCCGCCGCACCACGCAGCTCGCGATGGGCCGCAACTGGCGCACCGCGACGGCCGAGCAGCAACAGCAGGTTCAGGAGCAGTTCAAGCTGCTGCTGATCCGCACGTATTCGGGTGCGCTCGCGCAGCTGAAGCCGGACCAGCAGATCCAGTACCCGCCGTTCCGCGCCGATCCGGCCGACACCGACGTCGTCGTGAAGACGGTCGCGATGAACAACGGCCAGCCGGTCCAGATCGACTACCGCCTGTACAAGACGGCGAACGGCTGGAAGGTGTATGACCTGAACGTGCTCGGCGCGTGGCTGATCCAGACGTACCAGCAGCAGTTCAACGAGAAGATCCAGCAAAGCGGCGTCGAAGGGCTGATCCAGTTCCTGACGCAGCGCAACCAGCAACTTGCCGCCGGCAAGCAAGCGTCGTGAGCGGCTTCGAAGCCGGCTCCTCGCTGACCGTCGCGAGCGCGAAGTCCGCGCTCGCGGACGGTCTTGCGCGCATCGGCGCGGGCGCGACCGCCGTCGATTGCGCGGCGCTCACGCAGTTCGATTCGTCCGCGCTCGCCGTGCTGCTCGCATGGCAACGTGCCGCCAAAACGCGCGGCGCAGCCCTCGACATCCTCAATCTCCCTCCGAAGCTCGCCAGCCTCGCGCGCGCGTACGGCGTCGACGCGCTCATCGAAGGCACCGGCCGACATTGACGCTGTCCGATCGACGCCTGCCGCGCCAGCCGGCGCGCGCACGCTTCACGCCGCGCGCCGCCGGCGCCGGCTCCCCCAGCCGGTTTGCCCTATAATCAAGCGTTTTGCGGGGCAGCCAATCGGCGTCCGGCCCCCATTTTCTTTCGCAGCAAGCACAAAATAGGCGTCGCGGCCCTGGCGTCGCGCACAGTCATGTCAGCCATAGAAATCCGTCACGTCAAGAAGCGCTACAAGTCGCTTCAGGCGCTCAAGGGCGTCAGCCTGTCGGTCGAGGAAGGCGAGTTTTTCGGTCTGCTCGGCCCCAACGGCGCAGGTAAGACCACGCTCATCAGTATCCTCGCCGGACTCGCCCGGGCCGACGAAGGCAGTATCTCGGTGCGCGGTCACGACGTCGTCCAGGATTTCCGCAACGCGCGCCGCTCGCTCGGCGTCGTGCCGCAGGAACTCGTTTTCGACCCGTTCTTCACCGTCCGCGAGACGCTGCGAATCCAGTCCGGCTATTTCGGGCTGCGCCGCAACGACGACTGGATCGACGAAGTGATGGCCAATCTCGATCTCACCGAGAAAGCCGACGCGAACATGCGCGCGCTGTCGGGCGGGATGAAGCGCCGCGTGCTCGTCGCGCAGGCGCTCGTGCACCGGCCGCCGGTGATCGTGCTCGACGAGCCGACCGCTGGCGTCGACGTCGAATTGCGCCAGACGCTGTGGAAATTCATCTCGCGCCTGAACCGCGAGGGCCACACGATCGTGCTGACCACCCATTACCTCGAGGAAGCCGAGTCGCTGTGCGACCGCATCGCGATGCTGCGCCGCGGCGAAGTCGTCGCGCTCGATCGCACCGACGCGCTGCTGCGCCGCTTCGCGGGCCTGCAACTGTACCTGCGGTTCGCGACCGGCGCGCTGCCGGCCGAGCTGCGCGGGCTGGAAACCGACCCGGCCGCGCGCGCGCCGGGCGAGCACCTGCTGCGCCTCGCGAGCTACGACGAGGTCGAACGCATCCTCGCGCAATGCCGTGCGGCCGGCTGCACGTTCGACGAGATCGAGGTCCGCAAGGCCGACCTCGAGGATGTGTTCGTCCAGGTGATGAACGGGGCCGAGGTCATCGAGGGTCTGGCATGAATCAACACTCCCCACGCGAACTGCGTTCGCTGCCGCTCGAAGGGGCGGCCCGGCGCGTGCCGGGAAACGGGTTTCGAACGCTGTTCTACAAGGAACTGCTGCGTTTCTGGAAGGTGTCGTTCCAGACGGTGTGCGCGCCGATCGTCACGGCGTTGCTGTACCTGACGATCTTCGGCCATGCGCTGTCGGGCCGCGTCGAGGTGTATCCGGGCGTCGAGTACGTGAGCTTTCTCGTGCCGGGCCTCGTGATGATGAGCGTGCTGCAGAACGCGTTCGCGAACAGCTCGTCGTCGCTGATCCAGTCGAAGATCACCGGCAACCTGGTGTTCATGCTGCTGCCGCCGTTGTCGTATCGCGACATCTTCGGCGCGTACGTGCTCGCGTCCGTCGTGCGCGGGCTCGCGGTCGGCGCCGGCGTGTTCGTCGTGACGATCTGGTTTATCCCGATGCACTTCGCGGCGCCGCTGTTCATCATGGCGTTCGCGCTGCTCGGTTCGGCGATTCTCGGCACGCTCGGCCTGATCGCCGGGATCTGGGCCGAGAAATTCGACCAGCTCGCCGCGTTCCAGAACTTCCTGATCATGCCGCTGACGTTCCTGTCCGGCGTGTTCTATTCGACGCACTCGCTGCCGCCCGTGTGGCGCGAAGTGTCGCGTCTCAACCCGTTTTTCTACATGATCGACGGCTTCCGTTTCGGGTTCTTCGGCGTGTCCGACATCAACCCGTTCGCGAGCCTCGCGATCGTCACCGGTTTCTTCGTGCTGCTCGCGCTGATCGCGATGCGGCTGCTCGCGACCGGCTACAAACTGCGTCATTGATATCGACAGGCAGCGGCCGCCCCGGGGCGGCGTGCGCCGACAGGAGCCTTACACCATGTTGCCGACTCCCGAACAGGTCAAGCAATACATCGCCGGCGGTCTCGCCTGCACGCATCTGGAAGTCGAAGGCGACGGCCAGCATTTCTTCGCGACGATCGTGTCGGCGGCCTTCGAAGGCAAGCGGCCGATCCAGCGGCACCAGCTCGTCTATGCGGCGCTCGGCGATCGCATGAAGCAGGAAATTCACGCGCTCAGCATGAAGACGCTGACGCCCGCCGAATGGCAGAACGCATAAACGGAAATCACTGAGTGCAAGTCACCGTCAACGAGCGCGACGCCGTCCAGAGCGTCGCCACGGCACACCCGGCCGCCAACGGGGAATCGCAGGGACAGGGGATGGACAAGCTCGTGATCGAAGGCGGTCGCCGCCTGGCCGGCGAGATCGTCGTGTCCGGCGCGAAGAACGCCGCGCTGCCGATCCTGTGCGCGGGGCTGCTCAGCGCCGAGCCGGTCGAGCTCGACAACGTGCCGAACCTGAAGGACGTGCGCACAACGCTGAAGGTGCTGAACCAGATGGGCGTGAAGAGCGAGACCGACGGCGGCCGCGTGCAGCTCGACGCGTCGCGCGTCGACAACCTCGTCGCGCCGTACGAGCTCGTGAAGACGATGCGCGCGTCGATCCTCGTGCTCGGCCCGCTGCTCGCGCGCTTCGGCGAGGCGAAGGTGTCGCTGCCGGGCGGCTGCGCGATCGGCGCGCGGCCGGTCGACCAGCACATCAAGGGCCTGCAGGCGATGGGCGCCGAGATCAGCATCGAGCACGGCTTCATCGAAGCGCGCGCGAAGCGCCTGAAGGGCGCGCGCATCGTGACCGACATGATCACGGTGACGGGGACGGAAAACCTGCTGATGGCCGCGACGCTCGCCGACGGCGAGACGGTGATCGAAAACGCCGCGCGCGAGCCGGAAGTGAGCGATCTCGCACACTTGCTGGTCGCGATGGGCGCGAAAATCGACGGCATCGGCACCGATCGCCTCGTGATCCAGGGCGTCGAGCGGCTGCACGGCGCGCGCCATTCGGTGATCCCCGACCGTATCGAGGCCGGCACGTTCCTGTGCGCGGTCGCGGCGGCCGGCGGCGACGTGATGCTGACGGGCGTGCGCCCGCACATCCTCGACGCGGTGATCGACAAGCTGCGCGAAGCCGGCGTGTCGATCGAGGAAGGCAACAGCTGGCTGCGCGTGAAGATGGACCGCCGCCCGTCGGCGGTGACGATCCGCACGTCGGAATACCCGGCGTTTCCGACCGACATGCAGGCGCAGTTCATGGCCCTCAATACGGTCGCGACGGGCACCGCGCAGGTCGTCGAAACCATTTTCGAGAACCGCTTCATGCATGTGCAGGAGCTGAACCGACTCGGCGCGAACATCACGATCGACGGCAACACGGCGCTCGTGACCGGCGTCGACAAGCTGTCCGGCGCGAACGTGATGGCGACCGACCTGCGTGCGTCGGCGAGCCTTGTGATCGCCGGGCTGCGTGCGGACGGCGAAACGCTCGTCGACCGCATCTATCACCTGGACCGCGGTTACGACCGCATGGAAACCAAACTGACCGCCGTTGGCGCGAACGTGCGCCGCCTCTCCGGGAGCCAAGCATGACCGCGCCGCTGACCCTCGCCCTGTCGAAGGGCCGGATTTTCGAGGAAACCCTGCCGCTGCTGGCGGCGGCCGGCGTGCAGGTGGCCGAGGATCCGGAAACGTCGCGCAAGCTGATCCTGCCGACGACCGACCCGAACCTGCGCGTGATCATCGTGCGCGCGAGCGACGTGCCGACCTACGTCGAATACGGCGCGGCCGATTTCGGCGTGGCCGGCAAGGACGTGCTGGTCGAGCACGGCGGCTCCGGCCTGTACCAGCCGATCGATCTGAACATTGCGCGCTGCCGGATGTCGGTGGCCGTGTCCGCCGGTTTCGACTACGCGAACGCGGTACGCCAGGGCGCGCGCCTGCGGGTCGCGACGAAATACGTCGAAACGGCGCGCGAACACTTCGCCGCGAAGGGCGTGCACGTCGACCTGATCAAGCTGTACGGGTCGATGGAGCTGGCGCCGCTGGTCGGGCTGGCCGACGCGATCGTCGACCTCGTCAGCTCGGGCGGCACGCTGAAGGCGAACAATCTGGTCGAGGTCGAGGAGATCATGGCGATCTCGTCGCGCCTCGTCGTGAACCAGGCCGCGCTCAAGCTGAAGCGCGCGGCGCTCAAGCCGATCCTCGACGCGTTCGAACGCGCGTCGCAGAATGGCGGTTGAGCGCATCACCGTAACGGAACTCCCATGGCCATCACCATCCGCAAGCTCGATTCGACGAACGAAGGCTTCGGCGCCGCGCTGCGCGCCGTGCTCGCATTCGAGGCGAGCGAAGACGAAGCGATCGAGCAGTCGGTCGCGCAGATCCTCGCCGACGTGAAGTCGCGCGGCGACGCCGCGGTGCTCGAGTACACGAACCGCTTCGACCGGCTGAGCGCGAACAGCGTCGCCGCGCTCGAACTGCCGCAGGACGCGCTGCAGACGGCGCTCGACGGCCTCGCGCCGAAGGCGCGCGCGGCGCTGGAAGCGGCGGCGGCGCGGGTGCGCGCGTACCACGAGAAGCAGAAGATCGAGTGCGGCACGCATAGCTGGCAGTACACGGAAAGCGACGGCACGGTGCTCGGCCAGAAGGTCACGCCGCTCGACCGCGTCGGCCTGTACGTGCCGGGTGGCAAGGCCGCGTATCCGTCGTCGGTGCTGATGAACGCGATTCCCGCGCGCGTCGCGGGGGTCGGCGAGATCGTGATGGTCGTGCCGACGCCGGACGGCGTGAAGAACGACCTCGTGCTTGCCGCGGCGCTGCTCGGCGGCGTCGATCGCGTGTTCACGATCGGCGGCGCGCAGGCGGTCGGCGCGCTCGCGTACGGCACGGCGACGGTGCCGGCCGTCGACAAGATCTGCGGCCCCGGCAACGCGTACGTCGCGTCGGCGAAGCGCCGCGTGTTCGGCACGGTCGGTATCGACATGATCGCCGGGCCGTCGGAAATCCTCGTGCTGTGCGACGGCACGACCGATCCGAACTGGGTCGCGATGGACCTGTTCTCGCAGGCCGAGCACGACGAACTCGCGCAGTCGATCCTGCTGTGCCCGGACGGTGCGTTCCTCGATCGCGTCGAGAAGGCGATCGACGAGCTGCTGCCGACGATGCCGCGCCAGGACGTGATCCGCGCGTCGCTCGAAGGCCGCGGCGCGCTGATCAAGGTGCGCGACATGGCCGAGGCGTGCCGGATCGCGAACGACATCGCGCCGGAACACCTCGAAATTTCGGCGCTGGAGCCGCAGCAATGGGGCCAGCAGATCCGCCACGCGGGCGCGATCTTCCTCGGCCGCTACACGAGCGAGAGCCTCGGCGACTACTGCGCGGGCCCGAACCACGTGCTGCCGACGTCGCGCACCGCGCGCTTCTCGTCGCCGCTTGGCGTGTACGACTTCATCAAGCGCTCGAGCCTGATCGAGGTCAGCGCGGAAGGCGCGCAGACGCTTGGCGAGATCGCGTCCGAGCTCGCCTACGGCGAAGGGCTGCAGGCGCACGCAAGGAGCGCCGAGTTCCGGATGAAGGGCTGACCGCGCAGGGTGCGCGGGCCGGGCGGGCGCCGCGGCGCCGGCGCCGGTCGCCCCGGATCGGGGCAGGGGACGAGCGCAGGGCGGCAGCCGCCGCCTTGCCGACCATTTGATGCCGGCGCGATGCACGCCGGCTTGAGACCATGACGACGCCACAAGACATCATCCGCCGCGACGTGCTCGCGATGACGAGCTATCCGGTTCCCGACGCGAGCGGGTTCGTGAAGCTCGACGCGATGGAGAACCCGTATTCGCTGCCGGCGCCGCTCGCCGCGGCGCTCGGCGAGCGGCTCGCGCAGGTCGCGCTGAACCGCTACCCGGCGCCGCGTCCGGCCGCGCTGCTCGACAAGCTGCGCCATGCGATGCGCGTGCCGGCCGGCTGCGACGTGCTGCTCGGCAACGGCTCCGACGAAATCATCAGCATGATCTCGGTCGCGTGCGCGAAGCCGGGCGCCAAGGTGCTCGCACCGGTGCCGGGCTTCGTGATGTACGAGCTGTCGGCGAAGTTCGCGCAGCTCGAATTCGTCGGCGTACCGCTGAAGGCGGACCTGACGCTCGACGCCGACGCGCTGCTTGCGGCGATCGCCGAGCACCGGCCGGCGATCGTCTATCTCGCGTATCCGAACAACCCGACCGGCACGCTGTACGACGACGCCGACGTCGAGCGGATCGTCGCGGCCGCGCGGCACAGCCTGATCGTGATCGACGAGGCGTACCAGCCGTTCGCCGAGCGTTCGTGGCTGCCGCGCGCCGGCGAGTTCGACAACGTCGTCGTGATGCGCACGGTGTCGAAGCTCGGCCTCGCGGGCATCCGGCTCGGCTATCTGGTCGGCTCGCCCGCATGGCTGAACGAGTTCGACAAGGTGCGTCCGCCGTACAACATCAACGTGCTGACCCAGGCGACCGCCGATTTCCTGCTCGACCACCTCGACGTGCTCGACGCGCAGGCGGCCGAATTGCGCGCGGAACGCGCGCGCCTCGCGCAGGCGGTGGCCGCGCTGCCGGGCGCGACGGTGTTCCCGAGCGCCGGCAATTTCCTGCTGGTGCGCGTGCCGGACGCCGCGGCCGTGTTCGATGCGCTGCTCACCGAGCGGGTGCTGGTCAAAAACGTGAGTAAAATGCATCCGTTACTGGCCGAATGCGTGCGGCTGACCGTCGGTTCTCCCGACGAAAACGCCCGCCTGCTGGCCGCCTTGAAACTCGCGCTGCCCGGTTGAGCCCAGGGCGCGGCGGCGCGCGACGATCAATCCCCATTTACATAGACTCAATCAAGGAATTGCCATGCGTGTGGCGGAAGTCGTTCGCAATACCAGCGAAACGCAGATCCGTGTGAAGCTCGATCTCGACGGCACCGGCCGGCAGAAGCTGGCCACCGGCGTGCCGTTTCTCGACCATATGCTCGACCAGATCGCGCGACACGGTCTGGTCGATCTCGAGGTCGAAGCGCACGGCGACACGCATATCGACGATCACCACACGGTCGAGGATGTCGGCATCACGCTCGGTCAGGCCGTCGCGAAGGCGATCGGCGACCGCAAGGGCATCCGCCGCTACGGCCATTCGTACGTGCCGCTCGACGAGGCGCTGTCGCGCGTCGTGATCGACTTCTCCGGCCGGCCGGGCCTCGAATTCCACGTGCCGTTCACGCGCGCGCGGATCGGCACGTTCGACGTCGACCTGTCGATCGAATTCTTCCGCGGGTTCGTGAACCACGCGGGCGTCACGCTGCATATCGACAACCTGCGCGGGATCAACGCGCACCATCAGCTCGAGACCGTGTTCAAGGCCTTCGGCCGCGCGCTGCGCGCGGCGGTGGAGCTCGACGAGCGCGCGGCGGGGCAGATTCCGTCGACGAAAGGCAGCCTCTAACTTCCGAACGGACGACGCCAAGGACAACCTCACGGCTTCGGCGCGGCGCGCCGGCTTGCGATGGATCTGCTCAAATCGTTCATTTCGCTGCTCGCGCTGATCAATCCGGTCGGCGCGGTGCCGTTCTTCCTGAGCCTGACGGCGCAGCAGACGGACGACGAGCGGCGGCGCACGATCCGGATCGCATCGGTGTCGGTGTTCTGCGTGATGACGGTGACCGCGCTGCTCGGGCAGCAGATCATCAACTTCTTCGGCATTTCGGTCGGGTCGCTCGAAGTGGGCGGCGGGATCATCATGCTGCTGATGGCGATCAACATGCTGAACGCGCAGATCGGCAACACGCGGTCGACGCCGGAGGAGCGCCACGAAGCCGAGCTGAAGGACAACATCGCGGTCGTGCCGCTCGCGATTCCGCTGCTCACGGGCCCCGGCTCGATCAGCACGGTGATCATCTATGCGGCGAACGCGCATCACTGGTATGAGCGGGCCGGGCTGGTCGCGATCGGCGCGGTCCTGGCTTTTCTGTGTTTCGTCGCGATGCGGCTCGCCGAGCCGATCGCGACCTGGATCGGCCGCACCGGCATCAACATCGCCACGCGGCTGATGGGTCTGATGCTGTCGGCGCTGGCGGTGGAATTCATCGTCAATGGACTGAGGGCGCTACTGCCTGCACTGAGATGAAAACTTCGATTGCGATTGTGGATTATGGGATGGGTAACCTGCGCTCGGTCGCGCAGGCGCTCAAGAAGGCCGAACCGGCCGCCGACGTGGCGATCGTCGACACGCCGGCCGCGATTCGCGCGGCCGACCGCGTCGTGCTGCCCGGCCAGGGCGCGATGCCCGACTGCATGCGCTGCCTCGGCGAGTCGGGCCTCCAGGAGGCCGTGATCGACGCGTCGCGCACGAAGCCGCTGCTCGGCGTGTGCGTCGGCGAGCAGATGCTGTTCGACTGGAGCGCGGAAGGCGACACGAAGGGCCTGGGCCTGCTGCCCGGCAAGGTCGTGCGCTTCGATCTCGACGGCCAATTGCAGGACGACGGCTCGCGCTTCAAGGTGCCGCAGATGGGCTGGAACCGCGTGCGCCAGGCGCAGCCGCACCCGCTGTGGGACGGCGTGCCCGACGACGCGTATTTCTACTTCGTGCACAGCTATTACGTGAGCCCGGACAACCCGGCGCACACGGTTGGCGAAACGGCCTACGGCGCGCCGTTTACGTCCGCGGTCGCGCGGGACAACATCTTCGCGACCCAATTCCACCCGGAGAAAAGCGCGGAGGTCGGATTGCGTCTGTATCGCAACTTCGTCCACTGGAAGCCGTAAAACGTGGCGCGCGAGCCACAGTCGACCTGGCCGAACGGCCTGTCGCGCGGGGCGCTCGCGCGTAAGCGCCGAAAGAGTTGTACTAAACTAGCGAGACGGCGCGGCACCGGTTTGGCCGGTACGCGCCTGATTCTTTTCATTTTCCACGACGACACCCGATTGCTATGTTGCTGATTCCGGCCATCGACCTCAAAGACGGTCAGTGTGTGCGCCTCAAACAGGGCGATATGGACCAGGCCACGATTTTCTCCGAGGACCCGGCGGCGATGGCCCGCAAATGGGTCGATCTCGGCGCCCGGCGGCTCCATCTCGTCGACCTGAACGGCGCATTCGCCGGCAAGCCGAAGAACCTCGAGGCGATCGAAGCGATCCTCGACGAAGTCGGCGACGAAATCCCGGTCCAGCTCGGCGGCGGCATCCGCAGCCTCGAGACGATCGAGAAGTATCTCGACGCCGGCCTGTCCTACGTGATCATCGGCACCGCGGCCGTGAAGAACCCGGGCTTCCTGCAGGACGCGTGCACCGCGTTCTCCGGCAGCATCATCGTCGGGCTGGACGCGAAGGACGGCAAGGTCGCGACCGACGGCTGGAGCAAGCTGACCGGCCACGAGGTGATCGACCTCGCGAAGAAGTTCGAGGACTACGGCGTCGAATCGATCGTCTACACGGACATCGGCCGCGACGGGATGCTGCAGGGCATCAACATCGACGCGACCGTGAAGCTCGCGCAGGCGGTCGGCATCCCGGTGATCGCATCGGGCGGCCTGTCGAACCTCACGGACATCGAGAGCCTGTGCGAGGTGGAAGAGCACGGCGTCGAAGGCGTGATCTGCGGCCGGGCGATCTACTCCGGCGATCTCGATTTCGCGGCCGCGCAAAAGCGCGCGGACGAACTGAACGGCGAACTCGACAACGCGTAACCGCGTCCGTCCCGTTCGCCGGGGCCGCCCGCGGGCGGCCCCGACCGGAAGCCTCGCGCGAGGCTTCCGCAACCGGCCGTCCCAGCGCGGCATTTGGCGCAACATCATGGCTCTAGCTAAACGCATCATCCCCTGCCTGGACGTGACCGCCGGGCGTGTCGTCAAGGGCGTCAATTTCGTCGAGCTGCGCGACGCCGGCGACCCCGTCGAAATCGCCCGCCGCTACGACGACCAGGGTGCCGACGAACTGACCTTTCTCGACATCACCGCGACGTCCGACCAGCGCGACCTGATCCTGCCGATCATCGAAGCCGTCGCATCGCAGGTCTTCATTCCGCTGACCGTCGGCGGCGGCGTGCGCGCCGTCGAGGACGTGCGGCGCCTGCTGAACGCGGGCGCGGACAAGGTCAGCATGAATTCATCGGCGGTCGCGAATCCGCAACTCGTGCGCGACGCGGCCGACAAGTACGGCTCGCAGTGCATCGTCGTCGCGATCGACGCGAAGCGCGTGTCGGCCGACGGCGAGACGCCGCGCTGGGAAGTGTTTACGCACGGCGGCCGCAAGAACACGGGCCTCGACGCGATCGAATGGGCGCGCAAGATGGCCGAGTTCGGCGCGGGCGAGATCCTGCTCACGAGCATGGACCGCGACGGCACGAAATCGGGCTTCGACCTCGCGCTCACGCGCGGCGTGTCGGACGCGGTGCCGGTGCCGGTGATCGCATCGGGCGGCGTCGGCTGCCTGCAGGATCTCGCGGACGGCATCAAGGACGGCCGCGCCGACGCGGTGCTGGCCGCGAGCATCTTCCACTACGGCGAGCACACGGTCGGCGAGGCGAAGCGCTTCATGTCCGACCAGGGCATCGCGGTGAGGCTGTGATGAATACCGAAACGAAATCCTTGCCCGCGTGGCTCGACAAGGTCCGTTGGGACGACAACGGCCTCGTGCCGGTGATCGCGCAGGAAGCGTCGACGAACGACGTGCTGATGTTCGCGTGGATGAACCGCGAGGCGCTCGCGAAGACGATCGAGACGCAGCGCGCGGTCTATTATTCGCGTTCGCGCAAGCGCCTGTGGTTCAAGGGCGAGGAGTCGGGCCACGTGCAGCACGTGCACGAGGTGCGGCTCGACTGCGACGAGGACGTCGTGCTGCTGAAGGTCGAGCAGGTGTCGGGCATCGCGTGCCACACCGGCCGGCATTCGTGCTTCTTCCAGAAATTCGAAGGTACGGTGGACGGCGGCGACTGGGTCGCGGTCGAGCCGGTGCTGAAAGATCCCGAACACATCTACAAATGACGCAATCGACCGAAGACACGCTGCTGCGCCTCGCGGCCGTGATCGACAGCCGCAAGGGCGGCGATCCCGATCAATCGTACGTATCGCGCCTGTTCCACAAGGGCGACGACGCCGTGCTGAAGAAGATCGGCGAAGAGGCGACGGAAGTCGTGCTGGCCGCGAAGGACGTGCGCCAGGGCGGCGCGCCGAGCGCGCTCGTCGGCGAGGTGGCCGACCTGTGGTTCCACTGCCTCGTGATGCTGTCGCATTTCGACCTGAGCCCGGCCGACGTGATCGCCGAGCTCGAGCGCCGCGAAGGCTTGTCGGGCATCGAGGAAAAAGCGCTGCGCAAGCGCCGCGAGCGCGAGGAAAACGGCGGCTGACGAACAGGGCCCGCCGCGGTGGCAACAGTGCGGTAAGCTGTAAGAATTGTCATCTAACGGGGGTAGCATCATGAACGATACGTCGAACCAGTTTCCGACGCCGGCGGTGCCGGGCGCCGCGGATGCCGAGCGCCTGAACGGGCTGCGCACGCTGACCCACGTGCTGTACGGTCTTTACGCGTTTCACTGGCTGACGGGCGGCGTCACGGGCATCATCGCGATCATCATCAACTACGTGAAGCGCGGCGACGTGGCCGGCACGCCGTACGCCGATCACTTCGAGTGGCAGATCCGCACGTTCTGGCGCGCGCTGATCGCCTACGTGATCGGGTTCGCGCTGATGTTCGTCGTGGTCGGATTCGTCGTGATGTTTGTCACGTGGATTTGGACGCTGTACCGTATCATCAAGGGTTGGCTGTACCTGAACGACAACAAGACGCTCGATCCGCAGGCGTGGTTCTGACCGGCCGCACGCGGGCGTTTGCAGGAGCAACATGAGTCACGATCCGAATTGCCTGTTCTGCAAGATTGCGGCAGGCGAGATCCCGAGCACGAAGGTGCACGAGGACGACGAATTCGTCGCGTTCCGCGACATCCGCCCGGCGGCCGACACGCACGTGCTCGTGATTCCGCGCCGGCACCTGCCGACGCTGTCGGCGGCGGTCGACGCCGATGCGCCGATGCTCGGCCGGCTGATGCTGCTCGTCGCGCGTCTGGCCGACCAGCTCGGCGTCGCGTATACGGGCGGCGAAACCGGTTTTCGCACGGTGATCAACACGGGCCCGGGCGGCGGGCAGGAGGTCTACCACCTGCACGCGCATATCCTGGCCGGCCCGCGCCCGTGGCAACGGATGGGTTGACGACGCGGGGCGTTTCCCCGCATCCGATAGTCGAAGCCGGCGCGCCGCCGGCGATTTACGCCGCACCGCGGCGTGGTTGAGGAGAGGTTTCATCATGGGTGGATTGAGCATTTGGCACTGGCTGATCGTGCTGCTGATCGTCGCGCTGGTTTTCGGTACGAAGAAGCTGCGCAACATCGGCAACGATCTCGGCAGCGCCGTGAAGGGTTTCAAGGACGGCATGAAGGAAGGCGAAACGCCGGCCGACGCGCAGCAACTGCCGCGTTCGGGCGCGGTCGACGTCAACGCGAAGGAAACGACGCGTTCCGATTCGAACAAGGCGTAACGCCGGCACGCTGAGGCATTCGCGATGCTGGATCTCGGTCTTTCAAAGATGGCGCTGATCGGCGTCGTCGCGCTCGTCGTGCTCGGCCCCGAGCGCCTGCCGCGCGTCGCGCGTACGGCAGGCGCGCTGTTCGGCCGCGCGCAGCGGTACATCAACGACGTGAAGGCCGAGGTCTCGCGCGAAATCGAACTCGACGCGCTGCGGACGATGAAGACCGATTTCGAATCGGCCGCGCGCAATGTCGAGACGACGATTCACGATAACCTGCGCGAGCACGAGAAGGAACTGAACGACACGTGGCATTCCGCGGTCGGCGGTCTCAACGAAGGCTCGGTCGATGCCGGCCTGCACGGTAGCGACACGCCCGCGGCGCCGTCGTGGCGTGGCGGCAGCCCGGCCGCGCTTGCGCCGAAGCGTCGCAACTGGCGCATCAAGCAGGCGGCGACGCCTGTCTGGTACAAGCGCGCGACGACCCGCCGCACGCACGTGCAGTCGGGCGCCGCGCGTGTCGCGCGCCACCAGCCGGCCAGCCTGCGCCGGCCGACGCGCTTCTTCTGAGTCGAGCGCATGCTCGCTCGTCAATCCTACCGAGGGCCGGTGTGAGCGACCCCCAGCAGAACCCGGGCGACGCCCCGGAAGAAACCTTCATTTCCCATCTCGTCGAGCTTCGCGATCGCATCATTCGCGCGGGGCTGGCCGTGATCGTCGTGTTCGTCGGGCTCGTGTACTGGGCGCCGGACATCTTCAAGCTGCTCGCGCGGCCGTTGATGGAGAACCTGCCGAAAGACGGCAAGATGATCGTCACCGACGTCACCGGCTCGTTCTTCGTGCCGATGAAGGTCACGATGCTCGTCGCGCTCGTGATCGCGCTGCCGATCGTGCTGTACCAGATCTGGGCGTTCGTCGCGCCGGGGCTGTACCAGCACGAGAAGAAGCTCGTCACGCCACTCGTCGGCAGCAGCTACGTGCTGTTCCTGTGCGGGATGGCGTTCGCGTACTTCCTCGTGTTCCCGACGATCTTCCGCGTGATGGCGCATTACAACGCGCCGCTCGGCGCCGAGATGACGACCGACATCGACAACTACCTGAGCTTCGTGCTCGGGATGTTCATCGCGTTCGGGGTCACGTTCGAGGTGCCGATCGTCGTCGTGCTGCTCGTCAGGATGGGCGTGCTGTCCCTGAAGAAGCTGAAGGAGATGCGGCCGTACGTGATCGTCGGCGCATTCGTGGTCGCGGCGGTCGTCACCCCGCCGGACGTGTTCTCGCAACTGATGCTCGCGCTGCCGCTGATCGTGCTGTTCGAGATCGGCCTGTTGGCCGCGCGGTTCTTCGTGCCGAAGAAGCCGGTAGAAGAGGGCGAGGCGGGGAACGGCGAAGCCGCGAGTTGACGGCGCGGCGCCGGGGCGGCTTTCCGGCCCGGCCGGAGGCGCCCGGTACCGCGGTGGGCCGCCAGCCAGCGCATCGCAAAGCTACCTTCCGGCACCGGACGTCGTTTGAAGCAAAGCAAAAGGGCAGCCAACCGGCTGCCCTTTTCCGTTTCCGCGTCGCATCATGACCGGCAGGCGGCGTGCCGCCCGCCGACCGTCATTCGCTATCGCCGTCCTGCTCGTCGAGCGTCTGCTTCGGCGGCGGCGGGCGCTTGCCGATCACGACGTTCACGTCGAACTGCTTGCCCTTGCGTACGACGTGCACCTTGGTCGGCGTGCCCGGCTTGATCTGCGCGACGACGTTCAGCAGCTTCGTCGTGTCGGTGATGTCCTCGCTATTGACGCTCACCAGGATGTCGCCCGGCTTGATGCCGGCCTTGTCGGCCGGGCCGCCTTGCAGCACGCCCGCGACGATCGCGCCCGATTTCTGCTGGAGCCCGAACGACTCGGCGATTTCCGGCGTGACGTCCTGCGGCTCGACGCCGATCCAGCCGCGCGTGACCGAACCCGTCGTGATGATGCTTTCGAGCACCGTGCGGGCGGTCGAAACCGGAATCGCGAAACCGATGCCGAGCGAGCCGCCCGAGCGCGAGTAGATCGCCGTGTTGATGCCGAGCAGATTGCCGTTCACGTCGACCAGCGCGCCGCCGGAGTTGCCGGGGTTGATCGGTGCGTCGGTCTGGATGAAGTTCTCGAACGTATTGATGCCGAGGTGGTTGCGGCCGAGCGCGCTGATGATCCCCATCGTGACCGTCTGGCCGACGCCGAACGGGTTGCCGATCGCGAGCACGACGTCGCCGACGCGCGACTGGTCGGAGCGGCCGAGCGTGATTGTCGGCAGGTTCGTCATGTTGATCTTCAGCACCGCGAGATCGGTTTCGGGATCGCTGCCGATCACCTTCGCGGTGCCCGTTCGGCCGTCGGCGAGCGCGACTTCGATCTGGTCGGCGCCGTCGACGACGTGCTGGTTCGTTAGAATGTAACCTTCAGGGCTCACGATAACGCCCGAGCCGAGGTTGGCGGCCGGCTCGTCCTGCTGCTTGCGGGCGTTGCGGTCGCCGAAGAAGTAGCGGAACAGCGGATCCTTCGCGCGCGGGTCGGGCGGCAGCGAGCCGTCCTTGCTGGAGAACACGTTGACGACGGCCGGCATCGCCTTCTGCGCGGCTTCGGCATACGACGTGGTCGCCGGAGCGCCGCCGATGCCCGGCGCGACCTCGCGCAGCGCGACGATCGGCGTGGCGAGCTGCTTGCCGAGCTGTCCTTGCCGTTGCAGCCATTGCGGCTTGAGCGTCACGACGATGAACATCAGCGCGAGCAGTATGGTTACCGCCTGCGCGAAGAACAGCCAGAAGCGTCTAAGCATCTGAATGGATTAGAGGTTTATATGGATCGGATCGAACTCGAATTGTACTTGAACAATACCCTTGAAACCGCGCGCTTCAAGGACTATTGCCCGAACGGCCTCCAGGTCGAAGGGCGCCGCAAGATCGAGAAGATCGCCACCGGCGTGACGGCGTCGGTCGCGTTCCTCGAAGCCGCGCTCGAATGGGGGGCGGATGCCGTGCTCGTCCATCACGGCTATTTCTGGCGCAACGAGGCGCCGCAGATCACCGGCCGCAAGTATCAGCGGCTGAAGCTGCTGCTCGCGAACGACCTGAACCTGTTCGCGTTCCACCTGCCGCTCGACGCGCATCCCCAACTGGGCAACAACGCGCAGCTCGGCGAAAAGCTCGGCCTGATCGGCGAGCAGCGTTTCGGCGAAGGCGATCTCGGCTGGATGGCGACGCTGCCGATGCCGGTCACGCTCGAGCATTTCGTCGCGAAGGTCGAGCGCACGCTCGGCCGCACGCCGCTCGTGCTCGGCGATCCCGACACGCAGCTGCGCCGCATCGCGTGGTGCACGGGCGCCGCGCAGAGCTACTTCGACGCGGCGATCGACGCCGGCGCGGACGTGTTCCTGACCGGCGAGGTGTCCGAGTCGACCACGCACGCGGCCGCGGAAAGCGGCGTCGCGTTCGTTGCGGCGGGGCACCATGCGACCGAGCGCTACGGAATCCAGGCGCTGGGGCGCCACTTGTCCGAGGAATTCGATCTCGAACACCTTTTTATCGATATTCATAATCCGGTCTGAGCGACGGATTTGCGGCGGTGCATCGAAATTTCTCTATGTAGCATCCGCTTAAAAGCGAAATGATTTAATCGCTCCGATAGTGGGGGATAACCCTTAACTATCAAACACTTCGAAGGGATTTTCATCTCCGGGCCTTGTAAATGGCGACTCCATTCGCGCAAACTAGCGGCGGAATGGAAAGTCGTGACGGAAAATCCAACTCAGAAGTGGGGCGTGTGATGCGAGACAAGGAAGAGAAACGCGTCGACAGCGGCCGCCGTACCTGGCTGATTGCGACATCCGTAGCAGGTGGCGTAGGAGGCGTAGCCACCGTCATACCTTTCGCGGCGTCGCTTGCGCCGTCCGCGAAAGCGAAAGCGGCCGGTGCACCGGTCGAGATCGATATCAGTGGCCTGAAGCCCGGCGAAATGGTCACCGTGCCGTGGCGCGGCAAACCCGTCTGGATCCTGAATCGCACCGATTCGATGCTGGCCGACGTGGTCAAGGCCGACAAGGAAGTGGCCGATCCGACCACGAAATCCCCGTATTCGATGCCGTTGCCCGCGTATTGCGCGAACGAATATCGGGCACGGGCCGATCGCAAGAACATTCTCGTCGTGATGGCCGTGTGTACGCATCTCGGCTGCACGCCCAGCCAACGCTTCACGCCGGGTCCGCAGCCGAACCTGCCGGACGACTGGCCGGGTGGTTTCCTGTGCCCGTGTCACGGTTCGACCTACGACCTCGCCGGTCGCGTGTTCAAGAACAAGCCGGCGCCTCAGAATCTCGACATCCCGCCCTACATGTTCACGTCGGCGACGACCCTCGTGATCGGCAAGGACGAGAAAGGAGAAGCGTGATGGCCGCCGACAACAAGGAAGTCTCCACGACAGGTTTCACCGGCTGGATCGACCAGCGCTTCCCGCTCACGTCCACCTGGAAGAAGCACGTATCCGAGTACTACGCGCCGAAGAACTTCAACTTCTGGTACTTCTTCGGCTCCCTCGCGCTGCTGGTGCTCGTGAACCAGATCGTCACGGGCATCTTCCTGACGATGAACTACAAGCCCGACTCGACGCTCGCGTTCGCGTCGGTCGAGTACATCATGCGCGAGGTGCCGTGGGGCTGGCTGATCCGCTACATGCACTCGACCGGTGCGTCGATGTTCTTCGTGGTCGTCTACCTGCACATGTTCCGCGGGCTGCTGTACGGGTCGTACCGCAAGCCGCGCGAGCTCGTGTGGATCTTCGGCTGCGCGATCTTCCTGTGCCTGATGGCCGAGGCGTTCTTCGGCTACCTGCTGCCGTGGGGCCAGATGTCGTTCTGGGGCGCGCAGGTGATCGTGAACCTGTTCTCGGCGATCCCGTTCGTCGGCCCGGACCTGTCGCTGTGGATTCGCGGCGACTATGTCGTGTCCGACGTCACGCTGAACCGCTTCTTCGCGTTCCACGTGATCGCGATCCCGCTCGTGCTGGTCGGCCTCGTCGTCGCGCACCTGGTCGCGCTGCACGAAGTCGGGTCGAACAACCCGGACGGCATCGAGATCAAGGCGAAAAAGGACGAAAACGGCATTCCGCTCGACGGCATCCCGTTCCACCCGTACTACTCGGTGCACGATTTCCTCGGCGTGTGCGTGTTCCTGATGGTGTTCGCGCTGATCGTGTTCTTCTCGCCGGAGATGGGCGGCTACTTCCTCGAGGCGAACAACTTCGTCCCGGCGAACCCGCTGCAGACGCCGCCCGAGATCGCGCCGGTCTGGTACTTCACCGCGTTCTACGCGATGCTGCGCGCGACCACCGACCCGTTCAAGATCGTGCTGATGATCGTGATCGCGCTGCTCGGCGTGCTCGCGCTGATCCGCGCGCGCGGCAAGTGGAAGATCGGGCTGCCGGTGCTGGCCGCCGCGATCGTCGTGTTCATGTATCTGACCGAGTCGAAGTTCTGGGGCGTCGTCGTGATGGGCTCGGCGGTGATCTCGCTGTTCTTCCTGCCGTGGCTCGACCGCAGCCCGGTGAAGTCGATCCGCTACCGGCCGCTGTTCCACAAGGTGTTTCTCGGAATCTTCGTCGCGGCATTCCTGACCCTCGCGTTCCTCGGCACGCGGCCGCCGTCGCCGGCGGCGACGCTGATCGCGCAGTTCTGCGCGTTGGTCTACTTCGCGTTCTTCCTCGGCATGCCCGTCTGGACGCCGCTTGGCACGTTCAAGCAGCCGCCGGAACGGGTACGCTTCAAGCCCCATTAACGTGAGCGAGGAGAGAACGACATGAAGAAACTGCTTTCGACACTCGCGCTGATCGGGGCCACCGCCTGTGCGCTGCTGGCGGCGCCGGCCGTGCGGGCGGAAGGTAATTTTCCGCTCGACCGGGCGCCCGATAACACGGAAAATCTCGTTTCGCTTCAGCACGGCGCGCAATTGTTTGTAAACTATTGCCTGAACTGCCACAGCGCGAACCTGATGCGCTACAACCGTCTGACGGATCTGGGCATATCCCAGAAGGAGATCGAAACGAATCTCCTGTTCACGACCGACAAGGTCGGGAACACGATGTCCGTGGCGATGCGGCCCGACGACGCGAAGAACTGGCTCGGCACCACGCCGCCCGACCTGTCGGTCGAGGAGCGTGCGCGCGGCCGCGACTGGCTGTACACGTATCTGCGGAGCTTCTACCGCGACGATACGCGGCCGACCGGCTGGAACAACGCGGTGTTCGAGAACGTCGGCATGCCCCATGTGTTGTGGCAGCTGCAGGGGCAGCGCGTTGCCAAATTCGAAGACAAGACGGACGAGGAGACGGGCGAGAAGGCCCACGTGCTCGTCGGCTTCCAGCAGGTCACGCCGGGCACGCTGTCGTCGCCCGACTACGATGCTGCGGTGGCCGACCTGGTGGCCTATATGACATGGATGTCCGAGCCGGCCCAGCAGACCCGCAAGCGCCTCGGCGTGTGGGTGCTGATCTTTCTCGGTGTCCTGACTTTCCTGGCCTGGCGGCTCAATGCCGCGTACTGGAAAGATATCAAGTAAACACGCCTGACCGGCGTGGGGCCGGCGCAAGGCGGAACCCGTGAAAGGGGTTTCGCCGCGTGCCGGCCCTCGGCTTTTTTGAGGAAACGCAAATATGATGGTTCTGTATTCCGGCACAACTTGCCCGTTCTCCCAGCGTTGCCGGCTGGTGCTGTTCGAGAAGGGCATGGACTTCGAAATCCGCGACGTCGACCTGTTCAACAAGCCGGAAGACATTTCGGTGATGAACCCGTACGGTCAGGTGCCGATCCTGGTAGAGCGCGACCTGATCCTGTACGAATCGAACATCATCAACGAGTACATCGACGAGCGCTTCCCGCATCCGCAACTGATGCCGGCCGACCCGGTGCAGCGCGCCCGTGCGCGCCTGTTCCTGCTCAACTTCGAGAAGGAACTGTTCGTCCACGTCAGCACGCTCGAGAACGAGAAGGGCAAGGCGGCGGAGAAGAATCACGAGAAGGCACGCCTTGCGATCCGTGATCGCCTGACGCAGCTCGCGCCGATCTTCGTGAAGAACAAGTACATGCTCGGCGAAGAGTTCTCGATGCTCGACGTCGCGATCGCACCGCTGCTGTGGCGCCTGGATCACTACGGCATCGAGCTGTCGAAGAACGCCGCGCCGCTGATGAAGTACGCCGAACGGATCTTCAGCCGTCCGGCCTACATCGAAGCACTGACGCCGTCCGAAAAGGTCATGCGTCGTTAATGTTGCAATGAAGGCATGACGGAGCGGGCGGCGGCGTGCCGCGCGCCCGCTCCGGGTTCGAGGATTGTGATGCAAGAGATTTCAACGAAGCCTTATCTGCTGCGCGCGTTGTACGAGTGGTGCACCGATAACGGTTACACGCCGCATATCGCGGTGAGGGTCGACAACTCGACGCGCGTGCCGCGTCAGTTCGTGCGTGACGGCGAGATCGTGCTCAACATCAGCTTCGAGGCGACGAGCCAGTTGCAGATGGGCAACGAGTGGATCGAGTTCACGGCCCGGTTCTCCGGGAAGGCGCACAAGATCGAGATTCCGGTGGCCAACGTGCTCGCGATCTACGCGCGCGAGAACGGGCAGGGCATGGCGTTCCAGGTCGATGCGGTTGCAGGCGAGGGTGCGGATTCGGGTGCGTTCGACGATGACGCCGCGCCGGCCGATGACGCGCAGCGCGACGAGTCCGTATCGCCGTTGGCGCCCGTCGCCGACAGCGGGGCGAACGAGGAGCCGTCCGAAGGCGCCGACGAACCGCCGAAAACCGACGGCGACGGCTCGAAAGGCGGCAGCAGACCTCGCCTCAAGATCGTGAAATGAGGTAGAATCTCGCGCTACGCCGGCTTAGCTCATCTGGTAGAGCAGTTGATTTGTAATCATCAGGTGGCGGGTTCGAGTCCTGCAGCCGGCACCAATAAAATCAAGGGGTTACGTGATTTTCACGTAACCCCTTGTGCTTTTTGGGCGCTGAAAAGTACAGTTTCGGTACACTGCTTGGATCTGGGGCGGCTGAATATCGTGCCGTTGACCATCGCAGGGCTATCGGACTGGGACTGTTTTGTGACGACAAGTACAAGTAATTCCGAGGGGGAAGGGCGTTCGCAGCCCAATGTCGCAGCACGCATGGGCGCCTACCTCGCTGAGCACATATTCGAAGGGATCGCCTTAGTATTCACGATGGCCGCTGCGCTGAACTATGCGGTCGGGCGGTCGTATCTTGACGGCTGGGCGGAGACGGCTGGCGTCCCTAGCATGATGTTTCAGCCGGACTTGTACGACACAATGCTGGCCGGAGTGAGGCTCCAGAGTGTCTGGCGCACGGTGGCCGTTGTTATTGTGGTATCGATTCTCTATCTGTGGCTGAATGTCGTTGGCCCGGATTGGTGGACTGGCCGACATTCGGTTGCCACGCGTCGCCGTCAGCGGCAGGATGGATGTGACCAACTGGGACTGCGCCGACGATATGCTTGGGCTGCGAGGTCGGCGAGCAAGGAGGTGCCCGCAGAGGACTACGATGCCATCGCCGAGCGTTCGAGGTGGCGAGTTCTTGGTCGCAGAGGCGTATGTCGTATGGCACGGAACGCGCGTCGTACGCGTAGCGCGAAGCCGCCGCGGCTGATTACCCTTGCCGTGATTCTCACCGGGTCGGTTACGCTGATTGCGGCAGGCGTCTACACCCTCTTTCTGACCATGTTGCTTGATCCGGCAAAGACGGATGGGGCTCGGGCCTTCGCCAAGGTCTATACGGCAGTTACCGGGCACATCCCATACCAATATCCAGCGACGATGGTTTCCAAGAGCGCTCTCCAGAACTGGGCCTGCGAAGGCCGTTCAGCTCTTTCACAATACCGGTCAGTGCTGCTAGCGGATCCAGAGGTTTCGGGCGCGCAGAAAGAGGTCTTGTACCTGCTGCAGGGTTTTGGCAGCACTTTTGTGCTGTTGGGCGAGAAGGGCTCCGTGATCAGGTCATTTGGGGATGCTCCATTTAGCTTGCCTGAGTCACCGGCTCGCCCGTTGTCAGCGTTGGCCAAAGCTTGCAAATAGGATCGAGATGGCTACGATCGTCAAGACGACCTCCGGGACTTGGAAAGCCGTCATCCGCAAGACCGGCTGGCCGACCGCGGCTAAAACTTTTCGCACTAAACGTGATGCCGAGGACTGGGGGCGTCGGACAGAAGATGAGATGGTTCGAGGCGTCTACCTGTCGCGTGCACCGTCCGAAAAGCTCACGGTGTCGTCCGCGCTGAAGCGGTATATGGAAGAGGTGTCAGTTACCAAGAAGGCGACCACGCAGCGCAGCGAGAGCTTTTCTGCGAAGCACCTCGAGGCGTTTTTCGGGAAGTATTCGATGGCGGCCGTCAGTGCCGAGCTCGTTGCCAAGTATCGCGATGAACGCCTCGCGGCCGGCAAATCAAACAACACGGTTCGTCTCGAGCTGGCAATGCTCGGGCATCTCTTCCGGATGGCGATTCAGGAGTGGGGAATTGGCCTGACGTTCAATCCAGTCGCCAACGTTCGCAAGCCGAGTCCCGGTGCCGGCCGGGACCGGCGATTGAGCCGTGACGAACAGCAACGTCTCTTCGCGGCCGCCGACGCCCATAGCAACCCGATGCTCGGCTGGATCGTGCGGCTTGCCGTCGAAACCGGCATGCGATCGTCCGAGATCACTGGCTTATGTCGCCCGCAAGTAGATTTGGATCGACGGATCGTGACTCTCAGGGATACAAAGAACGGATCCAGTCGTTTGGTCCCGCTGACGCGTGAGGCGGCCGAAGTTCTCCGCGCGGCGCTGGATAATCCGATACGGCCCATCGACACCGATCTCGTGTTTTTTGGCGAGCCAGGGCGAGACGGGAAGCGTAAGCCGTATGTGTTCCAGAAGCTCTGGACCGGCATCGTTCGCGACCTCGGGATGGCCGACCTGCATTTCCACGATCTGCGACATGAGGCAGTCAGTCGGCTTGTTGAAGCGGGTTTGAGCGATCAAGAGGTTGCCTCGATTAGCGGCCATAAGTCGATGCAAATGCTCAAGCGTTACACACATCTGCGAGCTGAGGATCTGGTGCAGAGGCTCGATAGTCTTCGGCGAGCTTGATTGATTGCGCCTAAGTGATTTGATTCGTCCCACTCCCAAAGTCGTGATCGACTCGATCGAGTACGTGTACACGCGCTCTTTTAAAATATCGAGTGCGTGTACACGTCGTCGTTACAAACAGATACACAATTGATCGGGGGTATTAGCACTGAATCAATTTTGTCGTTTAACACGTTGATTATCATTGTGTTTTTGCGGTGCGTATAAAATGCGCGACTATAATTCGCGACATTGGTGTGGTCTTGTGAGGAGTTCGGTGCATCCGTAATCTTCCGTTGAAGACAAAAGCATGGAGTTATTCAAGTGACTTCAACGGAAGAAAACATCATCGAGCGTTACGGAGCATTGCTGACTCTTCCTCAAGTGGCGGAGCTATTGCATCGTAGTCCTGAGGGACTTCAAGTGACGCTCACCCGAGACAACGATGTGTCTCGAAAACTGCTGCCGGCACGGATCAAGATCGGTCGGCGTGTCTTGTTTAAGACGGCTGCTGTTGCACACCTCTTTGCGGAATAAGGTATGCAAGCGCGCATTGACACGACCTTTCTCACTGTCCAGCACGACCTATACAGATCAGGGCTTGCTCGAAAACTTGGGTCGGACGCGTTGAACGTGTTGAACGCAATTAAGGTGCATGCTGACTTCAACACCGGGACGGGCTATCCAGGTGTTCGCCGCCTCATGGCGCTCACGGGTTTGGCATCTGCCACGGTACAAAAGGCCTTGGCGCGCCTCGAGGCAGCAAATTTGCTGAAGAAAGTCGGGAAGCTCCGGCAGTCGACTATCTACGTTGCACGCGAACGCTTCGATGTGGTGTCGGAAAAAGGGACGTGTTCGATCGTCGTCGACTATGTACCCACGAGACTTTCCAAGTGGCTTGCACGGATCAAGGCGGCGCTGGAAACCGGCGAGCACGATCCGGACGCATTTGCCCGTGCCGAAGTCATTCCCAGCGCGGGACTTGCGTGGGACTCGAAGACCGGGGAGTTACGGGCGGCGATCCGTGTTGCCGTTCCTCCTCAGGCAGCCGGGCCACCATCTGACAAGCCGCTCTCGCCGCTAGCCGCGCGCGTTGCGGAGATAGGGGCGAACGCAATGCGAGGTCAGGACGACGCAGCAAGCGGCCCGCCAAGGTGCGCCAACACCAAGACGGGCCTGACCACAACCCACCTTCCAAGAGGTGAATCATGGCTAGAACTGAGTGTACCTGCAGCTCTCAGCAACACGAAGCGGCTAACGTCGCTCGTCTGAGAGGCTTGCTGCACAACATCTCCAGAACACAGGAAGCATTCCAGCTTCTCATCAACTTGAGCAGTTTCGTCGATCCGAGCGATCAAGAGGCGTATTTCACGATGCTAGATCTGCTGTCCCATTCGCTGAAAGACGGCGTGAAGACCTGCATGGTTAATCTTCGTTAGAAGTGAGCCAGTGAAAATTTCGAGTCGTAGAGAAGTTTGGTAGAACTACTAACGTTATAACGCTATGAAGTTATAAAGTTACGACGTCACAACGCTACAACGTCACGACGTTAAAACGTTGCGCGGAGGATATGAATATGAAGAAGTGCCTCTATGTCTTGGTTGCCTGCGTTCTGGGCGCCTGTGGGCAGGAATATCACACCAAGGCTTGGTATATCGAACATGACGCGGAGCGAGCCAGCAGGTTCAAGGAATGCGAGAACGATCCCGCGCAATATCTGCGGCAAGGTTCAGACTGCCTGAACGCGAAAGAAGCAAACGCGATGGTGACTTTCTACGGCAAAGAAGCGGCGCTTAGAGCGGCCCGCGAGCAATAAGGAGCGAACCATGGCCTTCGATGCGGTAACGCAGATATTCGACTACATGGATGCTGTGACGCTCCAGATCGTCGCCGAAAACGTTAGCAGGATGATTGCATGGGTCACGCCGCTCGCGGCGCTTGGCCTGACCATTATGCTCGTCATAGATGGCGTGGCGACGATGCTGCGGCCGAGCGGCGTACCGCTCACGCACCTCGTGGAGAAGTTCCTCAAGTATTACGCGATTGTGGGGATCGCCGGCGCCGGTGGCCTGTATGAAACAACGCTGGCCAGTACAGCCATCCACTTGCCCGATGAACTGGCGTCCAAGCTGCTGGTACACGGGAGCCTGGGTGCGAGTAACAGCGCCATAGCAAGCCTGATCGATGGCGCGATCGACCACAGTCTGACCGTCATGCGCACGGTCTTCGCGAATTCGAGCCTACTGACGAGCACCGGGATTGGGGCTTTCATTCTGGGCATCGTGCTCGTGCTTTCCACCCTACTGATCTGCGGCGTGGGCGCTGTCTCGATTCTGATTGCGAAGTTCCTGCTCGCGCTTTCAGTTTGCTTCGGCCCATTCTTCATCTTCATGTTGCTGGCCCCGCCGCTCGCCAATCTCTTCGGGAACTGGCTCGGTTCGGTCTTGAACTACGTCATCCTCATAGCGATAACAGCGATGAGCTTCGGTGTTTTCATGCACTTCTACGACAGCGCCATCTCGGCCGCGGCCAAACCGAACCCGGACGCGGCCATCATTGGCCCGATCATCACGGCCGGCCTTGTCACCGTTATGGCACTCGGTTTGTTGAAGGTCTTGCCCGATCTCGCAGCGCGATGGACGAGTGGCGTCAAGACGAATTTTGATCGTTTCCTGCCGCAGCCAAGCTCGTCTCCCGCGGCCCCCGGCGGAGGTGAGGGAAGCCCGTCCGGGGGTAACACGGGTGGCAGTGCAGGGGCGGTCAGCGGCTCGAATTCCGGGGCCGGGAGTGCCGGCGGCAACTCGTCGAGTGGCAGCGGATACAGCTACGCTCGAGGATCGCAAGGCAGTGCAGGCACGGGTAGCGGCTCGAATTCCGGGGCGGGCAGCGCTGGGGGCGGCTCGTCTAGTGGAGGCGGATACAGCTACGCTCAAGGATCGCAAGGCTCACAAAACAGGGGGACGTAACGATGATCGAGGTATCGAATGACGCACTTCGAACGGTTGTGATCGCAGGCATGGCTGTTGTAGCCGCGACGGTAATTTTTAGATTCGTGCTCCCCTTCATCGGGAGCAGATTGCGCGGAGAAACCATCGCCGACCACGTCGCTCGGGTCGAAAGAGAGCAACGGGAGAAGCGGTTGTTCCAGTCCAATCTGAACACGTCGCCGCAAGAAGCCTTGTCGATACGGCTGGTGAATTTTGCGATCGCTCTCGCTGTGATGTGGCTGCTGTCGCGCTTCCCAACTAGCTATCTTGTCGTGTACATCGTCCTATACGTCGCCGTTGGAATGGGCTTTTGCTGGTGGGCCAAGGTGATTCCGGCTGAGAAATTCAACAGCCTGAACTGGAATAGCCGGCTCCAGCTGCGACTCTTCTACGTCTGGCTGTGGCCGATAAACGTCGCCAGATCGCTCATGCGTTGACTGCACAACGCCGCTTCCGGGCGGCGATTTAGTCTCTGTTCGCGCGGTAGCGCGAGCTGTCTTCGGCGCCCAATATTCCTCGATCTATCGCTCATTCACGTACCGAAAGGACGTTTGCGATGACGACAAAAATCCTGTCCGAGGTGTGCGAAGCTTCGCCAGTTTCACGTGTCACGCCCGCCTTTCCCGATCGATTTCTCGGTTGGCCCCGACTGCCTCTTAGCTAGTCTTTCACGATCCGGCAGCACCACCGTGAACCAGAAAGCGAACGCGAGACCTGCGATCAGAATGCCGCAGGAAATCAAGTTGGAAACCGTACCTGCGTTCAATTTTTCACCTTCGTCAAGCCGCTTGTTTTGGCATCCGTGCGGCAATCCATTCGGCTACCGGTATCCCGTCGCTTGCGACACGGGGAATGGATTTTAGCGCCGCAGGAATGCTCAGAAGCTGCGCATCGTGCCCGGTTCTGCTCCACTCTGATCGCAGAAAATTCGTAAGCTTATCAACCTGGGCCTTGATGGAATCGAAGCGCGGAGCCGTATACATCAGCCGCGTAACTCGGGCTACTGCATCATCCGCCTGTCGGGCGCGAACGGCAACGCGGATCTGATAACGCCACTGCCGTTTGGTTTCATCCGTCATGCGCCACGTCAAACGAACGCCGCCGCCGACAGCCTTCGAGTGCGCCATCTTCAGCAATTCGTAGCCGGAGACGTGGATGCGCTCCCCGGGTTTCAGCGCATCTTTCAGGTCCTCGCGCGCTTTTCGTGAGCCTTTCTCTCGTTCTCGAGCTGGGTGCGCTCCATCCGTAACCAGCAGCCACCAGTGCAGGCAATTTGGATCACCTAGATCAGCGAGTATCAGTCGCGCATTCCCAAGGCATTTCGCACGTCGATAGGCAAGCTGGTTGCGATTCAACGCAACCAGATAACGTTCGGAGAATTTTTCGCAGAGAGCGTGTACACGCTCTGTTTTGACCGTGCCGGATGTATAGCTGTGATAGCCCTGAATAACCGCGTCCATGAGGCGCTGCATGAGCGCCGCACGGTCCTTGATTACGACCATGCTCGTGTCCTCTCCGGGAATTGATTCAGTAGCAAGTCAAATCCTTGCTGGATAAGGCTTTGCGGGAATTTTATGTGTTACCGATTCATTGCTAATTATAAGAGATTCCGCGCGAGGCAATACGCTAGAAATGACACGTCACCAATAGAAGCATGGTAGGAACAAGAAAAGCGGATGTGCTACATTCGCCGCAGATTTCCTGTGAGGATTCTGCATGAGTTCGGCATTCATTCGCGAAGGCGACACGACCAGCCATGGTGGTCGAGTGCTCGCCTGCACATCGACCAATATCGTTTTCGGTAAGCCGCTCGCGCTCGAGGGCGACATGGTGTCGTGTCCGAAGTGTGGCGGCGTCTATCCTATTGTTGGCGTCCGAGTGCGCAGCATGACATTCGGTGGCCGAGCCGTAGCGACAGAAGGCGACAAGACAGCCTGTGGCGCGACGCTGATCGCGTCACAAGGCATGGCGACGGTGGAGCCGACGTCTGGCGCAGGTGGGCCGGTCGGCGCGGGGAAAAGCGTTGTCTCGCAGACGATCGCGCAAGACGACGGCACATATCGCGGGCGCTTCCAACTCGTCGACGACCAGTCGCGCGAACCCCTCGCGAATCACCCATACACTGTTACGTCTGCCGACGGCCAAACGATCCGAGGCACAACGGACGCGAGCGGCCATACCGACTGGCTGAGCAGCCACCAGGCGTCGTCGCTGACCTTCGAACATGCCCCGGCGAGCGATCAATGACGAATTCGGCATCGGGCAACATGGGGGCCGGCCAGGGGAAAACCACGCAGGTCGGGATGACCAAGGGCAACTTATCCCCGGAAGACCGCGCGGTACTCTGCGACGCTCTATGTCGCTGCAAATCGATAGGCGTCTACAGCCGCGATGCGAAGATCCTCCGCCAATCGTGCGTCGCACAGCGACTGCGAGCAAAGAACCTCGCCTCGAAGGTATTGACCGGCGAAACGACGCCGTACCTGCCGGAAGTCTCGTACGACATGCGGAATGAGCCCCCGACGCCCATCATGCGCGCATCGGACCCGTCGACCCCGCATCCGTGGCTTCCGGCGTGGATTCAGAAATACTGGCCGGGCGGCATGGATGCATACAAGCAAGAGGACAAAACCTGGTTTCGACGGCCCGACGTCGTGATCGTGAACGATCCGTCCAAGCCTCCTGTACAGTCGAACATTAGGAAGGTGGTGGAAATGAAGTTCCCGCCCGACGAATTTTCGAAGACGCAGGAAGCCGCGTACATGGACATCGCCGGCGACGAATCGAAATACTCGGGCATCACGCCGGATGATTGCGGTTGCGGTGACGCCGATGAGCAATCTCAGCGATCGACTGCAAAGCAGACTCAAACGGACCTTGAGAGCATCCTTGGCGGCGGCTCCAATGCACGCTCGGGCAGTCTGTTCCCGCCGCTCATCCCCCCGGCGCTGCCGCCGACTCCGTTTCCCTTTTAAGCATCATGCCAATGACGAAGGACGAACTGATCGCGTGGGCCAACGACCCGAACCGAGCGGGCACGCTTCCGTTCGGCGCATTCGAGCCGAAGCACCAGCGGGCGATCGTAGGCGCGGCCCTCGCCGTGCGTGCCGTTATCTACTTCAAGGGCGGCCACACGCCGGCCAAACGCAAGGCGCTTAGCGCCTGCTTCCAGCGGTACACCGATGCGCTGCTGACTTATCAGCGCGCGGCTGAAAAGGCCGCCGGCCGTGACCCGTCCAAAGGCTCTCCGCTGCGATGGCTGTACCAAGATGGCAAGCAGCCGGTTGAGTTCGAAAAGGGGCCTTCGTTCGCCTCCTTGGCGACGAGCATCCCGGCTGATGCTCCGTTCGTACTGGCCCTCTCTAACGCGGAGGACAAACAAGAGGCCGGCACGATGGAATTTTCGACTTTCTGTCTCGAGGACTGGCAGGCGTCGATGAACCGAGGCATCGACGTTGCGACGTTCTCTGTCCCGCAAGCTTTCCTGACGCTCTGTCCGGACGTGTTCCAAGCGCTCTTCGCGCAAGCCGTCGACGAGCTTGACGTGGTGCACGGGCACGCGGGATATGCCGCGAACCTGTCGCTGTTGCAGCGGAGCCCAAACGAGGCGTCGGAATATTTTTGGGCGCGGAAATTCGGCCCTGGTCTGGACGTCGGCGACCCGATGCGTCGGAACCTCCGCCGGCTCACCGATCACATCAAGACGGTGGACTGGTTGACGGCAATCAATGCCGATCTCGTGCGGGAACTGGGGGGAGTAGACAAACTGGGCCTGCCACCGGACTGGTTCCGCAAGCAGCGCTACGACGACGGCGGCCTGATCATTCAGGCTGGCGTTGCGCCGCAGACGGGTATTGCTGGCGAACCAGGCCATCCTCCTGAGCCCCCGCCTGCGTATGTGCTGCTGAACAGCGCTCTGCGTCCGATCATTGCTGATGCGCTCGGCACGTTACAAACCGGGACGGCGACTAGCACCGCTCCCCTGCTGAACACACAGGTTGCGACCGAGGCTTGGCTTCGTCGGCTTGATGTCGAGCCAGACCGTATCAACGAATATTGGGTCGAACTGCACAAGACGCCCAAACTCCCGGCAGCCGGGACGTAGCGGTCACTAGCATCGGCCATCTGCTAGATCGCTGATGCCCCTTTGGTGCGAGGTCCACCCGCGCCCGCCCGTGGATGGCTGCGCTGCCCACACCGCGAGGGTGTGGACAGTCCCGGCCTTCGCGGCCGGGATACCGCACCCGCCCACCGGCTCCCCGCGATGGAGCCCTTCGGGCCTGACGCGCCGCTGCGCGGCTTGCCTCGATAAGATAAAAGACTCTCAATCGAGCGCTGCCGTCAATTTTCGCGAAAATCAGACGCTCTGAACCGCTGATTGTGCGAAAGTACGCTACCCCCTTTGCCGCGTCGCCGAAATCGGCACCATGGGCCGGATCTCGTGTCGCAAGGGCATCCGCTCCCACAGGCCCGCCCCCTTTTTGTAGCCATTTCCGGCGCTGGCGGTCCCCGAACTGGTTAGCCGGTGGCCCTCACGGGGGCCGGGTTGAGCGATCGGGACGGCCGTAGGACGGCCCGATCGCGATTTATCCCGGTCTTAGCCGGTGGCGGGGCTTGCCCCGTCAGCGGCTTAGACCAAGGCTCCACGGGCTTGGGTGAACGGGTGGGTCCGGGGCGCCGAAGCACGGAGTGCCGTGAATCTTCCGGTTTCGGAGCTCTTGTGGGGCAAAAAATGGACCTCGAGAGACAACCGCTGTCGATCCAGAGACAGAAAAGGCTCGATTTTTGTCTTTGCGCTGACCGCCTGTGAGCCCTATTGGGATCGCACGCAGTACCCAGCGAGTTCATCGATGATCCCTCTTAGCTCGCACGATTGCCCGCCGGTTTCGGCACATTGCGGGCGGCGGGCTTGTTCGCAGAGGTATCAACGGTCCCGGTAGTATTGTTCACATTCGTTAACATCGTTCCGTGTCAGCCGGCGATACAGAACTAGCATGTATCACGTGCTGATACAGAACGAGAGCGTATCGCCGCCTGATACGCTGCTCGTTTTTTAAGCAGCTTCGAGGAGGCCGCTAGCGGCTGTGGCAAGTTGTAACGGCCCAGAGGCGGGCTGAACGTAGGCGGATGCGCTTTGACCGCGCAGGGAGGCGAACGACGTGCATCTGGCGTCCGTCGGGACGCCGGAGCAGCGTCGGCGGTGTGATGCGTCTGGTTAGCGGAAACCCGCTCGAGCACCAGGGTGATTGGTATAGAATTGGTCGAAGAAGCTGCATTCCCAATAATTTTCGCACCGAGGTGTGCCTCCTCTGACGGGGCCGAGGGACGTTGCGGCACGGGGTTCCGGAGAAACATGCTATTAAACGCCAAACAGCTATCGGCTCTCTCTCGTCTCTTTTCGTCGGGCGTGTTCCGTGAAATGGCTAGGAAGGGGCGTTCTCCCCTATTTGTGCGACTGTTCGCTGAAACTGGCCTCTTAGGTCAGGAAGTCGCGGCACGGAGTACCGTGAGTTCCGCGTTTGACGCTGCGTTTGCTGAGCTGCGAAAAGCTGGCGCACGAGACGAGTATGTTTACCGGGCAGCGTTAACCCACAATATCTTGTTGGGGCGTCACTCACTGAATACGGCCAGCATGCTGACTGAATTTCGGGCTGGTGAATGTAAAGCAGATCTGGCGATCCTGAATGGTACAGGTACCGTTTACGAGATCAAATCTGAGCGAGACTCCCTAGCCCGGTTGGTGAACCAAGTCGCAAACTACCGGAAAGTGTTTGCAAAAGTATATGTAATCGCCGGGGAAGCGCACGTTCAAGACGTTATGGACATTACGCCCGTGGACGTAGGCGTGTTGAGTCTAGTCCGATGGGACAGGATTCAGACCGTTCGCGAAGCTGTTGAACGACCTGATCTAGTCTGCCCCGTTACGATTTTCGAATCGTTACGCGTAGCTGAAGCGCGTGCAATTTTGCGACACCTGCAAGTTCCTGTTCCTGATGTTCCTAATACAATGCTCTGGGCGGCAATGCGTCAGGAATTTGCGAAACTGGCGCCAACCGACGTGCATCGAGAAATGGTACGCACGCTGAAGAGAACGCGCAATCTGGCGTCGCTGAGTGAGCTGGTTGACCAATTACCCGCGTCGTTGCAACCAGCAGCTCTTTCAATTCAGGTGCGTCGCGCTGATCATGAACGCTTGCTCGAGGCGGTACGGACCCCTCTCGACGAAGCATTAACCTGGGCATAATAAGAATGTACCACCCATATTTCCGAGGAAAGCAGTTCGAGTTGATAACAATTCGCGAGATGGCGAAGTTGCTTGCCGAATCGGGATTCGTGCCGATTGTCGAACCTGTGAGAGAGGCGTTGAGCGGACTGGAGCGGACGCTGAAAACGGTCTGTGATGAGGGTGGTAGGGCCATTATTATTGTCAACCCTGATTATGGCGATCATGCCGATGATGGGGCTAACATCTCGGAATTGCTCAGGGGAGGTTTTCTTGAGGAAGAGGGAATTGCCGCAGGTATCTTGCTTAAAGATACTATGACTGTCGAGGCGGCGCTCGAATATTACGAGCAACACAATGCCCATAACCCGGTCTTTGTGCATGCGGGTTTTACTGAGTCAAAGGCGCTCGCGGCGAAGTTGGGGCAAAATCTTGCTGATACGCAGCACGTATTTTTTGAGAAATACTGCGGAAAGCTGTATTGGAGGCATTTTAAGGATTGTCGTCGCGTTCTTTTGCGTGATGGTTTTGAGCGACGGCGAAATGCGGATCACCCCGAAGTTGAGCCGTTCTCTGATCTCCATGTCACTTACGAGGATGAAGGCATGGATGGCTTCGGTGACTTTCTTATGGTGGGTGACGATTATAGCGAGGGGGGCGGCCCTGCATACGCAGTGGCAATCCATTTAACCTACATCGATCCGGATAAGGACGATGTTATGTATATCTACCACTTCCTTTCTACGACAAACAATACACCGACCGACCCGGCTGGCAAGTTTGCGCAAGCGCTTGAGAAGCTGATCGCGAAACTCGACTCAGGGAAGTCAAAGCTGTTCGAGGGAGAGGCGATTGCCGAGTTTCGGGAGCTTCACGCCAAGGGGCACTTCCCGGGGCTCGGATACGTGAAAAAGCTTTCGATGAAACATCACATTGAAACGCTAGCCAGCTTCTTTTCCTAAGCAAGAATCTATGCCCATGCGGTGTTGCCCTGAGTGCTTTGGTGATCGAGGTCTTCGTAAGAACATTATTCCGTCATTAAGTCCGACCCGTGGGCAGTGTGACTTTTGCGGGTCGATCGACGTCGACTTGATAGAACCGGGGCAACTCGCGAACGTCTTTGAGATGCTCGCTAGCGTCTATGAGTCGGATTCCGACGGGAAGCCGCTAGTTGAGTGGATGAAGTCGGACTGGCATCTCTTTTCTCATCCCCGTCTCGATGACGCTAGGGCAAACGAACTGCTCAACTGTATTTTTGACGACGATGCGATCACCGGAAAGACCTTTGCGCCATCGGCGAGTTACAAGAGCGAAGGGCTTGCGCGTTGGGAAACGCTAAGGGACGAGTTGCTATTCAAGAATCGTTATTTTCTTGATGAGGCTCTGGACACTGATCGCTTGAAAGAGCTTCTTGCTCACCTTCTAGCGGATGGCATGCCGGAGATATGGTACCGAGCTCGCATCATGACGAGTGACTTGCCATATCCGATTGCAGAAATGGGAGCGCCACCTACGCGACTGACGAGCCATGGCCGGGCGAATCCAGTCGGTATCCCATATCTTTACCTAGGTTCACTTCCGAACACTGCTGCGGCCGAAATACGGCCGCATACCGGTGAAGTGGCGTGTGTGGCTGAATTCACGGTGCAGCGTCCGCTCGTGGCAGTGGATTTGCGCAATCCGCGTGAATCTGTTTCCCCGTTTGTTCTCGCCGATGCCGGTGCGATCGGGCAACTGCGCGCAGACATTCCGTTCCTCGAGAGGCTCGGGGACGAGCTCACGCGCCCGGTCCTTCCGAGGAGTGCTGCTATTGACTACATCCCAAGCCAGTACCTGTGTGAATTCATCAAGAAAAGCGGGTACGACGGTGTTGTCTATCGTAGCTCAGTCAGTGACGGCATGAATCTGGCGTTGTTCGATCCAGCGATCGCGGCCGGTGGTTCTGTCACGCGTTACAGCATTAGCCGAGTTTCGGTTGAAGTCGTCCCTCTTTGATACACCAACCGTTTGAAGCGATTCGTCGCTTTGGCTAGAACAGACGGTGTAATTTTTCGTTCGGCCACTTACGCGATTTTTCGGCAAACTCCTTATTATTCTTCTCGAAAGTGCATTCGGGTTGAAGTCGTTGTGCTCGGCCGCCTCCAGCTCTCGATGTGTTGTGCGCTGCGCTGACGGGTGGGGCGGATGTCGAAACCGCGCTGACGGGGGTTAGCGTCGTAGAGAAAGGCGAGGGACCAACAATGGAACAAGATAATGCCAAGGCCGCGCTCGACGCGGCTGACGATGCCATCGAAGGGGCTGCCCCCCCAGCGGTCGCAGAACAGGATGCAAAGCGGGCGGAAGCCCGCCGGAAGGCAAAGGAGAGCTTGATCGCATCGCTTGCAGGTGGGGACTTTTCGAACCAGCAAACGCGCGTCGCTCATATTCTTAACTTGCATCCGGCTGCGCGGAACAGCGACGTGGCTCTCGCGTTGAAGTACTGGGAGACGTTCCATCCGGACCTTTATAACCCGGATGGCATCAAGCCGGCTGATTTCTTCAAGCTGGACCGTGTGCCGTTTCTGGTGCGGGCTCGGGCTAAGATCCAAAACGAATATGAGCTGTTTCAAGCGGAGGAGAAGGTCAGACGTCGGCGGAAGGGGCGCGAGGATGAGATGCGCGACGCGGTTCTGGCAGACGAAGCGCCGCGGCAAACGCTGCAAGTGTTCTCGGATGAGACGGGAAAGGGCGAGGATCACGTCATTATCGGATCGGTCTGGGTGTTGAATGGTCGCGCGGTATACGACGTGACGAAGGCCATCAAGGACTGGCAGTCTGATTCAAAGTTCGCCAAGCGTGAGGTCCACTTTTCGGCGTTTGGTAAGGGGGATTTGGACGCCGTGGTCGACTATCTCAACGTCGTGGCGGCGAATCGGGAATTTCTCAGCTTCAAGCTGATCGCCATGAACAGGCGCAATTCACGACGAGCGATCGAAGACGTAGTGCAGCGGCTGCACGAGTTCGTGCTGGTCCGTGGACTATGTCATGAAATCGAAAGCGGTCGCGTTGGTGTGCCGCGGCATGTCGCGGTGACCATGGACGAAGAGCAGTCGATTGACCGAATTGCGCTTGCGGAGATCCGGAATAGGGTTGTCGAAGGCTTGGAGCGAGAACATCTTGACGGTGTGACGTTCGACGAACGATTTAACACCGTGTCTTCGAAGGACAGCGCACTGGTACAACTTGCCGATGTTATCGCCGGCGCCGCGAATCGTCGGCTCAATTTCAAGGGTGAGCGCAACCATAAGGACGACATTGCCGACAGAGTAATGGACACCTTGGGACTGACGTTGGAGGAGGGAGAGGCGCCGGAGGTAGACGCGGCAGTGCTCTTCCGGGTTTAGCGGTCTAACCGAGACAGATGAGGTACATTGGCGGTACGCGGCTAAGCTTTTTTGCGTTTCGCACCGTTACGCTAAGCTACTGAATATAAAGTACTTTGTGATGTGCTGTGTTACGGATACTTTTCCTTAAATATCAGTAACTTATTGATTTAATTGAAAATTTGTAATCATCAGGTGGCGGGTTCGAGTCCTGCAGCCGGCACCAAATCCGAAAAGGGGTTACGGAGTTTCCGTAACCCCTTTTTCGTTCATGGGGCTGCGCGCCGTGATGTCGCGAGCGCCGTCGTTATCCCCTTTTTCTTGTCACGCCCGCGTCACGCCGCATCTCTAATGTTGCACGTTCCCGCCGCGGCAGCATTGTCGCGATCGGGGTGTGCGTGATCGCATCCGACGCCGTGCCCGCGTCGCGCAGGATCACCCGGGATCTCGCTCCCGGCAGCGCATCGGCTTCGGCCTCCCATCCATTCCATTCGAAAACGTGATCGACGCCGATCGAATGCATCGCGGACGATCAGGAGACATGGACCATGTTGAGTCCGCATGAATTCTCTATGCTGCTGCGCATTGCGCGCGCGCCCGACAGTGTCGACCTCGCGAACCCGGCGTTCGCCGTGCTCGTCGAAAAGCAGCTGGTCGACGACACGCAGGTACGCGTAGACGAGATAGCGGCGCGCCCGGCGCTGACGCCGATTGGCCAGATGCTGCTTGCCCGCTTCGACGAGGCGGCCTGACGGAAAACGGAAAAGAGGAAGGAGGCAAGACGCTTGCATCTGCGCGTCACGCCTTCGCCGCAGCGAAAAGCGTGACGCATTGAGCGCGCGCCGAACCGCTTACTGCGCGACCGGCACCGTCACGTCGCTGCCGAACCAGTGCGTCGAGATCTTCTTCAGCGTGCCGTCCTTGCGCAGCGACTCGAGCGCATCGTTGATCGCCTTCTCGAACTTCGGGTTGCCCTTGCGGAACGGGATCGCCATCTCCTGCTTGCCGCCGTTCAGCACCGCCCCCGAGCGCAGCGGCAGGTTCGACGTCTTGATCATGTACGGCAGCATCAGCCGATCGTCGAGCGTCGCTTCGATCCGACCTGCGGCGAGGTCGCGCAGCTTCTCCGGCGCGCCCGGATACGTCTGCACCTCGATGCCCGGCACGCTGCGCGCCATCTGGTCGTAGTTGGTGCCGAGCGTCACGCCGAGCTTCTTGCCCTTGAAGTCCTCGAGCGACTTGAAGTTGCGCGTGTCGTCCTTGCGCTGGATCAGTTGCGCGGCCGAGTACGTGTACGGCTCGCTGAAGTCGAGCGCTTCCTTGCGCTGCGGCGTGATCGTGACCTGGTTGACGATCACGTCGAACTTGCCGGCCTGCAGCCCCGCGATGATGCCGCTCCATTCCGTCGGGACGAACTGCGTCTTCACGCCGAGCTTGCCGGCGACCGCGTTCGCGACGTCGACGTCGAAGCCCTCGAGCTGGCCGGACGTGCCGCGCGAGTTGAACGGCGGATACGTGCCTTCGAGGCCGACCCGCAGCACGCCGGCTTTCTTCACGGAATCGAGCAGGTCGTCCGCGTGCGCGGCGACGGCCGTGAAGCCGAGGGCCGACGCGAGCAGCAGGCCCGACAGCAGGAACTTCGAACGTTTCATCGCAGATCTCCAGTGGTCAGCAGGATGTTGTGGTGAGCGCCGGGCACCGGGCGCTGACCGGCCTCGGTGGGCCGCAATACGGGCACGTAGACACTACTCGCAACCGCGCCGCACCGGAAGTCGAATTGGCCCTGATTGCACTCGATTTCAGCGGATTGAAGGCGGCAATGCAGTGTGACGGCAACCGCTGTGCACGGCGCCTGCCTGTTCGAGCGTTCGCCGCGGGCATTCGGAATCCGCTTAAAAATAGTCTTTTAAATCAGGTCATTTTTCCGATTCAGGCCGTAATTTGTCTGTAAAATCGCGCGAGCGAAATCGCTCAGCGCGCCATCCGAGGGCGCGTCAAAAGAAGAAAAGGCCGTTGCCATGAACATGCAGAACACTGTCGCCGCATTGCGCGGCGGGTTGCTTCAGCAGGACCGGCTGCTGAAGCTCGACACCCCGTTGGGGGCGAACGTGCTGACCGTGCAGCGGGCGGTCGGCCGCTCACGCATCGGGCGCGCGTACGAATTCACGCTGGACGTGCTGTCGACCGACAGCGATGTGGAGCTTAAAAAGCTGATCGCGCAGCCGGTCACGTTGTGGATCCAGCAGGGCGATCGCAGCTACCGGCCGGTGAATGGCTATGTGCACACCGCGCGTCGTCTGGGCGCCGACGGCGGGCTCACGACCTATCAGCTCACGTTCGCCGATTTCACCCATTTCCTGAAGTTCCGTCGCGACCAGCGGATCTGGAACGATACGACCGTCGACCAGATCATCAGCGACGTGCTGGACCAGCATCCGCAGGCGAAGGGCCATTTCCGCTTTGCGCTGTCGAAGCCGTTGCCGAACCGTTCGTACACGCGCCAGCACGACACCGACTGGCATTTCGTACATCGGCTGATGGAGAGCGAAGGCCTTTACACCATCTGGCAGCAGGCCGACGACGGCAAGTCGCATACGCTCGTGATCACCGACAACCTGCAGGCGTTTGAGCCGCTGTCGCCGCAGGCCGTGCGCTTCTATCACGGCGGCGCGGCGAGCGAAGCCGACGCGCTCACGCAATGGTCGGGCACGCGCACGCTGCAGAGCGTCACGCGATCGACACGCACGTTCGACTACAAGAATCCGTCGCAACCGTCGAACCCGAAGGGCACGACGCTGCCGACGATGGCCGGTCAGGGCGAATTGCCCGACCAGCTCGAAGTCTACGAATACACCGGTGCGTACACGTATCTGGACCAGACGCGCGGCGACCATCTGACGAAGATCCGGATGGAGCAGTGGGAGTCGGAGGCGAAGCGCTTCCACGGCGCGGGCGGCGTGCGTGCGATCGATGCCGGCCGGCGCTTCACGCTGGCGGACCATCCCGAACACGATCGCGATCCGGCCGATCAGCGCGAATTCGCGACGATCGGCGTCGAATGGTGGATCGAGAACAACCTGCCCGTTGCCAACAGCAGTGCGGACTTCCCTTACAGCCTGCGCGATGCGCTGACGCAGGCGCAGGACGGCTATGGCGCCGACCCCACGTTTCGCGTGCCGCACGACGACGGCTCGGTCGGCTTCTATCTCGTCGAGGTCGAAGCGCAGCGCGTCAGCGTGCCGTATCGCAGCCCGTTCGAACACGAGAAGCCGAAGATGCATCTCGAGACGGCGATCGTCGTCGGGCCGCAGGGCGAGGAAGTCTATACCGACGAGTTGAACCGGATCCGCGTGCAGTTCGTGTGGGATCGCCTGAACCCGGGTAACGAAAACGCGTCGTGCTGGGTGCGCGTCGTGCAGTCGGACACGGGTGGCGGCTACGGCGGCGTGCACGTGCCGCGCATCGGCGAGGAAGTGCTGATCGACTATGTCGGCGGCGATTGCGACCGACCGCTGGCCGTCGGGCGCGTGTACAACGGCGCGAACCAGCCGCAGTGGCATAGCGACGGGATTCTGTCAGGGTATCGGTCGAAGGAGTATTCGGGCGGCGGCTACAACCAGCTCGTGATGGACGACGCGACGGGGCAGAACCGCGTGCAGCTGATGAGCAGCAGCGCGAACAGCCTGCTGCATCTCGGCTACATCATCGACCAGAGCGGCAATTCGCGCGGGTCGTATCTCGGCAGCGGGTTCGACTTGCGCTCGGATGCGTATGGCGCGGTGCGGGCGAGCCAGGGCCTGTACGTCACGACCCATCCGAAGGCGGCGAACAGCCAGCCGCTCGACGTGAAGGAAGCGCAGCAGCAGCTCGTGACGGGCGAGAGCCTGATCGAAGCGATGTCGGGCGTGAGCGAGCAGCATCAGGCGGAAAGCCTGAAGGAAGCGCACGACACGATGCGTGCGTTCACCGACGCGACGCAGGACAGTGCGTCGGGCAACGCGTCCGGCGGACGTACGGCGGGCGGCGGCACCGGCAGCGCGAACGCATTCAAGGAACCGGTGATGCTGTTCGGCAGCCCGTCGGGGATCGGGATGTCGACGCAGCAGTCGATGCACGTGGTCGCGAACGATCACGTGAACGTCGCGAGCGGGCAAAGCGTGCATGTCGCGGCGGGCAAGTCGCTGATCGGCAGCATCGGGCAGAAGCTGAGCCTGTTCGTGCAGAACGCGGGGATGAAGCTGTTCGCGGGCAAGGGCAAGGTCGAGATCCAGGCGCAGTCGGACAACGTCGAGGTGACCGCGCAGAAGGCGGTAAAGGTTGTGTCCGCAACCGACCGGATCGAGATCGCGGCCGATCAGGGCATTTTGCTGACGAGCGGCGGCGGGTATATCCGCATCAAGGACGGCAACATCGAGATTCATGCGCCGGGCGCCATCGATGTGAAGGGGGCGTCGCATACGTTCGCGGGTCCGGCGAGCATGGGGTATCCGTTGCCGAGCCCGCGGCCGGATCAGCCGGGGCAGCTCGAACTGTTTCACAAGTACGTGAACGGCGAGGCGGTGAAAGGCGGACTGTTCACGGTGAAGGACGTGAACGGCGCCGTGCTGAAGAAAGGCGCACTCGACAACAGCGGTCATACGGTCGTGAGCGGGTTGCCGCCCGGCGCGGTGCGCGTGGAATTCGGGAAGGACCCACGCGAGTCGGATCAGCCGGCGAACTATTTCAAGCAGGCGAAGTGGCCGGCGGAGCCCGTGCAACCGTCGGCGGAAGCCGCGCAGGCCGCGGCGAGCGGACAGCTCGCGAGCCAGTTGCAGGGGATGGCGCCGGCCGCGACGGCGGCGGCGATGGGGCTGGTGAGCGGCGGCAGCGCGGGCGCGGCCCTCGGCGGGCTCGCGAGCTCGGCATTGCCGGCTGCGGCGACGGCGTTGGGCGGAGCCGGCGTTGCGTCGGCGTTGCAGACGGCCTCGACCCTGAGCGGTGCGGCGAAGCAGGTGGCCGGGATGGTTCAGGCCGCCCGTCAGGGCGGGCTTGCCGCGCTTGCCGCGCCGGCTGCGAATGCCGCGTCGGGCGCGTTGCAGAGCGCATTGCCGGGCGTCGCCGGCATCGCGGGCAAGGGCGCCACGACCGTGGCGTCGGCCGCGGGCGCGACAGGTATGAAGCTGCCGACGAGCGGGTTTGGCGGACCGCTGAAATCCTGAGAGGGCGGCTTGTCGGCCGTCTTTAAAAAATACGAATTGAACGAAGAACGACATGGCACAACAACTTCCACCGGGCGCGGAGAAGGAACAGGCTGTTACGTGGCTCAGCGATGTTTCCGCCAAGGACGTCGCGGCGGTCGGCAACCGCTTCGACGCATGGTTGCGCCGTATCAGCGGCAATCACATCACGTTTGAGGACGTGAAGACGTTTGCCGGCGCCGTACCGATCGTCGGCAACATCATGGCGATGGTCGACGCGCTGGGCGATATTGCCGAAATCGTCGAGAAGCGCGGTGGCCAGGTGCTCGACTACATGAGCCTTGCGATCAACCTGCTCGGCATCATTCCGATTCCGCCGACACTCGCGCCGTTCCGGATGTCCGCGCGCCCGCTGCTCGCGCTCGTCCGTCACGAATTGCTGGCGACCCGCAACAATCTCGGCGCGGCGATCATCTCCGTGCTGGTCACGCATATCAATGCGACCTGCGCGACCGAGATCGAGGATTTTCTGAACAAGCTGAAGGCTGGCCTCGTCGAACTGCTCGACGGATGCGCGTCGAAAGCCGAGGAGCTCATGATCGCGCTGGCGACCGGCATGGACAAAGCGCTGCACGGACAGCTCTTCGATGCCAACGCCAATTTGAAACGCCAGCAACAGCTTGCGCAGAAGATGGCGGACAACCGGCCGTGGTACAGCCCGAGCCGGGTCGGTGACGGCATCCAGTTCGCGTACGAGGGGACCAAGGCGCTGGGGAAGAAGGTTGTCAACAAGGCGGCGGGCACGGCGGCGAAACTTGCGCCGGATGCGTGGCTCGAGCCGTTTCGCAGCACGGTGACCTTCCTTCGGACCGAGGCGCCGAAGATCGCGAAGTCGATCCGTTCGCTCGCCGGCAGCGAAGAAGGCAAGATGATGTGGCTGGTCGTGCAGCTGATCGAGGCGGTCGGGCGGGTGAAGGCACGTGCGAAGCTTCATGAGCAGACTGCGGACGTCAAGGCGAGCGGGAAAAGCCAGGCGAAGAAGACGCGCGGGCAGGAGGGGCTCGAGAAAACGGAGGGGCAAGCGCCGGCCGAAGGGCCGGGGAAGAGCACGTGCAAGGCGTGTGGGGTCGGGGCATCGCCGGCATCGATCGACTTCGCTTTCGGTGACGAAACGTTCTCCCACGTGGATTTCGACCTGCCGGGCGCCATGCCGCTCGTTTGGGAGCGTACGTATCGCTCCCGGCTGTCGGCCTATGACAACGGAGAGCTGGGCGCGCGGTGGATTACGCCGTACACGACGCGAATCGACCTCAAGAACGGTCAGTGGATCTATCGCGATGTGGAAGGGCGCAGCATCGAGTATCCGGCACTGGCGGCCGGCGCGACGCACGATGATCTGTCCGAGAATCTGACGCTGTCGCGGCTCGACGATACGTGGGTGACGATCGCATACGGCCATGACACGCTGCATGTATACGAGCGCCGTGGCGACGCGTTCCGGCTCGCGATGCAGAAGGACCGTGCCGGCAACACGATCACGCTCGACTACGATGCGCTTGATCGCGTTGCACGCGTGATCGATGCGAGCGGCAATGTGCTCGCGTTCGAGCACGACCGGCATGGCCGGATCGTACAGATCGAGCATGTGCTCAAGGACGGTGCGCGTCGCACGCTGGCTAGCTACGAATACGATGCGAACGGCGATCTCGTGCGCGCGGTCGATCGTCATGGCAACGCGCGGACGTATCAATATCACCGCCACCTGGTGACGCGCTATACCGATCGCACGGGCCGCGGGATGACGCTCGAATGGGATGGCGCGGATGCTGAAGACAACGCAGACGCGAAATGTATTCGCGAATACGCCGACGACGGGAGTCTCGATCTTCGGCTCGCATGGAATCCGAACATCCGCCTGACCTACGTGACCGATGCCCTCGGTCAGATGACGCGGTACTACTTCAACATCCACGGCTACGTGTACCGGATCGTGTATCCGGACGGTAACCAGGAGTGGTTCCGGCGCGATGCCCACCACAATCTGGTATTGCATATCCGGCAGGATGGCAGCATCGAGCGGCGCGAATACGACGCGCGCGGCAATCTGGTTCAGCACGAACGGGCGGACGGCAGCGTTGTCGAGATGGCGTATGACGACAAGGATCAGATGATCCGGCTCGTCGATCCGAACGGGCATGTGTGGCAGCGCAAATATGACGATGCCGGAAACCTCGTCGAGGAAATCGATCCGCTCGAGCATTCGACGAAGTACGAATACAACGACAAGGGTTTGCCGACGCAGATCATCGATGCGAAGGGCGGCTCGAAGACGATCGAGTACAACAATACCGGGCAGATGACGAGCTATACGGACTGCTCCGGAAAGAAGACGGAGTGGCGCTACGACGACATCGGGCGTGTGATCGAGACAAAGGACGCGGCCGGCGGTGTGGTTGCCTATCGGTACGGACCGAACGGGCAGCCGACTGAAGTTCGCTCGCCTGCCGGCGTCGAGCAGCTCCAATACGATGCTGAAGGCCGCTTGCTCCGGCACACGGACCAGCTCAATCGTTCGACGCGATATGGCTATGATGCGGTCGGTCGCATTGCGAGTCGCGCCGATGCGCTCGGGCAGACGGTCGCGTATCGCTATGACCGTCTCGGCCGTTTGTCCGCGTTAACCGATGCGAACTTTGCGACGTACCAGTTTCACTACGATCCTGCAGGCCGGTTGATCGAGGAAATCGGCTTTGACGGCAAGTCGACGCGCTATCAGTACGATCCGGACAGCGGCAGTCTTATTTCGATCGATGAAGCGGGTTGCGTGACGTCGGTCGACATCGATGTAAGCGGCCGACTGCTGAAGCGCGTCGCGGGGGAAAGCGAGGAACGGTTTGCCTACGATCCGAGCGGCAGGTTGATCGACGCGGTGAATCGGTACAGCCGCGTGCAGTTCTTCTTCGATCCAGTTGGTAATCTTGTGCGTGAACATCACGCCTACGATCTGTTCGGCGACCGGCGCAGCTACGTGTGGCATCACGAATACGACGAACTCGGCAATCGTCGGCGGACCGTTCGGCCGGACGGGCATACGGTCGACTGGTTGATGTATGGCTCGGGACATGTGCACGGAATGTTGCTCGATGGCGAGGAGCGCGTGCAGTTCGAGCGTGACGATCTTCATCGCGAGACGGTGCGCGTGCTGTCGAGCAAGGTCGGGCAGCGCACGCACTACGATCCGGCCGGACGCGTGCTGCAGCAGACGATCCAACGGTCGACGTCACCTGCGCCGCTTGCCGAGCGGCGCTATCGCTATGACGCAGCGGGGCAGTTGTCGCGGATCGAGGACAGCCGCAAGGGCGGGACCGACTATCGATACGATCCGGTCGGACGGTTGATCGAAGCGATCAGCCCCATCGCGAAGGAACGGTTTGCGTTCGATCCGGCGAGCAACATCATCGATCCGGTGCGGACCGCGGAGACGCCGGCATCGCGTCCGAGCCCGGTGCGGCCGGAAAGTACGTTGCCGGTCGAGGTGCCGAAGGTGCTCGGTAACCTGCTGAAGGCGTATGCAGGGATGCACTTCGAGTACGACGCACGTGGGAATCTGGTGCGCAAGCGTACGCCGGCGGGTGAGCAGGAATACGAGTGGGATGAGTTCAATCGCATGCTGTCTGCGCGCGTTGCCGAGACGTCGCGGCAGAGTCAGGCACGGTATTTCTATGACGCGTTCGGTCGGCGTATTGCGAAGGAAGTGAACGGCGATCGGACGGTGTTCGGGTGGGATGGTGACACGCTGGCGTACGAGAGTGACGGTGAGCGCGGCACGCACTATCTCTACGAGCCGGGGACGTTCGTGCCGCTGGCGCAGTATGTGGCGGAGCCGGTCGAAGGGATCGTGACGCCGGAGTGGAAGAGTACCGACCGCTATGTGCCGGAGGAGGATCCGCTGCAGAAGGTGCCGGAGCGGCGGGGCGATGCGGCGGTGTTCTATTACCACTGCGATCAGATCGGTACGCCGCAGTTGCTGACGGACGACGACGGCGACGTTGTGTGGGAAGCATCGTACAAGGCTTGGGGCGAAGCGCGGGAGGTGATTGAGCGGGCGTCGAAGGCGGCGGGAATCGTGCCTAAGAATTCGTTGCGATTCCAAGGGCAGCAGCTTGATGAGGAGAGTGGACTCGCTTACAACCGATATCGATACTATGATCCGAGCAGCGGCCGTTTCATCAGCAAAGACCCAATTGGGCTGGCTGGCGGGATCAACGCGTATCAATATGCTGACAACCCAACAGGGTGGATCGACCCGCTTGGCCTTGCTCGCTGCCCTTGCGATCCGTGTGGTAAGTCTCGTCGTTCAAGTCTGAGGGATATTCGTCGGCAGCTCGGCATCCCCTTGTCTCAGCAGCCCATCAACCAGAAAATGGTCCCGTTGACGGATTCCAGCGGAAATTGGCTTCTTGGCGACAACAACAAGCCCATCATGACGCGGGAATTGACCTATCAGGTCGGTGGTAAAAACGTGGTCATCCAAGACCATTCTGCAGGTCACGTATTTGGAGAAGGGGGGATCGGCGATCAACCATCACACCACAACGTACGCCCCGAAGAAAACACCCGCACAGGAAAGATTCAGGGAATGGATGATCACTATTATTTTGACTGCCGGAACAAGAAATGAACCTGATACAGCGGATCATGAATCCACAAGCCCTTACGGTGCTTTATGGGAGCGAAGCACCACTTGATGGCGCCGAGATCCTTGAGGTTCAACTCAAGCGGGACGAACCTCGACTGTCGGTGAGAATCATGACCACTCAGAAGCCTGTTTCGCAGCCGAACCGATGGCCGAAAGACTATGACGTCGTCTATCTAAGCTTGTCATTTATCGGTGTTTCCGGCCTCTCCATCGGAGGGTGGGGGTACGATAATATTGTTGCGGCGTTTGTATCGACCGTCGCCGATAATGTTGCTGCGATAACGATCAATTGTAAGGAAGGCGCGTCGATTGCGTTGAAGTACGACTGGGTTCGCGTAGAGGGAATCACATACGGCTACCTAGGTAGCGCCTAATTTTTCCAGTCAGCGCGTAACCCGGTGCGCTGAATCGACCCACTTGGGCTCGCTCGTTGTTCTTGCGAGCCCTGCTCAAAATGGGACGTTGGTCAGTGCGACGAGCTCAAGTGAACCGCCCCGGATTTTGTGGAGGCTCCAACTCTTGAGAGTGATTCATCGGACCTGTCCGACCCCGAAGTATGAAGCGCCACCGCATCGATCTAGTATTTCGAGGTAGCGGTGGCCGAGGTCGGCCCATTGTCTGGTGCACTGAGCCCGTTTGAGAGTTGGACCCGCAGCCCTGCGAGCACCCCAAATTGTGACCTGGGGCAGTCTGTCGCCCTACCGGATCACGCTTACCAGAATCCGATTGACCTGCCCCCTTCAATAGGGCCAATGGGCTTCTAGCAAAGTCCCTTTAAACCAGCTCCTGGAAAGCGGCAGGAGCATCCACTATTGCCCGGTGTTTCGCAGCAAACTCTGCTGGCGACAGGTAGTTCAGTGCGGTTAAACAGCGCGTTATCCGGAACGATTCAAGTCTGAATCTCAACCCGCCTCACACCCGAAATTCCGGATACCTCCTCCCGGGGTGTTGTCGTCGAGCCGGTCCCCTCGACACTCGCACGACGCAGGATGATCAAGCCGACCAATTTCCCCGTCGTGGAATCGGCATAATGACGGCCTGCCAACGTGACACTGCGGCGCCCAGCAAAACTCATCCTCGTTACAACGCACTGCCCATGTCGACCATCACCGCGACCACCGCGTCGCTGAAGCACATTCTCGAACACCCCGGCGACTTCTCCGGATGGCTATGTCTGCCGCCGACGCCATGGACGCTCGATACAGAAGGCGCATTCAAAGACGCCGACCACACTGAAGCCGACATGCCGCCCGCCACCGCCCCGCACCCCGGCTGGCGCGTGACACTGACCAGCGCGACGATCGAGGACATCGTGATCAATGCGCATGACCAGGTCGACGAACCGAGCGTCGCGCAATTGTTCGATGCATTCGTGTTCTACGTCGACAACGACGATTTCATCCTGCTCTGACGATGCACGCCACGCGCCACAGCAACGAAGGACCGCCGGGCGGTCCTTCTTTCATGAATCGACACGTTCGTACGAAGCCCCTCAAGGCAACGAAATCGTCAAATTAGCCGACTCCGGCCCCACCTTGATGACTTGCGAATAAGGCGCCAACGCCTGCAGCGTCTTGTCCTTGAGATAAGTATTGAGCCCGAGATACCCAAGCAGCGCCACAAGCGCGAACACCGCCCCAATCGCCCAAACCGGCACCTCCCGCTTCAACCGATGCGCGATCTGATCCGGCAGCGGCCAATGCGGAGCAAACGCAGCGCGCTTGCCCTTCATATGCGCGATCTCGTCGCCTAGCCGTGCGGTGAGATAAGCGAGCTTTTCCGGCCCCTCGAGCAGATACTTGCCTTGGAACCCGAGCAGCAGGCACATGTGAAACACCTCGAGCGACTGCAACCGCGCCGCGCCCTGCGCACGACATTCCTCGAGATACTGGAAGAACTTTTCCCCCGCGAGCTGCTCGCCGAACAGCACGAGCTGCAGCGGCCGGCGTTCCCAATCCGCGCGGATCTTGAACTGCGACGACAGCACCATCTCGTCGATCGCCGCACAGAACGCGAACTTCGCGCCGTACACGTCCTCGGCGGCGATATTCAGCTTCTTCGCGCCGCGCTCGAAATCCGACAGGAATTCCTGGATTCGCGTGCTGAACTCGCTGGCGCTGTCCGGCTCCCGCTTGTTCTTGAGCAGGAACAGCATGAAGAACCCGTCGTACAGCAAATCGAGCAGCGAACGGGCCTGGAACGCGGAGTCCGTCGACGCCGGGCTATGCAGGGGCGGCGGCACGTTGTCGCCGAACAGGGAGGGCGCGTAGCTCATGATGTGACCGCGATCAGTTCGAATTTCAGGTCATTGATGCCAGTCGGCGCATAGATCATCGCGGACTGGGCCTGCAGCATGCGCTCGTACAGCGGGCTGCGCGAATCGAGCGCGAAGTAGCACGCGCCGGGGCGCACCGGAATCGCGGGCGGCACCTGCGGCGTGTACGACAGCCGCACGCCCGGCATCGCCGACAGCACGAGCTTGTCGACGTCGTCGGGCGCGCCGACCTTGAAGCGGGCGGGCACCGCGTCGACGAGCTCGACGCTCGGCATGTCCGCGGACACCGCGAGGTAGAACTCTGTCTTGTCGTCGATCTTGCCGGAATCGAGGCGGCCGAGGTGGAACGACGGGCGCACCTCGTCGAGCGTGATCGCGAAATAGCGCGTCGAGATCACGGTGTCGAGCAGTTCGCGCAGCATCAGGTCGAGACGCGCGAAGCTCGGGCCCGGATCGTCATGACGATACACGGGCAGGTCGGCGAGCGTATAGCCCTTCGAGAACGTCATCAGCTGGCCCGCGAGGCGCAGCAGTTCCTGGAACAGCCGTTCCGGATGCAGCGCCGCGTGCTGGTGCAGGTGCGCGAGCGTCGCGAATGCGGCGTTCGCCGTGTGCAGCAGCCAGAACGACGCGATGTCGCCCGAGCGGAATTCGATGATGTTCTTCGACGGCTCGCGGTGGAAGCCGTACAGCGCGTTCACCTTCGCCTGCAGCGCGTCGACCAGCTGGCGCAGCCGCTGATGCAGGATCGGCGACGCTTCGATCGCGAGGCACGGCGGCACGAAGCTGTCGTCGATCTCGAAGCCGGACGTCGCGGTGCGACGCACGCGCACGAGCGGCACCGACAGCAACTGGTCGCGCGGCTCGCTGTGCGCGATCAGCTTGACCTGCGTCTTCAGGAACGTGATGTCGGCTTCCGCGGCGTCGGTGAAGTTGTCGGCGACGCTCGTCTGTTCGCTGACGAACCGCGTCATGAAGCCGGCGGCCGGATCGTCGCTGTAGTTGGTGCCGTTCTCGCGCAGCGGATGCAACGCGAGATAGAACACGAATTCGTTGATGCCGTCGGGCAACGTGTCCAGCGCGATCGGCGGCGGCAGGTCGTCGGCCTGCGGCGCGGCATACAGCGCGCCGTCCGGGAACACGAGCGCGAGTTCGGCTACCCGCAGCACGTTGCTGCCGAGCGCGTCGCGATCGATGCGCACCGAGCGCACGCCCCAGTTGTACGGCTGGATCGCCTGGATGGACTCGAACAGGCGCGCCTCGTGGTACGCGTCCTGCCGTTGAAAGTGTTGAGGCCGGAGGAACAGTCCTTCCCCCCACAGCACCTTGGCCGAATAACTCATGTCAAATCCGGTTAATGTGGCGTTGCGACGTAATCGATTTGTTCGTGCCCGAATTAAATCGCCAATTGTTAACTCTTGTTAATTGACATTCGTGCGTCATGTTTAACCGCAGGACACCGAAGACAGCATATTCAGCGGTTGCGAAGGCGCACCCTGTTGCGGTGCGATGACCGTGCCGTCGGTGACCGTCATCGCGCAATTATGCAGGCCGATGATTATGCCGGATTTCTCCGACTTCGCCGGATCGAACGTCAGTTTCCATCGTTGCAGTGCGGGATCGCGGAACAGCGCGACGATACCGAATGCCTGCGCCTCGCGCGATACCTTCTCGGTCGCCGTATAGCGCTGGCCCGGAATCAGCGTGATTTCGCGCACGTTCAGCAGATCGGCGCCGAGTGCGGCTTTTTCCTTGGTCGGATCGGTAAAGGCGTCGAACGGCGCCTGCTGGAACGAGGTCGGGTCCTTCAGCGCATAGAGCCGGACGACGAGCGCGAGCGGCTTGCGGTCGGTCGCGGCATTCAGGTTCGGCGCGGCGGCCAGCGTGAGCCCGATGTTGCGCGGCGGCTTCTGCGCGTCGGGCACCTCGGGCTTGCCGATGCCGGCCGCGGACATCACGGCGCTCGCGGCCGAGCCGAGCAGCGGGGCGGCCGCGCATCCGGCCAGGAGGGCGCACGCAAGCAGCGGCAGCGCGTAGCGAATCATGGACGATCTCATCGTTTTTCCGGCGTGCCGCCTTTATCCCTGTCAAAACTGCCGGGCATTGCCGCGTGCGCTGCGTATCCCCGACGTTGCATCGTTCAACTATTAAGCACGCCCGCGTCGTGGCAAGCGCCCGGAAATTTTTTCCGCCGCCCCGGCGGCGCGTCGTGCGATCAGTAAAACTTGCGCGCTCCAGCCCGAGGAAAAATCGCTGCGAGCCCGCAGCGAGAGGCCATTCGAGGGGGTAGCGCCCGGTTTTAAAAGGAATTACTCTTCACACGACGATTGAATTATGAAAAATTGATCGGTACTATACCCGCGCGCTTCTTGCAAAGCAAAAGAACCAGATTCTCAACGATTTAAAACTCACGCGCCGGTGGATATAACGATGAAAGACCGTCTGTTCGCAAAACTGTCTGGGGTGGTGGTGGCTTGCGGCGTGATCGCCGGCTGTGCGAGCCAGCCGTCCGCGCCGCCGACTGCGGAAGTGTTCAACAAGTCGCTGGCCGATGCAGACGCCGTCGCGAAGGCGGGGGATCAGGACAAGGCGCTGGGCCTGTACCAGCAGCTCGCGAAGTCGGATCCGACGCGCGAGGAGCCGTGGTCGCGCATCGCGCAAATCCAGTTCGCACAAAACCATTACGGGCAGGCGATCGTCGCCGCCCAGGAAGCGCTGCAGCGCGACGCGACCGATCGTCAGGCGAAGAGCGTGCTGGCCGTCGCCGGCCTGCGGATCGCGACGCAGTCGCTCGGCGAGCTGCGCCAGGATGCGTCGCTCGCGGGCGACGCGAAGTCCGACGCGCAGGCGCTCGCGAAGCAGCTGCGCGACACGCTCGGCGAGTCGGCGCTGTTCCCGCCGGAGCAGCGGGCGCAGTCGAAGAAGTACGGCGGCCGCCGTGCGGTTCATCGTGCGAAGGCGGGGGCCGCACCGGCCACGGACACGGCCGCGAGCGCCGCCCCGACGCCGACCCCGACGCCGCCCGCCGCGCAAAAGGGCAGCGCGGATCCGTTCGGCGCACTGCGCAACTGAAACCGCAACTGACGCGATAACCACAACTAACCTGGGAGCCGTCGAGATGGCCAAGAAAGAAAGCATTCAGAAAAGCTTGCAGAAAATACGGCCGCCGCGCGTCCAGCTGACCTACGAGGTCGAGAAGGGCGATGCGATCGAGGTGAAGGAACTGCCGTTCGTCGTCGGGGTCGTCGGCGATCTGGCGGGCCAGTCCGAAATCGAGCAGCCGAAGCTGCGCGACCGCAAGTTCGTCAACATCGACCGCGACAATTTCGACGACGTGATGAAGGCGATCGAGCCGCGTGCCGCGTTCCAGGTGGAAAACCGCCTGAGCCCGGAAGGCGGCAAGTTCGCGGTCGACCTGAAGTTCCGCTCGCTGTCGGATTTCAGCCCGGACGAAGTCGTCGAACAGGTCGAGCCGTTGCGCCGCCTGCTCGAGGCGCGTTCGAAGCTCGCCGACCTGCGCAACAAGCTCGCCGGCAACGACAAGCTCGAGGATCTGCTGTCCGAGGTGCTGAAGAACACGCAGCAGCTGCAGGAGCTCGCGAAGGGCACCGGCGGCGACAAAGACGGCGAATGACGACGGAGTGTTGAGATGAACCAGCAAACGGCTGCGGCCCAAGCGAGCGGCGCGGAATACGCCGCCGGGACTTCGCTGCTCGACGACATCGTCGAGAAGAGCAAGGTCGCGAAATCCGATTCCGAGCATGCGCGTGCGAAGGACCTGATCGGCGAACTCGTGCACCAGGTGCTCGACGGCACGGTGATCGTGTCGGACAACCTGTCGGCCACGATCGACGCGCGCGTCGCGGAACTCGACCGCCTGATTTCCACGCAGCTTTCCGCCGTGATGCACGCGCCGGAATTCCAGCGCCTCGAAAGCACGTGGCGCGGAATGGATTATCTGGTCAAGGAAAGCAACACGGGCCAGACGATCAAGATCAAGGCGCTGCACGCGCCGAAGCGCGACCTCGTGCGCGACTTCAAGGGCGCGAGCGAGTTCGACCAGAGCGCGCTGTTCAAGAAAGTCTACGAAGAGGAATTCGGCACGTTCGGCGGCTCGCCGTTCGGTGCGCTGATCGGCGATTACGAGATCTCGCGTCAGCCCGAAGACATGTACTTCATCGAGCAGATGTCGCACGTCGCCGCGGCCGCGCATGCGCCGTTCATCGCGTCGGCGTCGCCGGAGCTGCTCGGCCTCGAGTCGTTCTCCGACCTCGGCAAGCCGCGCGACCTCGGCAAGGTGTTCGACACCGTCGAATACGCGAAGTGGAAGTCGTTCCGCGACGCGGAGGATTCGCGCTACGTCGGCCTGACGCTGCCGCGCTTCCTCGGCCGCCTGCCGTTCAATCCGAAGGACGGCCAGACCGCGGAGAACTTCAACTTCGTCGAGGACGTCGACGGCACCGATCACGACAAGTACCTGTGGTGCAACGCGGCATGGGCCTTCGCGGCCCGCCTGACGGCCGCGTTCGACGACTTCGGCTGGTGCGCGGCGATCCGCGGCGTCGAAGGCGGCGGCCTCGTCGAGGACCTGCCGACCCACACGTTCAAGACCGACGACGGCGAAGTCGCGCTGAAGTGCCCGACCGAAATCGCGATCACCGATCGCCGCGAGAAGGAGCTGAGCGACCTCGGCTTCATCCCGCTCGTCCATTGCAAGAACTCAGATTACGCCGCGTTCTTCGCTGCGCAGTCGGTGCAGAAGCCGAAGAAATACAGCACCGACAGCGCGAATGCGAACGCCGTCCTGTCCGCCCAGCTTCAGTACATCTTCTCGGTATCGCGCGTCGCGCACTACCTGAAGGCGATGATGCGGGACAAGATCGGCAGCTTCGCATCGGCGCAGAACGTGGAGACTTTCCTCAACCGGTGGATTTCGCAATACGTCCTGCTCGACGACAACGCCTCGCAGGAACAGAAAGCGCAATTTCCGCTGCGCGAGGCATCCATACAAGTGTCGGAGATTCCGGGCAAGCCGGGCTCGTATCGTTCGGTCGCGTTCCTGCGCCCGCACTTTCAGCTCGACGAACTCTCGATTTCTCTGCGACTTGTCGCTGATCTGCCCAAACCGGCAAATTCATAAGCGAGTAGATCGCCCGGGCGGGCCGCCTGGGTAGGACGTTAAAACCACCTCTTTGGGGAGTCGAAGGGCCATGTTACATATGCACTTGCAGTTTGGTAGTCCCGCGGTGAAGGGCGAATCCGCGGACAAGGACCACCAGGGCTGGATCGAACTGAAATCGTGGGATCACTCGATCGTTCAGCCGCGTTCGGCAACCGCATCGACCGCTGGCGGTCACACGATGACGCGTTGCGAGCACGGCGACATGATCTTCACGAAGGAAATCGATTCGTCGAGCCCGCTGCTGTACCAGCACGCTTCGGGCGGTACCACGTTCGACGAAGTGACGGTCCATTTCTCGCGCGCGGACGGTGAAGGCAAGCGCGTGCAGTATCTGGAAGTCAAGCTCAAGTACGTGATCATCTCGAGCATCGCCCCGAGCGTTCGCGAGGAAGGTCTGCCCCTCGAGACGTTCTCGCTGAAGTACGCAGCCGTGCAGTGGAAGCAAACCCAGCAGAAGATCGGCGGCAACCAGGGCGGCAACACGCAAGGCGCCTGGAGCCTGACGAAGAACGACAAGACCTACGCGGTCTAAGGTCGGTTGCGGCAACGGGGCGCTTCGCGTCCCGTTGCCGTTTTCGCTGTCCACCCCGGCCGATGAAACGATTCGAACCCAGTTTTCTCGACAAGCTGTTCGACGACGAACCGCACCTGCCGGCCTCGGCAGCGATGCGGCAATTGTCGCTGGAAGAGCTGAAGAACACGGTCGCCCGCGACGTCGAGGCGATCCTCAACACCCGTATCGCCCACACCGAGAACGAGCTGGCCACGCTGCCGGAATGCCAGAAATCGGTGCTGACCTACGGGCTGAACGATTTCGCGGGGCTGAGCCTCGCGAGCCACTACGATCGCGCATTCATCTGCAAGTCGATCCAGCAGGCGATCGCGCGCCATGAGCCGCGCCTGCAGCAGGTGCAGGTGACGTTCGAGCTGAACGAGCAGGCCACCAACGCGCTCTACTTCGCGATCCAGGCGCTGCTCGTCGTACACCCGGCCGAGGAGCCGGTGAGTTTCGACGCGATGCTGCAACCGTCGACGCTGCAATACTCGGTCACGCGCGCACGCGCGGCGCGAATGCAGTAAATCAAGCCGCCGAGCGGGCCGGACCGCCCGGTGGTCAATCAGGTCCGGCAGAAATATTGAGGTTCGGGGTCGTCGATGGAAGAATTGCTGCCGTATTACGAACGCGAATTATCGTTTTTGCGGCGCTATTCGCGCGATTTCGCCGAACGCTATCCGAAGATCGCCGCGCGTCTCGCGGTGTCGGGCGAGCACTGCGAGGATCCGCACGTCGAGCGGATGATCGAGTCGTTCGCGCTGCTCGGCGCGCGCATCAACAAGAAGCTCGACGACGACTACCCGGAATTCACCGAAGCGCTGCTGGAAGTGCTGTATCCGCACTACCTGCGGCCCTTCCCGTCGTGCTCGATCGCGCAGTTCACGCCGGCTTCGCCCGGCCAGCAGACCGAGCCGGTCGTGATCGATCGCGGCACCGAGCTGAAGAGCCGCCCGATCCGCGGCGTGCAATGCCGGTTCCGCACCGCCTACGACGTGACGCTCGCGCCGATCCGCATCTCGGAGGCGCGCTATACGCCGGTCGCGCTCGCGCCGAGCGCGACGGTGCTGCCGTCGAACGCGACGGGCGTGATCTCGATCACGTTCGAATCGCTCGCCGCGCAGCTCGATCTCGGCGCGCTGAAGCTGTCGACGCTGCGCGCGCATCTGCACGGCGAGCAGTCGTTCGTCGCCGCGCTGACCGACTGCCTGTTCGTCAACGTGCTCGGCGCGTATGTCGAGCCGGAACGCAACGGCCGCTGGACGGCGCTGCGCAAGCTGCCGATCGCGCAGGCCGGCTTCGACGAGGACGACGCGCTGATCGACTATCCGGCGAAATCGCATCCCGCGTACCGGCTGCTCACCGAATACTTCGCGTTTCCCGACAAGTTCGATTTCGTCGACTTCGACCTCGCGGCGATCGCACGTGCATCGGGCCGCTGCCAGCGCGCGACGCTGCATCTCGTGCTGCAAGACGTGCGCAGCGATTCGCATGTCGCGCGCCTGCTGGAGTTGCTGACCGCAAGCCATTTCCGGCTGTTCTGCACGCCGATCGTCAACCTGTTCCGCCAGCACGGCGAGCCGATCCGCATCACGCACCGCGCGGTGTCGTATCCGGTGATCGCCGAGGCGCGGCGCGCATTCGCGTACGAGGTGTACTCGATCGATTCGGTGAAGCTCGTCCGGCAGCAGGCGCACGAGGAATCGGTGATCGAGTTCCGCCCGTTCTATTCGCTGCATCACGGCGAATCGGCGCGGATCGGCCATTACTGGTTCGCGCGTCGCAACGACTGGGTCGCGCAGAAGAGCCCCGGTTACGAAACCGAGATCTCGATCGTCGACATCGACTTCGAGCCGACGTCGCCGCAAACCGACACGCTGAGCCTCGACCTCACCTGCACGAACCGCGACCTGCCGGCGATGCTGGCGTTCGGCCTCGAGGGCGGCGACCTGTTCCAGGAAGGCGGCGCGCAGACGAGCGGCATCTCGATGCTGCGCCGCCCGACGCAGAGCGTGCGCTTCGAGCGCGGCCGCGCCGCGCACTGGCGGCTCGTGTCGCACCTCGCGCTCAATCACGTGTCGCTCGTCGCGCACGGCCTCGCGCCGCTGAAGGAAATGCTGACGCTGTACGACCTGCGACGCACGGCCGTGTCGATGCGCCAGATCGACGGCCTGGCCGGCGTCGAGCAGCGCGGCGCCGTGCAGTGGCTGCCCGGCAAGCCGTTCGCGACCTTCGTGCGCGGCATCGAGATCCGGCTGACGATCGACGAGGAACACTTCGTCGGCGCGAGCCTCGCGTCGTTCGTGCGCGTGCTCGACAGCTTCTTCGGGCTGTACGTCCACCTCAACAGTTTCGTTCAATTGGTCGTCGTGTCGAAGCGCACCGGCGAGGAGATCATCCGATGCAAGCCCCGAACCGGCGAATCGATCCTGGCGTAGTCGACGCGCTGCTCGACGAGCCGCATCGCTTCGAGTTCTTCCAGGCGGTGCGCGTGCTCGAAGGGCTGTTCGCGCGGCAGGCGTCGGATGCGCCCGGCGCGTGGCGGCAGGGCGACGTGGTCGCGCAGCGCATCGCATTCCGCAACACGCTGTCGCTCGGTTTCCCGCCGAGCGAGATCGAAGGCGCGCGCTCGTTCGACGGCGACGGCGCGCCGCTGAATTCGGACGAGCAGCGCGGCGCCGCGCTGGCCGCCGGCGAGCTCGGTCGCGTCGAGCTGACGCCCGCGTTCTTCGGGCTGCTCGGCGGGCAGGGCGCGCTGCCGCTGCACTACACCGAACAGATCGTCGCGCGCGAGCACCTGCGGCGCGACCACGCGGCGCGCGCGTTCTTCGACGTGTTCTCGAACCGCGCGACCGCGCTGTTCTATGCGGCGTGGAAGAAATACCGACTGCCGTTCCATTACGAACTCGACCGCGACGAGCGCTACCTGCCGCTGTTGCTCGCGATCGCGGGCGTGCCGAGCGACGAGGTGCGCGACAGTCTCGCGGCCGGCCCGGGCGGCGTGCTCGACGAAGCCGTGGCCGGCTACGCGCTCGCCGCGCGGCACCGGCCGATGTCGGCCGCCTACCTGCAGCGCACGCTGTCCGATTACTTCCGCGTGCCGGTGAAAATCGACCAGTTCGTCGGCAAGTGGTACGACGTGCCGCCCGACCAGCTGAGCGTGCTCGGCGAAGTCAACGCGGTGCTCGGTGCGACGGCGCTCGTCGGCGAGCGCGTGTGGCAGCGCGACATGCGCGCGCGGATCGTCGTCGGCCCGCTGTCCAAGCGCGACTACGAGGCGTTCCTGCCCGGCGGCGCGCACGCCATCGCGCTCGAACGGATGCTGACGCTGCTCGCCGGCGTCACGCTCGAGTACGAGGTGAAGCTCGTGCTCAAGCGCACGGAAGTCGGCGCGAGCGTGCTCGGCGCGGGTTCGCGGCTCGGGTGGGACGCGTTCCTGTGCACGCGCGACGCGCTCGAGGACCGCTCGGACGCCCGCTACGAACTGCACGTGATTCACTGACCTAACAACAACACGCAATCGAACCTGAGATCGACGCCATGAGCACGCCTCTGAAGACCCTGATCACGAAACTGAACCCGCTGTGCCGCCACGCGACCGAGCGGGCGGCGAGCGCGTGCCTGGCGCGCGGCCATTACGAGGTCGATCTGGAACACCTGTTCCTCGCGTTGCTCGACGAAGCGACGGGCGACCTGCCGCTCGCCTTGCGCGCGAGCCGCGTCGATCCACATGCGCTGCATGCCGATCTCGAACGCGAGCTCACGCGCCTGAAGACGGGCAACACGCGCACGCCGGTGTTCTCCGTGCACCTGATCGCGCTGTTCGAGCAGGCGTGGCTGATCGCGTCGCTCGATTCGCAGCTCGGCCGCATCCGGTCGGGGCATCTGCTGCTCGCGCTGCTGACCGCGCCGGATCTCGCGCAGTTCGCGCAGCGGATGTCGTCGCGGTTCGCGGAAATGAACGTGACGGACCTGAAGCACAAGTTCGACGAAATCATGGCCGGCTCGAGCGAAGCCGAGCCGCGCCAGGCGGACGACGAGGGCAGCGACGCCGCGCCGGCCGCCGACGGCTTTGCACCCGCGGCCAGCCCGTCGAAGACGCCCGCGCTCGACACGTACACGACCAACCTCACGCAGCGCGCGCGCGACGGCAAGATCGACCCGGTGATCGGCCGCGAAGCCGAGATCCGCCAGGCGATCGACATTCTGATGCGCCGCCGCCAGAACAACCCGATCATGACCGGCGAGGCCGGCGTCGGCAAAACGGCAGTCGTCGAAGGGCTCGCGCTGCGGATCGCGGCCGACGACGTGCCGCCGCCGTTGCGCGGCGTCGCGTTGCACGTGCTCGACATGGGGCTGCTGCAGGCCGGCGCGAGCGTGAAGGGCGAGTTCGAGAACCGGCTGAAGAGCGTGATCGACGAGGTGAAGAAGAGTGCGCACCCGATCATCCTGTTCATCGACGAGGCGCACACGATCATCGGCGCGGGCGGCCAGGCCGGCCAGAACGACGCCGCGAACCTGCTGAAGCCGGCGCTCGCGCGCGGCGAGCTGCGCACGATCGCCGCGACGACGTGGAGCGAATACAAGAAGTACTTCGAGAAGGATGCGGCGCTCGCGCGGCGCTTTCAGGTCGTGAAGGTCGAGGAGCCGAGCGAGCCGCTGGCCGCCGCGATGCTGCGCGGGATGTCGGGCCTGATGGAGAAGCACTTCAACGTGCGGATTCTCGACGATGCGATCACCGAGGCCGTGCGCCTGTCGCACCGCTACATCAGCGGCCGCCAGCTGCCGGACAAGGCGATCAGCGTGCTCGACACCGCGTGCGCGAAGGTCGCGCTCGCGCACAGCGCGACGCCGGCCGCGATCGACGATACGAAGAAGCGCATCGAGCGCATCGACGCGGAAATCGCGTCGCTGGAGCGCGAGGCGGCGGGCGGCGCGGCACACGACGAGCGGCTCGGCGAGCTGCGCGGCGCGCGCGAAACGGCGCTCGAACACCTGGCGAAGGATGAAGCACGCTATGAGGCCGAGCGCGTGATCGTCGCCGAGATCACCGAACTGCGCGACGCGCTCGACAAGGCGCGCGGACCGTCGGAAGACGGCGAACCCGTCGATGTGCCGGCCACGCGCGAGAAGCTGACCGAGCGCGTCGCGGCGCTGCATGCGCTGCAAGGCGGCGAGCCGATGGTGCCGCTGCAGGTCGACGGCCACGTCGTCGCCGAGATCGTCGCCGCGTGGACGGGCATTCCGCTCGGCCGGATGGTGAAGGATGAAATCGACACCGTGCTGAACCTGCAGCCGCTGCTGACCGCGCGCGTGATCGGGCAGGACCATGCGCTGGAGGCGATCGCGCAGCGCGTGCGCACCGCGACCGCGAACCTCGAGGATCCGAACAAGCCGCGCGGCGTGTTCATGTTCGTCGGGCCGTCGGGCGTCGGCAAGACCGAGACGGCGCTGGCGCTGGCCGACATCCTGTACGGCGGCGAGCGCAAGATGGTCACGATCAACATGAGCGAGTACCAGGAAGCGCACAGCGTGTCGGGCCTGAAGGGCTCGCCGCCCGGCTACGTCGGTTACGGCGAGGGCGGCGTGCTGACCGAGGCCGTGCGCCGCAACCCGTATTCCGTCGTGTTGCTCGACGAGGTCGAGAAGGCGCACCCGGACGTGCTCGAGATGTTCTTCCAGGTGTTCGACAAGGGCACGATGGACGACGCGGAAGGGCGCGAGATCGACTTCCGCAACACGCTGATCATCCTGACGTCGAACGTCGGCTCGGCCGCGGTGATGCAGGCCTGCCTGAACAAGCCGGCCGAGGAATTGCCCGATCCGGACGCGCTCGCCGAGACGCTGCGTCCGCAGCTGTACAAGACCTTCAAGCCGGCGTTCCTTGGCCGGATGAAGGTCGTGCCGTACTACCCGATTTCCGACGACGTGCTGGCCGAGATCATCGAGCTGAAGCTCGAACGCATCCGCCGCCGGATCGAGGCGAACCACAAGGCCGCGTTCGAATGGGACGAATCGCTCGTCGACGCGGTGCTCGCGCGCTGCACCGAGGTCGATTCGGGCGCCCGCAACGTCGACCACATCCTGAACGGCACGCTGCTGCCGGAGATCGCGGGCCACGTGCTCGGCCGGATCGCCGACGGCGCGGCCATCGCGCGCATCGCGGTGCGTGCGGACGAGGCCGGCGAATTCGCGTACACCGTCGAATGAGCCCCGCGCGCGACATCTGATGCATCAACGGATTCACTGAACCATGCCGATCAATCTCCCCGAGCTGCTGACGCCGATCAGCGACGCGTCGCCCAGCGGCGACGACCTGCTGTTTTCGAACGAATTCGACGCGATCCAGGACGCGCGGCGCTACGACGACCCGACGCTCGACCAGGGCGAATGGGTGACCGAGATCAAGGAGGCCGACTGGGGCTTCGTCGTCGATCATGCGGGCGAGCTGCTGCGCACGCGCACGAAGGACCTGCGGCTCGCCGTATGGCTGACCGAGGCACTCGCGCTCGAGGACGGCATCACGGGCCTCACCGAAGGCTATGCGCTGCTCGAGGGTCTGTGCCGCGACTTCTGGGACACCTTCCACCCGCTGCCCGAGGACGACGACATCGAGCACCGGCTCGGCAACGTCGCATGGTTGTCCGGCCGCACGGCCGAGCTGCTGCGCGCGGTGCCGCTGACGGACGGCGCATCGAATGCGTTCAGCACGCTCGACTGGGAAGTCGCGCAGCACGTCGCGCAGTCGATCAAGCGCGATCCCGAGCACGCGGACGACATCGCGCGCGGCAAGCCGTCGATCGAGCAGATCGATGCGTCGCGGCGCGTGACGTCGATCGCGTTCTACACGGCGCTGCTGGCGAACCTGAAGGCGTTCGAATTCGCGCTCGATGCGTTCGAGGAGCGGCTCGTCGAGCGAGCGGGCGATTCGGCGCCGAGCTTCCGGCAGGCGCGCGACGCGTTCGAGACCGTGTACCGGCTCGCCGAGCGCTTTGCGCGCGAACAGGGCTATACGGGCAGCGCGCCGCACACGCAGGCGGCGCCGCAGGCCCAGTCAGAACGCATCGAGCCGGTGTTCGGCCAGCCGATCCAGACCGAGGAGACTCACGTGCAGCAGCAGACCGCTTCGCGTCCTCCGGTGACGCAGATGATCGCCGGCATCCAGAACCGTGCGCAGGCCGTCGACCAGTTGCGTGCGGTGGCGCGCTATTTCCGTCAGACCGAGCCGCACAGCCCGGTCGCGTATCTCGCCGACAAGGCGGCCGAATGGGCCGACATGCCGCTGCACAAGTGGCTCGAGAGCGTCGTGAAGGACGACGGCTCGCTGTCGCACATTCGCGAGCTGCTGGGGGTGAGGCCCGACGAGCAGGCGTGAAAGACCGTTTTTTGACCTGAGAGCGCGGGCCCGGCGGGCTCGTGATGAACGAGAAGAAGGGTGACGCATGAACGTGACCGAACTGGCACAGGCGATTCGTGGTGGCCTGATCCAGCAGGATCGGCTGCTGAAGACGGACATCCCGTCGCTGCCGAACAATGCGCTCGTGCCGCACCGCGCCGTAACCCGTTCGGTGCTCGGCCGTGATTTCAGCGTAACGCTCGATCTGGTGTCCACCGCGAGCGACGTCGAGCTCAAGACGCTGATCGCACAGCCGATCACGCTGTGGATCCAGCGGGCGGACAAGTCGTATCTGCCGATCAACGGCTATATCCACACGGCGCGGCGGCTCGGCGCCGACGGCAGCCTGTCGAGTTACCAGCTGCGCTTCGCGTCGTGGATGCACTTCCTCAAGTTCCGCAGCGACATGCGGTACTGGCAGGACCAGCCGGTCGATGCGATCCTCGCCGACGTGTTCGATATGCATCCGCAGGCAAGGGGGCAATACCAGTTCGCGTTGTCGAAACCCTTGCCGCCGCGTTCGTACTGCCGCCAGAGCGAAACCGACTGGAATTTCGTACATCGGCTGATGGAGGACGAAGGGCTGTTCGGCTTCTGGCGGCACAGTGAAGACGGGAAGGCGCACACGTTTGTCATCACCGACGATCTGCATACGGTGGACGCGCTGTCGCCGAATGTTGTCAGGTTCGATCGTTCGGGCAGCGGCACCGAAACCGCCGGTTTCACGCAATGGACCGCGTCGCGGACGCTGCAAAGCGCGCTGCATACGACGCGCACGTTCGACTACAAGTCGCCGTCGTCGGCGGGTAATCCGAACGGCACGTCGCTGCCGACGAAAAGCGGGCAGGGCGATCTGCCCAACCAGGCGGAAATCTACGAATACACCGGCGCTTACACGTATCCGGGGCAGGACCGCGGTGAACACCTGTCGAAGATTCGCCTCGAGGAATGGGAGTCGCGTGCGAAGCGTTTCTTCGGCGTGGGCGGCGTGCGCGCGATCGATGCCGGTCGGCGTTTCACCCTCATCGATCATCCCGAGCACGACCGTGATTCGGCCACCGACCGTGAGTTCGCGGCCATCGGCGTCACGCGGTACATCGAGAACAATCTCCCGGTCTCGGACCATGAAGCGACCTTCCCGCATAGCCTGCAGGCCGAGCTGGCGCAAGTGAAGGCTGGTCGAGGGGAAGTGGCGGCGTTCGAGGTGGGTCATGCCGACGGCTCCGCCGGCTTCTATCTCGTCGAGGTCGAGGCGCAGCGCGCGAGCGTGCCGTTTCGCAGCCCGTTCGAGCACCGGAAGCCCGCGATGCCGCTCGAGACGGCCGTCGTGGTCGGTCCTAAGGGCGAGGAGGTCTATACCGACGCGCTGAACCGGATCAAGGTCATGTTCGTGTGGGACCGGCAGAGCGAAGGCCGCGAGACGGCATCGTGCTGGATGCGCGTCGTGCAATCGGATACCGGCGGCGGTTACGGCGCGGTGCATATTCCGCGCGTCGGCGAGGAAGTGCTGATCGGCTACATTGGCGGCGACTGCGATCGGCCGATCGTCATGCATCGTGTCTACAACGGGGCGGCCAAGCCGCAATGGCATAGCGACGGGCTCCTGTCGGGCTTCCGGTCGAAGGAGTATGCGGGATCGGGGCACAACGAGATGGTGCTCGACGACGCGACCGGGCAGAACCGCGCGCGCCTGTTCAGCAGCAGCGCGAATTCGCTGCTTCATCTCGGCTATCTGATCGAGCAGAACGGCAACACGCGCGGCGCGTATCTCGGCTCGGGTTTCGACCTGCGCACGGATGCGTACGGCGCGATGCGCGCGGGCCAGGGCTTGTACGTGACGACGCATCCGAAGCAGGCGAACAGTCAGCCGCTCGATGTGGCGGAGGCGCAGCGACAGCTCGTCAATGCCGAGGGGCTGATCGAATCGATGTCGCAGGTCAGCGAGGCGCATCAGGCGGAAAGTCTCGGTACCGGGCACGATGCGCTGAAGCAGTTCGCCGACGCGACGCAGGACAGCGTGGCGGGCGCGACGGCCGGCGGCGGCAGAACCGGCGGTGGCGGGACGGGGAATGCGAATGCATTCAAGGAACCGGTGATGCTGTTCGCGAGCCCGGCAGGGATCGGGGTGGCGTCGCAGCAGTCGGTGCATGTGGCGAGCGACCGGCAGACCAATGTCGTCAGTGGGCAAAGCACGTTCATCACCAGCGGGAAGTCGCTGATCGCCGGCATCCGGGATCGCCTCAGCCTGTTCGCGCAGAACGCCGGGATGAAGCTGTTCGCTGCGAAGGGCAAGGTCGAGGTTCAGGCGCACGCGGACAACGTCGAACTTACAGCGCAGAAGACCGTGAAGGTGATGGCGGCGACAGAGGCTGTCGACGTAGCTGCGAAGCAGGAGATATTGCTGACGTCGGGTGGCGCTTACATCCGGATCAAGGGCGGCAAAATCGAGATTCACGCGCCAGGGAAAGTCGATTTCAAGGGGGCGCAGCACCCGTTCAGCGGACCGACGAGCATGCAGTATACGCTGCCTGCTCTTCCAGTGTTGGTGACGCCACAGGTGTATAGCCAGCGCGTTGAAGTCAAGCGGATGTTGGGTCAGGAATTCGGCATTCCGCTCGGACGTGTGCCTTACGCATTCAAGGATGAATCAGGCGCAGTCGTGAGTAGTGGATTGTTGGATTCGAACGGCATGACGAGCCGTGTATTTACTCGAAACGAATCGAACTTGAAGCTGTATGTGGGCGATGACCCGTGGCGAATGTTTATCGACTCGGCCCACTTCGCCGAACACGACGACACGACACAGGTTTAAGGATTGCAGACAATGGCGACCAATTCTGACGACGCACCAACGCGACTGTTCCCGCCGAGCGAGCAAGGGGACAATATCGACGATGTGAAGGCAAATGCCCCCAACGACATGGGTGTAACGGAGGCAATGCCATTTGACTCCAATGCTGTAGAGGCTGGGCCGGCGCATCAGCAGGAACAAATGACCGAATCTTCCGCGGTCTCGTCGGTGCCGCCTGCGGTCGACCAGAATACGCCGATCGATCAAGCTGTCCAGAGCACCCCGGCTGCGCAAAGTGCTTTGGATGGCGTAGATAAGGGGGATGCAAACAGCGAGACGAGTGAACAGCAGACGGAACAGGCTGATGCAGTCACTTTGCCAAAAATCGAATGCCGTTTCATTGGCCTTGACGGTAGCCCGATTGATGGATTGAGATATCGACTGCAGTCGGGAAGTATCATCGTCGATGGCGTAACCGACTCTGATGGACTGGCGGCACCAGTCAGCATTTATGCGCCCGGCGCGGATTGCTCCATCTCAGTCAAGACGGACGCCGGCGCTTATAAGCAGGTGGCGGGTTTCACGGTTCCTAGCGTGGACAGTACGATCACGATGATGAGCCCGAGTATGCTCCTCAAGACTTCGACCCAGTTGCATGGCGGGGCGGAGGACGATGTGCACAAGGAGCCCCCATCGCAAACCCAAGTGGATGATGGCGATGTGGAAGCTCATCCCGCATATGTAGACGATGCTGGTAGAGGTACGCAGCAAAAGACACCGATCTCGACTGCCTCAGCTGCGTCGGGCGGTGCGGCAACCTCCCCACCTCCCGTAGGTGCGTCGACTTCGTCGATGGATGCGACAGCTGCGCAATCCACCGGTACTGCTACGAGCCCCGCGGCCACTCATTCGCCGGGAATGTCGTCAGGGGCGGCGAATACATCATCTACGCACACGGCTTCCGCCACTCAGCCGACGCCAGTGAGTAAGCCGTCGACGAGTGCGAGGACATCGATGACTAAGCCGGCCGGAACGAAGGGAGGGGCCGGCAGGACACCCACTGCGTCGACCGTTGCGACAAAGCGAGATTCGGTTGGACATCCACAGGCCCAGCCGGAAGAGACGTGGAGCGATTGGGCCGGGCATAAGATCAATGCTGCTTGGCATTTCATCGAGAACTGGCTCGGGATGGATACGAACCCAGTCGCGGGAAAATCGGCAGGCTCAGCGAGGCCCGCAGCGTCCGCTTCTTCGACCGCTTCTGAGCAAGCCGCAAAGGTCGATCTTGGCGCAGTCGCAAAGAAGATGAGCGACATCGCTGAGGAGCAGACGACATATGCGATGCCATCGTCGTCCACGGTCGTGAACCTCAAGCAGATTGCAGACGGCACAATCCAGTATGGAACCAAGGAAACGAAGAAGTCGCGTGGTCAGTGCTACATGTACGTTAAGGTCGCGCTCTGGAAAGCAAACGCGATCAAATTCGTCCGCGAGAAGAACGGAACGTTTGCCGGAGCAGGCGGCAGCTATGCGAAGGTGGCCGGAGCATTTCTGGAGTCGCAGGGTTTCGTCAATGTTACGAGCCAATTGCCCGACGCGCGTTGGGCATTGCCCGGCGACGTGATCGTATACCACGTGATGGGCGATGCTGAAACCGCCGATGGGAAAGGCCAACCAGGTCATATCGACATCCGTACGTATCACTATTATGTCAGCGATTTCAAGCGCAATTATCTATGTGTCAGTGGTGCCGGTCCTGGTAAGACCCGGCACTTTTATGAACCGATTGGAATCTACAGGAAACAAGGCTTCAGTGACCCGCTGCCGCTTGCGCGCATGAAGGCATTTCTGAAGATCATCCGCAGCCGGGAAGCGAAGACGTTCCTTGAACTGGGTGGGGACGCGAAGACGTATTACGCGTCCCAGGGCGTCTACACTCTGTCAGGTGCGCTCAAGGATTTGTCGACGTACCCAGATGGCGCGCATCATCAAGGCGCGTATCAGATGACTAAAGCTGCATGGTTCGCCGGGCAGCGACCGGAGCAGGGTGCTTTGCCTGCCGACTTTCAGCCCGCTACCCAGGATCGCTACGCGGTGTTTTTAATGGAGGGGCATCCTGGCCGCTTCGACAAGAGCGGTCAGCCGCAACCCACGGCTCTTGGTTACGTCAGAACGGGCGAGATCGAGAAAGCCGTAGCGTTGCTGCGCAACGAATGGGCATGTATGCCTGGCACGAGTCAAGATCAAGGCTACACAATGGCGCAGCTCAAGGCCGATTTCGATAAGTATGTTAAGGAGTTCAGTAATTGAAACTGCGTGCGTCGTTGTTCCTGTCGATATCGATGCTGGCCTGGTGCGCGGCATCGGAGGCTCAGGTGGCTCGCGTTGCAGCGGCGGACGCCGCGCAGATCGAGGCGACCGTCAAGCAATACTACTCACTGTCACACGCTGACGCGTCGTGCCGTTTCAGCCGTACCGACGACAACGGCATGCCGCTGGACCCCCGCGTGCATCACCGCGCGTATCGCGACGCGCAGTATACGAGGACATTCAAGACGGTCTTTTCGCATGCACTGTTTGCGCAGATGAAAAGAACGTGCGTCGATTCCGACAAGGTGACTGGAATGCTCGACGTACGCTTGTCCGACTCCGAGATCGACAGCGATCCATCGAACTATGGCAACGACGTGCGAATGAAGGTGACGCGTCCCGTGAGGATACTGGCCGCGGATCCATCGCGCGTCCGAGTCCGTGTCGACTGGTCCGAGATGGTGAAGGGCGCCCGCAAGCCTTATTCGGTGGGGCGCTCGGACGTCATCCTCGTCAAGGAAGGTGACGCTTGGTTGATCGACGACGTTTATTCACTGGGTGTGGCGGATGGACCGCCGTCACAGCTCGATATGTCGATCGAGGATTTCGAGCAGTCGCCGGGCGTTGTCCGTCTGCGTGGGAACGCGCCGTAGCGCATGGTGGGCGGCGTGCTGAGGTCGCCCTCACAAGGTGGTGGCTTTGCCCCCAAGCCCCCGCAACCCGCTGCCCGATCCCGGGATTCGATCGTGCGTATTGCGAGCGTCCAGTCGAGTAGCCCGTGATCTCATTCGCGACCGGCCGGCAGATCGCCAAAATCAGGCAAGACCCGGCCGGCGCGCAATGCAACATTCATGTCCATCGTCAAGCGTCGAACACGGGCCCGCACAATCGCCGCCCTCGTTTACTGCCCCACCCGGAACTCGATCCGCCGATTCCTCGCCCTGCCATCCGCCGTATCATTCGGCGCGATCGGCTGATCCGGCCCGACCCCCGTCGTCGTCATCTGCTGCGGCGGAATGCTCTTCGTGATCAGATAACCCTTCACCGCATCCGCGCGCGCCTGGCTCAGCGCGATGTTCGACGTCCGGTTCCCCGAATTGTCGGTGTGGCCGATGATGTCGACCGTGCGGTTCTGCATCTTCGCGAGCGCGGCCGCCATCTGGTCGAGGATCAGCTTGCCTTGCGGCGTCAGCGTCGCGCTGCCGGTCTCGAACTCGATCGTCCGGTTCGCGAGCGTCTGGTCGAGCACGCCCTGTTCGGACGCCGACACGCGCAGCCCGTTCTTGATCGTGTACGTCGGGTTCAGCGTGTTCGCCATGTCGCTCGCGAGCTGCTGGCGCTGCGCCTCGTTGTGCACCTCGCCCTTCATCTCGATCTGCGTGCCATTGATTTTCAACTGGCCCTTGCTGATCTGCTTGAGCTGCGCGCCGAGCAGCTTCTGCACGTTCGCGCTCCAGTTCGGCGGCGTCGCGACGTCGCCCACCTCGACCTGGTCGACGACGTTCGTCGCGCCGTAGGTGTCGCGCAGCTTCTGCAGCACGGCGGCCTTGGTCGCTTCGTCGGGCACCTTGCCGCCGACAACCACCTGGCCGGGCGTTGCATTCGCGGGCGGCGGCGCGATCGTGCCGGCGGTGGTGCCGTGCACCACCGTGCCCGACGCGCCGCCGGCGTTCGGGTTCGCCTGCGGCAGCGCGGTCGTCGCGACCGTGCCGTTGCCGACCGGCGTGGCGGTCGCGCCCGTGTTCTGCGCGAAGGCCGCGCCGCTCGCGACGAGGCCGGCCGCGAACAGCGCGGCGAGGGCGGGCGAGACGGCGGACGACAGGCGCGCGCGCCGGACCTGAATCGTGCGATGCATGCCGTCAGCCTCCGATGAACGCTTCGCGGAACGCGTCGATGGCGACACGCAGCGAGAGTTGCGGTTGGTCGAGGTAGCTGACGAGCTTGCTGATCTGGTGATCGTTTTGCGCATGGGCGTCGATCCACTCGGGATCGTCGATGTCGATGTTGTGGGCGGCGTAGGTCTGCGGGTCGACGACGCTCAGCAGCGTCTTCGCCGACGCGCCGTTGAAGCCGATGATGAGCCGTTCGCGTTCGGCGATCGTGCCGATGAAGATCGCCAGCTCGAAGTCGGCCTGCGCGACGAACGGCGCGATCAGCTCGAGCCAGAACGCGGCGACGAGGCTGCGGTAGAACGGATCGACCGGCAGCGGCAGCGTGAGGCCGCGTTCGATGTGCGACGAGCCGCTCTGCATCACCGGCCGCAGCAGCGAGCCGAGCGCGAGCATCGCGCCGCGCAGCCGCACCGGATGACCGCTTTCGAGCAGCATCTCCTGCAGGCCGTGCAGCGACTGGTGTTCGACGAAATCGTTGAAGGTGCCGTCATGCGACGTGCCGGGGCCGCCGACGTCGATCGGCACCTGCGTGTCGCCGAGCGCCTGCAGCGCGCCGGGCGGCTCGTCCTTGCCGAGCAGCGGCGGGATCTGCGCGGCGACGCGCGACCACAGCCGCGCGAACGCGAGCGGGCTGCGCGCGAGGAACGCCAGCGGCCGGTCGACCTCCAGCGCGGTGGCGCCGAGGAACGGGAAGCGGCGCATCGACACGTCGTGGCTCGCGACCATGTGGCCCGCGATCGCGAGCTTGCTGCGCGAACCGAGGAACGCGAAATGCATCGGCTTCGCGTCCTCGTAAACGATCTTCCAGCGCGGATCTTCCGCGAGCAGCTCGAGCGCCTGCGCGATCCAGCGATCGAGCGTCTGCAGCAGCTGCGGATTGTGCGCGCTCTTCACGAAGTCGCCGCGCGACGGAATCTTGCCGAAGTAGGCGATTTGCGCCTGTACGGTTTGCGTCATTGCGCCCTCTGTGCATTCGTTGCGTTGGCGGCCGCGACGGCCGGCGCGGCACCCGGCGTGCCGGTGCCGGCTTGCGTCGCGTTCTGCGCGGCGCCTGCGCTCGCGTCGGCGACCGACGACGGCAGCTGCAGGCCGCGCAGGCTTTGCTGCTGCGGCTGGTCGCCGCCACCGGCCGACGGTTGCGACGTACTGATGATGCGCATCGTCACCGACACGTTCACGCTGCCCTGTGCCCACGTCAGGTCGAAGGTGCCGTCCGGACGGCGCTTGCGCTGCGCCGAGTTGATCAGCTTCTCGAGACCGTAGCGGCCCGGCTCGTTGACGAGCTGCACCGTGCGGCCGTCGAAGGTCGTCGCGGACAGCGTCGCGCCCGGCGCGCCCTGCGGGTTCGGCCACACGAAGTTGGTCCACTGCGGCGGCGTGTTGCGGTAGCGCAGTTGCTGGCCGTCGATCGCGATCGTGTATTCCGTCGTGCCCGTGCTCGGTTGCGGCAGGATCTGGAACACGGTCTGCGGCTCGGACGACGCGGCCGCGCTGCCGGCGGCGCCGCCCGCGAGCGGCGCGACCCAGCGTGCGAAGCCGTTCGTGAAGTCCGGCGTGAGCCCGATGCCCATGTCGCCCCACGTGCGGGCGGCGAGCGTGTCGCCGCGGCGCACCGCGAGCGGCCCGAGCGTCGTGCCGACGAACTTCGCGATCGAGCCGTCCGGGCCGAACACCTGCGCGATCTCGCCGGCGCCGGCCTCGACCTTCGCGTTCGCCGCGAACGGGTACTTGGTCGCGAGCGAGCTCTGGAACGGCTGGTAGACCTGCGCGTTCCACACCTTGTTGACTTCGGCGCTGGCCGGCTGGATCACGACCGCGAACGCCTGCATCAGCGGCCGCACCAGCAGCGGGCGCAGCGACTTGCGTTGCGAATCGGTCAGGCCCGTCAGCATCTGCTCGTCGACGAGCTTCAGCGAATCGGCGAGTTCCGAACCGCTGCCGTCGAGCGTCTGCTGCATCAGCTGGCGCGCGCCCGGCCCCGGGTCGCCCTGGTTCTTGATCACGTTGAAGCGGGTGCGGACCTTCGACAGCGACTCCATGTAGCCCTTCAGCATCGACGTGCCGTCATGCGTCGCGACGATCCGCGCGAGGCCGACGAATTCCTGGCCGATCGGACCCATCGGCACCTCGGCCGGATTGCCGTTGATGTCGATGTTGGCTGCCGCCATCTGGCCGGCCTGCGAGCGCGTGAACAGTTGCTTGACCCAGTTCACGACGCCCGTCTGCGCCTTCTTGATCGTCACGTTCGCGAGCGACGGGTTGTCCCACGACGTCTGGTCGTACGCGGTCTCGAGGATCTTGCGGATCGGCGAATCCTGCGGGTCGCCGAGGCGGTTCATCCCATCGACGGCCTGGCCGAAGCTGGTGAAGCCCTGGACCGCGATGCCCTGCATGAATTTCTGCCAGTGCTGCGCGTACTCGGTCTTGTACATGCCGACGAGCGTCTTCTGGATCTGCTCGGGGCTGCCCTCGAGCGTCAGGTCGTCCTGCGTCGACGTGTTGAGCACCCAGTCCTTCGCCTGCAGTTCCTTGGTCGCCGCATCGCGGATCGCCGGCTGCACGTAGTCGAACCACGCTTCACGCGTGAACGTGCCCGGAATCGCGTAGCTGCCTGCCACGAGCCCCTGGTTGCCGTCGCCGACGATGCGCGCGATGGTCATCGGCGCGAAGCGGGTCGACGCACGGGCCTTGATTTCCTCGTACACGCGCTGGCGGGCCGGCATGCCGCGCACGACGCGGCGCAGGTTCTCGCGGGTCTGGTCGACGAGCGCGAGGTTCGCGTCGATCATCGGCCAGTCGTTGTCGTTCACGCGCGACAGGTAGAACGAGATCATGCGCTCGGCGCTCCGGATCATCTCGTCGCGCGGCATGTTGCCGCGATTCGTCTCGAGCCAGCCGCGCCAGAAGCGGGCGAGCTGGTCGGTCAGGTGCGCCTGTTCGACGTGACGCTTGTCGGACAGCATCAGGTAGGTCTTCAGCGCGTTGTACGCGTCCTGCACGTTGGTCGGCGACGCGTCGCTGTAGAGGCCGCCCTGCGGCGCGGCGGGCTGCTGCGGGGCGGCGGCCGGCGCGGCGCCCGACGCGGCCAGCACGGCGCCGGCCTGCGGCGCGGCGCCTGCCGCGTTCGTCGACACCGGCATCGTGCCGCCCTGCACGGCGCCCGATTCCGGCGGGCGCGTCATCGGCACGAGCTGCTCGGGGTGCGCGTTCACGTCCTTCATGAACGACGCGAGGTTCTGCGACACGGGGGCCAGCAGGATCTGGCGCACGCCGTTGTAGTACTCGGTCAGCAGGTGCTGCTCGAGACGGTCGCCCTGGTACAGGCCGAGCGACACCGACAGCGGCTTGTCGCGGCGGAACTGTTCGAGCTGCTCGATCCGGTCCTCGATGATGTCCATCGCCTGCAGGCGCGACTGCAGGTCGTTGCGGCCCTGTTGCAGGCGCGTGACGTTGTCGAGGTCGGCCTGCACGTTCGACACGAGCTGCTGGTTGCCGATCGTCGACCAGGTCCAGCCGCCGAGCGCGAGCGCGAGCGCCGCGACGAAGCCGAAGAAGGTCGCGTAGCGCAGCCGCGTCTTGGTCGGGCTCGCGAACTGGCGCACCGTCTGGCGGTCGGCGAAGATCACCTTCGAGAACAGGTCGCGCAGGAAGAAGCCGTTCTTCGAGAACGCGCTGTGCGGTTTCGGCAGCGCGCTGCCGTCGAGGCCGAAGCGGTGCGCGATGCGCTGCGCGGCCGCGCTGTTGGTTTCGCCTTCCTGCAGCGCGCTGGTGAAGTAGAAACCGCGGAAGATCGGCTTGTACTGGAACGGGTTGTTCTCGAACAGCGTCGCGAGGAACGCGCGCAGCGACGGCTTGATCGTCGAGAATTCGAGCGGGAAGCTCAGCTGGCCCGGCGACAGCTGGTTGCCGCGCGACAGCGACAGCTGCGCGACGCTGATTTCCTTCAGCCCTTCGTAGAGTTCCTCGAAGTGCGTGTCGAACTGCGCGACGACGTCGCGCTTGTCGTCGGGCTCGTAGGGCAGCGTCGCGCCCCACACGCGGTCGTACTCGTGCTTGTCGCTGCTGCTGAAGAATTCGGTGAAGCCGGTGATCAGGTCGGCCTTCGTGAACATCACATAGACCGGCGCGAACACTTCCAGCTTTTCGGTCAGCTCCTGAACGCGCTGGCGGAGGTTCTTCGCGAGGTTGATCGCGAATTCGGGGCGATTGCCAGTGAGCTCGGCGATGCTGGCGGTGACGATGATGCCGTTGATCGGCGCCTTCGGACGGTAGCGCTTGAGCAGCCCGAGGAAGCCGAGCCACTCGCTGCGGTCTTCCTCGTGCACCGAATAGCGGCCGGCCGTGTCGAGCAGGATCCCTTCGGTCGTGAAGAACCAGTCGCAGTTACGCGTGCCGCCGATGCCGTGGATCACGGCGCTGTTCTTGTCCGCGAACGGGAACTGCAGGCCGGAATTGAGCACGGCGCTGCTCTTGCCCGCGGCCGGGTTGCCGATCACGATGTACCACGGCAGTTCATACAGCGCGGAGCCGCCCGACACCTGGCCGATCTTCGACGTCTTGATCGTCTTCACCGCGTCCGACAGGCGCGTGCGCAGCACGTCGAGGTCGGCCGTCTTCGCGTCCGGCGCGAGCGCGGCGGCGGCCGGTGCGGCGATCTTGCCGGTTTCCGCCTGCTCTTCCAGCACCTGGCCGAGCTGCTGGTTCGCGCGCTTCACGCGCCAGCGGCGCCACAGCGCGACGACGAGCCACAGCGCGAGGACCGCCGCGAACGCGATCGCCGCCCACAGGAGCGGCAGCTGCAACATGTCGGCGACGATGAACAGGATGGCCGCTAGCGCGACGATCCCGACGATCGAGAGCGTACGCGGATGAGTCAGCACGTTGAGGATGCGTTGCATAGGACGTTCAGGTTCCGGTGCGATTCGATGAGGCGACGCAGGCGCGCCGAGCGGCAAGGGTGGCGCCGCGATGTGTCGCCATGCTGTCAAACAGGATGAAGGAGGCTGGCATCAATGCGCTCGCGGCATCGGAGCAGGCGCGCGCATTAACGAAAGGACGCTGTGAGATTTAAAACGGAAGCGGCGGCCGGAAAAAATCGCGCACCGGAATGCCCGATTGTTTGCGCCGCCCAAATCGTTTCCTGCCGGGTGATTAAAAAGCCCCATGCCGCCCTCATTATTTCTTGTCCGGCAGCGCTGACTAGCTGCCGCGTCCCAGTTTAAAACCGGGTTTATGGTATTCCACATGCCCGAGATCCATCATTTTCCATCGGCCGCCCCAGGTCAGGCCGACTTGCTCGGCGACCTGGCCGTACAACTGGTAGCCGCGCATCGCCCACGGATCTTTCTCGGAAATGACCAGCTTGCCGTCGCGCAGGAACGCGTTGTCGGCCGCCAGCCCGAACTGGTGATAACTCTGGAAGGCCGCCGCATTGGTCACGTTCGTGCCCATCTGCGCGAGCCGGTTCTGTCGTTCCGGGCTCCGGTAGCCTTCCAGCAGCGCCATTTCGTAACCATGTTGTTCGTGCATGATCTTGTAGACCAGCAGCAAACGCGTCCGGAAATCCGGGTCCAGCAGGTTCCAGTCGCGGCTTGCGTCCTTCAGCGCCGGGCGGACCTGTTCGACTTCCTTCGTGGCAAAGACTTCCGGCGGCAACGGCGGCGGCGGCACGAGTTGTTCGCCCTGCAACAGCGCGGCGATCTTCTCGTCGGGCACGCGCGCGGTGTCGTCGTACTGAAATAATTGCCGACCGCGTAACGCAATGGCCACCAATGGCGGCGTCGCAAGAATACCTGCCGACACCATAATCATCAAGCGCCGCCGAACCAGTAAATTTTGCACGTCACTAAATGCACCGCGCGTCACGCTTGCCGATTTAACAATCTGACTCCGCGCGCGGGCGGCGCGAGCGTTCGCACGGCGCGTGAGACGGCCGTGAAACTGGGCCACGGATTCGAAAACGGTCGCGCGGATACCCGGTAAAAGCAACAGTGCCGCGATGGCGACGGCAAGGGCGAAATAGGCGACGAGTGCGACGGCAATCAACGAAATCCCCGGAAATTGGAATTGATTGTGTTTTGCAATGCTTGCTCTTAGAATCAGGCTGCTTCGAGAGGCCGGGCTATATTATCGCGGTGAATTAAACCAGGATTCAATGAGACGCTGAATGAGTGCGCCGGAAAATTCAAATTCGAAAACTCCGCCCAGCCTGCTGTCCGATACTAAACCGGCAGGCGAGGGAGGACCTCGGCAGTCGCGCATTCTCGCGGATCTGGAAGGGCGTGTCACGCCGCCCGCCGAGCCGCCGCGCCGTTCGCTGAAGGCGCCGATCGCCGCCGTCGTGGCGTTGGTCGTGGCCGTCGGCGGCTGGGGCGCGTGGCGCATGCAGCAGTCGCCGGGCGAGCAGCCTGCCGCGATCGCGGCCGCGCCGGCACCGGCGGCGGCTGCGCCGGCCAAGGCCGCACCGGCCAGCGGCGCCGCCGTGCAGGTCGCGCAGAATGGCGCATCCGCTGCACCGGCCGCGCAACCGGCCACGATCGTCAACGACGATTCGGCGTCCCAGACCGTTGCATCCGCATCCGCTTCCGCCGCGGACAACAGCCGCCTGTCGCGTGCGCTCGCCAACGGCACCGACGAGGGTTCGGGCGCGGCGGCCACGGCCGGCGTCGCCGCAACGGCGGCGGCCGCGGCAGCGGCGACGACCAAGACGGCGAAGGCCGACGCGTCGAAGAGCACGAAGGCCGCGGCCCACGGCAAGACCGATGCGAAGGCCGACACGAAGGCCGAAGCCCGCAAGCATCGCAAGGAACAGCAGGCCGAGCTCGCGCAGGCGAAGAAGCGCCGCGAAGCGGCGCCGGCCCGAACCGCGAAGGCGGGCGCGAAGGACGATCCGGATGCCGATCTGCTCGCCGCGCTCGTCGCGCGCACGAAGCCGGCCGACAAGAAACTCGCCGCCCAGAAGGCGCAGGCCGTGCCGACCAAGACGGCCGCGACCGGCGGCTCGCTGGGGACGCGCGTGAAGGAGTGTTCGGAGCGCGGTTTCTTCGAGGATCAGCTGTGCCGCTGGCGCGTGTGCGACGGCCACTGGGGCAAGGATCCCGCGTGCCCGAGCGCCGCGCAGTCGGAGACGCGGCAGTAACGCGCGTCGCGCACGCCACGATGCTTCCCTGTCAGCGCCGCCCATCGGGCGGCGCGTTGATTTCGGAGGCGCGGAGAAGCTGCCGGTATGATGCCGCGTGACGCTGTCACGAACGCGTCACGCCCGTCGGGCATACGTTTCCTTTCTTTTCCCGGCGCGGGCCCGCGACCCGCGATGTGCGGCGCGCCGCGCGCCGCACCCCCTTCGACACGATGGACCTGATCGTACAGACTTACGGCGCCGATACGTCCGGCATGGTGTGCGGATTCCGCTTCGTTCCGGGCGGCGCCGGCGCGCTGCTCGATGCCGACGCGGCCGCCGCGTGGCTGCGCACGTGCCGCGAGCACGGCGCGGCCGCATCGGGCGATTTCGTCTGGCTGCATTTCAATCTCGCGCACGGCGCGAGCGAGCGCTGGATGCGCACGCATCTCGGGCTGCCCGACAGCTTCTTCGAATTCCTGCACGAAGGCTCGCGCTCGACGCGCATCGAGCAGGAGGACGGCGCGTTGCGCGCGATCGTCAACGACGTGATGTTCAACCTCGAACTCACGCCGTCGGAGATCGCTACGCTGTTCGTCCACGTCGAGCGGCGCATCATGGTGACCGCGCGGCTCAAGCCGCTGCGCTCGGTCGACACGCTGCGCGCGTCCGTGCGCGACGGCGAGCTGTTCCGCTCGCCCGCGGAGCTGCTCGTGCATCTGCTGCGCGATCAGGCCGACCTGCTGATCCAGATCATGCGGCGCACGAGCATCGACGTCGACCGCATCGAGGATCGCTTCCTGTCGCAGCGGCTCACGTCGAGCCGCAGCGAGCTCGGCGCGATGCGCCGCACGCTGACGCGCCTGCAGCGCATGCTCGCGCCGGAGCCCGGCTCGGTCTTCCGGCTGCTCGCGAAGCCGCCCGCGTGGCTGCACACGGAAGACGTGCAGGAGCTGCGCGAGTCGACCGAGGAATTCTCGCTGGTGCTCGCCGATCTGGCGGGGCTCAACGAGCGGATCAAGCTGCTGCAGGAAGAGATCGGTTCGCGCCTCGACGAGCAGAACAACCGGACGCTGTTCACGCTGACGCTCGTCACCGTGATCGCGCTGCCGATCAACATCGTCGCGGGCTTCTTCGGGATGAACGTCGGCGGCGTGCCGTTCTCGGAGAACAAGCACGGCTTCTGGCTGATGGTGCTGCTCGTTGCCGGCTTCACCGCGCTGGCCGCGTGGTGGGCGTTCCGACGCCGCGACGATCGCTAGCGCGGCATCGGGCGTCGCATCAACGCAGCAGCGCGATCGCGCGTTCGCCGATCACCATCCCGAGCAGGCCGACGAGCGCAACGAGCGGCGGGGCCGGCGAGCGCACGTGCAGCAGCGCGTACAACACGCCGACACCGATGCCCACCGCGAGCGAGGTCACGTAATCCATCATGGCGGTCTCCTGTAGGTCCGGCGTCAGGGCTTGAGGATGACGCGCTCGCGCGCGCCGGCCAGCACCGCGCGATACGCGTCGTGCGCACGCTCGAGCGGGTACACGTAGTCGTCGCCGATCGGGAACGGGCGCAGCGTGCCGTTGCCGAAGCCGGGCGCGAGCGTGTCGAGGATCTGCGCGACCGCGGCCGCGCCGAGCTGCAGCGAATCGATGCCCACGAACGTGTGCTGGCCGCGATAGAACGAAAAGATGTCGAACGGCACGCTGCGCTCGATCGTCGAGATGAAGATCTGCCGCGCGCCGATCGCCATCGACGCGTTCGCCGCGTCGAAATACGGGCTGCCGACCGTGTTGTAGACGACGTCCGCGCCGTGGCCGCCGGTCAACTCGCGCACCGCGTCGGCCACCGCGCGGCTCGACGCGTCGATCATGTGGACGTCGCCCGACGCGTGACCGCGATAGTCGCCGGGCCCGCGCTCGACGCCGATCACGGTCGCGCCGCGCGCGGTGGCGAGCTGGATCGCGGCCTGACCGACCTTGCCGTTCGCGCCGAACACGAGCACGACGTCGTCGGCCGTCGGCATCCCGGCGCGACGGAGGCCTTCGTACGCGGTGACGAACGGCACGCCGACGCCGGCCGCCTCGTCGAGCGTCAGCACGCCCGGCTTGCGACGCACGTGCGCGGCGTCCAGCACGAGCCATTCCGCATGCGAACCGTCGCGCCCGACGCCGAGATCGCCGCCCGAGCCCCACACCGGCGCGCCGATCCAGTCGTCGGGGCCGCTGCGCACGATCCCGGCCCAGTCGCGCCCGGGTGTGCGCGGCCACACCGCATGCGGCATGCGGCCGAGCGCGGCCTTCACGTCGCTCGGATTCACGCCGGCCGCGCGCACCTCGATCAGCACCTGGCCGTCGGCCGGTACGGGCGGGGCGATGTCCCGGACCCGCGCGTCGAGCGACTCGATGTCGGCGGCGGGGGTGTCGAAGCGGATGCTGCGCATGATGATCTCCGTGAAGATGGCGGCTGCCCGGCCCGGCGGGCCGGCGCGTGCGGCGGATGAAACCGGTGAATGCAGTCTAGTGGGCCCGGTTTGACACGGAAACGTGCAAAGGCGGATGATTGTTTTGCGTTATCCGCATAGCCAAATCAGCAGGCCCCCGCATGGACGACTTCCTTTCCCCGCACCTCGCGCTGTTCGTCGACGTGGTCGACCAGCAGAGCTTCTCGGCGGCCGCGCGCCGGCTCGGCGTCGCCGCGTCGTCGGTCACGCGGCGCATCGACCGGCTCGAGACGCAGCTCGGCATCCGGCTCCTGCATCGCACCACGCACGCGCTGCGGCCGACCGAGGCCGGGCAGCTTCTATATGGGCGCGCGGCCCGCATGCTGGCCGAACTGCGCGGACTACAGGAAGACCTGCACAGCCAGCACGACGAACCGGGCGGCCTGCTGCGCATCGACTGTCCGGCGCCGTTCGGCCGGCGGCACCTGATGGCTGCGCTGGCCGCGTTCATGCAGCGCCATCCGGCGCTGCAGGTCGACCTGGTGCTGACCGACAGCATGGTCGACCTGCAGGGCGCACGGCTGGGCTCCGACGTCGATCTCGCGGTGCGCATCGGCCCGCTCGAGGACACGCGTTTCGTCGCGACGGTGCTGGCGCCGCAGCGGCGCGTGCTGTGCGCGAGCGCGGCCTACCTCGCCCGGCGCGGCGAGCCCGCCTCGCCCGACGCGCTCGCCGGCCACGACTGTCTCGCGTGGCATGGCGCGCCGCCGCCCGGCGCATGGCGCTTCGGCGAGCGCCGTCACGTGCCGGCGCAGCCGCGGTTTCGCAGCAATCATTCGGAAGCGTTGCTCGAGGCGGCGATCGACGGGCTCGGTCTCGCGCACCTGCCGACCTGGCTCGTGGCGGACGCGCTGCGCGACGGACGGTTGCGCGCGCTGCTGCCGCAGTACGCGGCGGCGCCCGAGCCGGCGACGATTCACGTGCTGCGTCAGCAGCCGCGCGGCAGTGCGCGCACGTCGCGGCTCGTCGCGTTCCTCGCCACGTGGTTCGCGCAGCCGGCGTGGGATGCCGCATGGGCGTGACGGCCGGCGAACGCCGTGCCGCATGAAAAAAGGGCCTCGCATGCGAGGCCCGTCAACAGGTCGGAGAAACCGGTACGCCGGCCGGCACCGCGGGTCGCGCGGCGCCGACCGGATCTGCACCGTTACTGCGTTACTACCTTGCGCGGCTTGAAGAGGCCCTGGTATTGCCGTGCCGGGCGTTCCTTCGTCACCGGCTCGATGCCGCCGAAGGTCGGCGTCTGGCGCAGCTTCATCGCGGCCGGCGAAGCGACCGAGCCGATCGACGTCGAGCGCGAAGCCGGCGCGAGGTTGTTCGCGACGAGCAGCGCCGCTTCGCTCTTCAGGTTTGCCAGCAGCACCGGATCGGTCGAGCCGTTCACCTGCGTGAGCAGCCCGCTCCACGCCGCGTCGCTGTAGTTCACGACGTAGTAGTCGAGACCGCTCGGGTCGGCGACCACGCCCGTGCAGCCGTCGATCCGCGTCTGCGCCTGCGTGTCCTTCAGCGCGAGCGTCGTGCGTTTCGCGAGACCCTGGCCGTACGCGAGCGTGATCGGCACCGTCCATTGCAGGCCCGGATACGCGTTCTTGTTCGGGAACGGCTGCTGTTTCAGCGTGACGATCGTCTGGTTCTTCGTCATGTCGCACTGCGTGTCGAGCGAGATCAGCGGCACGCCGGTCTGACGCACGTAGCTGTCGCCGATCGGGCCGACCGACTGGCCGCTTTCCTTCGACAGCGCGTCCCACAGACGCTTCGGCGTCCCGTTGCCGAACGAGTAGTCGACCAGGTACTGCTGCAGACCCTTGCGCAGCGTCTGCTCACCGAGATAGTTCTCGAGCGTCTTCAGCACGTGGCCGCCCTTGTCGTACGTGAACGCGCTCGCGCTCAGCACGAAGTCGTTCGACGCCCAGTCGTTGAAGTTCGGCGCGACCGGGAACGCGTTCGGGCCGATGTCACGATTGATCACGCGATACTTGTTCTTCACCTGGTCGAGCCAGCTGAACTCGTCGGGGAAGAACTGGATCGTCGTCTTCGTCTCGAAGAACGTCGCGAACGATTCGTTGAGCCACACGTTGTCCCACCAGTCGGTCGTCACGAGATCGCCGAACCACTGGTGCGCCACTTCGTGCGTCAGCACTTCGTTGCCGTAGCGCGACATCGGCTGGCCCGGCTGCGGCAGGATGTCGTCGGCGAACTCGAGGATCGAGCCCCAGTTCTCCATTCCGCCGAAATTCAGGTCCTTCTGCTCCTTGAACGCGTCGTTCGCGGCCACCGTGTCGAACTTCGTCAGCGGCAGCGGGATGCCCGTGTAGCGGTAGTAGTAGTCGAGCGCCTGCTTGGTGCGGTCCATCGCCGGCTTCGCCCAGTCGCTCATGCCCGGCGGCGTGAACACGCGCAGGTGCAGGCCGCCCTTGCCGCCCGGCAGCGGGCTCGTGAAGTCGTCCTCGTAGGTGTCGAACAGGCCGCCGCCGAAGAACAGCAGGTACGACGGCATCGGCGGGGTCTTCTCGAACTGCACGAGCTTGTAGCCGCCGCCGACGTTGGTCGACGGCTTCTCGGCCGCGTTCGACACGACGCGCCAGTTCTGCGGCACTTCGGCCGTCACTTCATAGGTCGGGCGGAACGCCGGCTCGTCCCAGCCCGGGAACCACTGGCGCGACAGGTTGGTTTCGCCCTGCGTCAGGATCGCGCCGCTCGTCTTGCCATCGGTGCCCTTCAGGTCGACGCGGAACACGCCTTCTGCGGCCGAGCAGCCCGGGTACGGATCGTCGCCGCAGCTGCCGCCCGTCTGGTTGACCGGATCGTCATACGACTTGAAGTTGATGATGCCCGACCACTCCATGTGCAGCGAATAGTTGCCCGGTGCGATCGTGCCGGCAGTGGGGCGCAGCTGATAGAAGTCGCCCTTGTCCTGCGGCGTCGCGATCAGCTGGATGTTGCCCGGCTGCAGCGTGATGCGGCCGTTGGTGAACTTGATCCGGTGGCCGGCGATCACGATGTTGTTGACGGGCTTCAGCACCTTGATCTCGACGTCGGCGCGGCCGTCGAACGCGTTCAACGCGTCGTTCGGGCGGAACCACAGCCGGTAGTTCACAGGCACCACGGTGTCCGGCAATTCGACAGGCGAGACGCTCTTGTCGACGTTGGATGCGCTCGGCGGCGCGGTGACGGCGGGCGACGAGCCCGTATGCGGCGCGCCGGCGGAGCTGAGCGCGGAAGCGGAGCCCGCACCGCCGTCGTCGCCGCCGCACCCGGCTAGCGCGAGTGCGGCGACGAGCGGCAGATAACGCATCTTGCGAATATGAATCGACATGACTGAAACCTCGATTGTTGAATGAATCGTTCAGTGCTGCGAAAACACCGGCAAAAGCGATCCCCTCGCCGTTTAATCAACAGCGAAAAAATGCCAATGACGGATTATTCGAAAAAGACGGCGGCCGACTACGTGAAGGTAATCATGGTTTACTGCCCCCTCTGAATTTCCGGATGTCGTTTAACTGGCCGGTTCAAAATGGCCGGGCGCGTGTTGTACTGAATTGATTTCGCGCGCACGACACGGGGCCGCGCGCCCGGCGCGGGCGCGCAATCCCTTTGAACCGACGACCTACGGGGCTGGCCGGGCCAGGCCGCAGGACGGATGGACAGCGTGTCGCCGTCCCGTAAATTCGCCGTCATGCGGCTTCAAGGTTTGTCGGCTTGCTCCAAGGATGCGTAAATATACTTGATGGTTTTGGGTAAAGGAAACGAAAAATTTAGAAAGAGCATCTATTGAATTCCGGGCGCTTCATTGAATGCTGGAAGTCATTAATGCGCTTTCCGTTTAGCCGGAAATTTCGTAGTTTTAATCTATTAACGATCTTGCGTTGCCGCGGAAACTACGAAATCCGGTGACGGGCGGCACGGCCGGTACAGGCTCGGTCGGTACAATGCAGCGACGCGCCCCGTTCACCGCTTGCCGCGAGGAGACCTTCCCATGCCACGCACCCTGTCCCGTCTCGCGCCGCTGCGCGCCGTGCTGCTGCTGTTCGTCGTCGGGTTCCTGCTGGGCGGTTGCGCGGGGCTCATGCGCGAGCCGGTGCGCGTGTCGGTCGCCGGGCTCGACCCGCTCGTCGGGCAGGGTCTCGAGATGCGCTTCAGCCTGAAGTTGCGCGTGCAGAATCCGACCGATGCGCCGATCGACTACGACGGCATCTCGGTCTCGCTCGACCTGAACGGCACGCCGTTCGCGAGCGGCGTCAGCGACCGGGCGGGCACCGTGCCGCGGTTCGGCGAGGCCGTGCTCGACGTGCCGGTTTCGGTGTCGGCGTTCGCGGCTGCGCGGCAGGCGTGGAACCTGCCCGGTGCGGCCGCGAACGGCGAACTGCCGTATGCGCTGCGCGGCCGCCTCGCGGGCAGCGGGCTCGGCACCGTACACTTCAGCGACGCGGGCACGCTGCGCCTGCCGACCCTGCCGGGGTGGGGCGGATAGATCGTTCGGCGGACTTCAACGGCGGCCAAATGTGTCTGAAAATTCACCATTTGACAGTCTTTGACGCTTATCTTCGCGAGATGTCGACTTTGGTCGATGGACCCCCTTACACTTGTCGATGTCCGAGGGTCGGACATTCTTTTAGGGGAATTCCATGGCGGCAAAATTCGAGCTCAAGAAGGCCACGAACGGCCAGTACTACTTCCACCTGAAGTCGGCGAACGGCGAGATCATCCTCGCGAGCGAGCGGTACGAGGAGAAAAGCGGCGCGAGAAACGGGATCGCGTCCGTGCGGGAAAACGCGCCGCTCGACGAGCGCTACGAGCGCAAGCTCGCCCACAACGGTGAGCCCATGTTCAACCTGAAGGCAGCGAACCACCAGGTCATCGGCACGAGCGAAACGTACAGCAGCGCGCAGGCACGCGACAACGGCATCGCGGCCGTCAAGCGCGATGCGCCCACTGCGGAAACCTACGATCTCGGCTGATTGACGGTGGCGCCGCGCGGATGCCTTCGGGCGACCGTCGCGGCGCCTGTTTTTGCCGGGTCGGGCAAAGCGCGGTATGGTGTGGTCCGCGCGGTGAATTCTCGCCGCCGTTGAAGCCAACCGTACCGAGTTCGCGTGACCGATTTCCCCCTTTTCCACTGGACCGACGCCGACGGCGTCGATCATGCCGTGCGCTGGCGTTCCGAAGCCGGCGTGCAACCGCCGAAGCGCGCGGTGCCGGCCGACGACCGCCTCACGGCCGATGCGGCCTACCGCCTCGCCTGCGAGGGCACCGCGCTCGTCTGGCAGGGCGACTTCCAGAATGCGCGCCAGCTCCTGCAGGCGATGGCGCGCCGTGTCGAACGCAAACCGAAGAAAGCGAAAGCCGCGGCCGGCGTCGAGGCGTTCAACCTGCATCGTCTCGCGCAATCGCAGCGCGCCCGCACGCTCGGCATGCTGCTGATCCCGCTGGACGCCGATTACACGATCCCGCTGCGCCGCGCGCCCGACGTGCGGGCGGCCTGCGAGGAGGCATACGGCCCCGGCGGCGCGCCGTCGGTCGTGTCGCTGCGCGAACTGCTCGGCCTCGTCGGCGCGCACGAGTGGCGCAAGAAGGGCGTGCCGATCCCAGCGCTCGGCGGCGCGCCGATTCATCCGCACTACGGCGTGTTCTCGCCGGTGCGCGGCGAATACGTCGAGCTCGTCGCGCGTGCGCCGCTGCCGGCGACGTCGCTCGCGTTCGATATCGGCACGGGCACCGGCGTGCTGGCGGCGGTGCTCGCGTCGCGCGGCGTCGAGCGCGTCGTCGCGACCGACCAGGATCCGCGCGCGCTCGCCTGCGCGCGCGAGAACGTCGCGCGGCTCGGCCATGCGGGCCAGGTCGAGATCGTCGAGGCCGACCTGTTTCCTACCGGCCGTGCGCCGCTCGTGGTCTGCAACCCGCCATGGGTGCCGGCCCGGCCGAGCGCGCCGATCGAATACGCGGTCTACGACCCGGACAGCCGCATGCTGCGCGGTTTCCTCGCGGGGCTCGCCGCGCATCTGGAGCCGGGCGGCGAGGGCTGGCTGATCCTGTCCGATTTCGCCGAGCATCTCGGGCTGCGGCCGCGCGACACCCTGCTGCAATGGATCGACGAAGCCGGCCTCGTCGTGCTCGGCCGCGACGACATCCGCCCCGCGCATCCGAAGTCGACGGACGCCGACGATCCGCTGCATGCGGCGCGTCGCGCTGAGGTCACGTCGCTGTGGCGGCTCGGCGCCCGGGCCTGACCGCGTATTTTCGGTAAACTACCGCCATTCCTCACGAATTTCCGCCGCCGGGCCGTGGTCGACCGACCGTGGCCCGGCGGCGCTTCACGATGTCGAACAAGACCCACGAAATCCGCCCGGAGCAGTCCGTCGAGCTGCTGAAGGAACTGCACATCCTCACCCGCGACGGGAAGCTGAACCAGGACAGCCGCCGCAAGCTGAAGCAGGTCTATCACCTGTTCCAGTTCATCGAGCCGCTGCTCGCCGGCGTGCAGGCCGACAAGGGCCACGTGACGCTCGTCGATCACGGCGCCGGCAAGTCGTATCTCGGCTTCATCCTGTACGACCTGTTCTTCAAGCAGCAGCCGGGGCACGGCACACCGGCGTTCGCGTCGCACGTGTACGGCATCGAGACGCGCGAAGAACTCGTCGCGCGCTCGACCGAGCTTGCCGCGCGGCTCGGGTTCGGCGGCATGTCGTTCCTGAACCTGTCGGTCGCCGATTCGATCACGTCGCCGCAACTGCCCGACACGGTCGACGTCGTCACCGCGCTACATGCGTGCGACACGGCGACCGACGACGCGATCCGCTTCGCGCTCGGGAAGCGCGCGCAGCACATCGTGCTGGTGCCGTGCTGCCAGGCGGAAGTCGCGGGCGTGCTGCGCAAGAACAAGGGCAAGTCGCTCGCGAATGCGCTGACCGAGGTGTGGCGGCATCCGCTGCATACGCGCGAATTCGGCAGCCAGATCACCAACGTGCTGCGCTGCCTGCAGCTCGAGGCGCACGGCTACCAGGTCAGCGTGACCGAGCTGGTCGGCTGGGAGCATTCGATGAAGAACGAGCTGATCATCGCGCAGTACAAGAACCTGCCGCGCCGCAAGCCGGGCGAGCGGTTGAACGAGATCCTCGCGATGTTCGGGCTGGCCGAGCTGAACGAGCGCTTCTTCGTCGCGCAAGCCGCCGCGGCGGGCGACGCCGCCGTCGAGCCGGCCGAAGGCTGACGCGGTCGCGCGGGCATGGCGCCCGCGCCGCGCGTGGCACGCCGCATCACACGTCGTCGCCCGGCCGGCGCATCCATTCGCGCCAGCCTTCGTGGCCGAGGCGGCGCAGCGTTTCCTGATTCTTTTCGTAGATCGCGGACGCGTCCGGGAACGCGTCGACCGCGCGTGCGATGCTGTCCTCGCGCAGCAAGTGCAGGATCGGATACGGCGCGCGGTTCGTGTAGTTCTCGATGTCGTCGGGTTCGGTGCCGTCGAACCGGTATTGCGGATGGAAGCTCGCGATCTGCAGCACGCCGTCGAGCCGCAATTGCCGCACGAGCCGCTCGGCGAAGAACAGCGCATCGTTGTAGTCGACGAAATCGGCGAACGCGTGCGGGTAGATCACGAGCGTCGTATCGACCTGCTGCGGGTCCGCCGCTTCCAGCGCGCGCAGCTCGGTTTCGAGTTCGGCGAGCGCGTCCTCCAGCGTCGTCGCTTCGCTGATCGCGTAGCGCACCTGTTCCTTCACGTAGACGCTTTTCGCGAACGGGCACAGATTGAGCCCGATCACCGCGCGCGCGAGCCAGTGCCGCGTGGCGGCGAGGATGTCGTCGTGCGAATCGGGGCGGGTGTCGGTCATCGTGATACCAGTCGGGCGGAAGGGCGAAGAGGGCCGCATTGTAGCGGGCGCGCCGGGGACGAACGCGCGCGGCCCGTCACGCGCAGGCCGCCTCGATCAATTGCGTGACGAGTGCGGGCGCGGTGCCGATCGGCGTTTCGCCATGCCGGTAGGTCTGGCTGGCCGCATAGATGCCTTCGACCACCAGCGCGAGCGCATCGGCGAGCGCCTTCGGCTGCCGCGCGCCGGCGCTTTCGCATAGCGCGACGAGCCGTTTCATCAGCTGCTCCTTGTTCTGCGCGACGCGTTCGCGCGCCGGGTGCGACGCATCCGGGAATTCGGCGGCCACGTTGACGAACGGGCAGCCGCGATAGTCCTTTTGCGTCGCGCGCTCGGCGAGATCGGCGAAGTACTGGATCAACTGCGCCTTCGGCTGGCCCGGATGCTTCGCGGCGCTCGTGTCGAGCCGCTCGAAGAAGCACGCGTCCATCCGTTCCAGATACGCGAGGATCAGCTCGTCCTTCGACGAGAACTGGCGGTACAGGCTCATCTTGTTGACGCCCGCGCGTTCCACCACCGCCTCGACGCCGACCGTGCGCACCCCTTCCTTGTAAAACAGCTCCTCGGCGGCACGCAGCAGATGCTCCTGCGCGGTGGCGCCGTCGATCGGCCGGCGCGTGCGCCGCGCCAGCGGTTTGGCGACCTCGATGCCCGACATGATGGCCCTCGACTACGTAATGGATTGCTTGACATGTTACCGACTGGTAACTACGATCGCAACACAGTTGTGACCGGTCGGTAACAATCGCGGCCGGATCGACAGACGAATGCCAAGCGTCGGCCCGGGTCAGCCGATGTTGAAATGCGCGGCGGAGGTGGCCTGGTCGGGGCGGCGTGGTGCGATGGCGCCGGAACCGCCAACTGGAGAACGTGAAGATGAACTGGGCAGTGACACGAATCGGCGGGCGCTTCCATTACGGATGGCTCGCGGCGGCGGTGGTATTCCTGATCCTGCTGGCGGCGGCCGGCACGCGCGCGACGCCGAGCGTGCTGATGGTGCCGCTCGAACGCGAACTCGGCTGGAGCCGCGCGGCGATTTCGCTGGCGATTTCGGTGAACATCGCGTTGTACGGCCTGACGGGCCCGTTCGCAGCCGCCGCGATGCAGCGCTTCGGGCTGCGTCCGACGATCCTCACCGCGCTCGTGACGATGAGCGCGGGCGTCGCGCTGTCGTCGATGATGACGCAGAGCTGGCAGATGGTACTGATCTGGGGGCTGATGGTCGGCTGCTCGACGGGCGTCGTCGCGCTGACGCTGTCCGCGACCTTCGTCACGCGCTGGTTCCATGCGCGGCGCGGCCTCGTGATGGGGATCCTGACCGCGAGCACGGCCACCGGCCAGCTCGTGTTCCTGCCGATGCTCGCGGCGATCGCGCAGCGCCACGGCTGGCGGCCGGTCGTGCTGGTCGTCGCGGTGGCGGCCGCGATCGTGATTCCGCTGGTCGCGTTCCTGCTGCCCGAGCGGCCGGCCGACGTGAAGCTGCGCCCGTACGGCGAGCCGGTCGATACGCCGGCGGCGCCCGATGCGACGAAGGAGAATCCGCTCGCGGTCGCGTTCCGCACGCTGCTGATGGCGAGCCGCTCGCGCGACTTCTGGCTGCTGTTCTTCAGCTTCTTCATCTGCGGCGCGAGCACCAACGGCTATGTCGGCACGCACCTGATCGCGATGTGCAGCGACTACGGGATGACCGAAGTGCAGGGCGCGTCGCTGCTCGCGGCGATGGGCGTGTTCGACCTGTTCGGCACGACGCTGTCGGGATGGTTGTCCGACCGTTACGACAACCGCGTGCTGCTGTTCTGGTACTACGGGCTGCGCGGGCTGTCGCTGATCTACCTGCCGCATGCGTTCGGGATCGATTTCTTCGGGCTGCCGCTGTTCGCGATGTTCTACGGGCTCGACTGGATCGCGACCGTGCCGCCCACCGTGCGGCTCGCGACCGACGTGTTCGGCAAGGCCGCCGCACCGGTCGTGTTCGGCTGGATCGTCGCCGGCCACCAGCTCGGCGCGGCGTTCGCGGCGCTCGGCGCCGGGCTGCTGCGCGCGAGCCTCGGCACCTACACGATCGCATCGATGATCTCGGGCGGGCTGTGTATCGTCGGCGCGCTGATCGTGCTGCGGATCAATCGCGGCCCGTCGCGCGCGGCCGCGCAGGCGGCCTGAGCGCGGCGGACCGGCCGGCCGCACACGCTGCGGTCGGCCATTGCACGCGCGGCGATTTGCATAGCGCGGCAGGATCGGGCGCGCTGTCGCTCAAGCGGGTATGCTTGCGGTTCGCCGGGCGTTCGCGCCCCTTCATCGATGTCAGCGAGGAACCGCATGTCCGTCAAACCTGCTCCCACCACTGTTTCGATTCACGATCTGATCGCGGGCCGCTGGAGCCCCCGCGCGTATTCGGATGAAGCCGTCAGCGCCGGCGATCTCCACGCGGTGCTCGAAGCGGCACGCTGGGCCCCGTCCGCGTACAACGCGCAACCGTGGCGTTTCATCGTATTCGATCGCACCCAGGACGAAGACGCGTTCAAGCGCGCGTTCGCGACGCTGGTGCCGTTCAACCAGGGCTGGAATGCACCGGCGCCGGTGCTGATCGCGGTCACCGCGCACACGCTGACGCCGAAGGGCGAGCCGGCGCCGACCGCGCTGTACGACGCCGGCGCCGCCGCGATGTCGCTGGTGCTGCAGGCGCACGCGCTCGGCCTCGCCGCGCACCAGATGAGCGGGTTCGACGCGAAGGCATTCCGCGACGCGTTCGCGATTCCGGCGGATGTCGCGATCGTGTCGATCATTTCGCTCGGCCACTACGGCAATGTCGACAAGCTCGATCCCGTGCTGCGCGATCGCGAGAAGGCGCCGCGCACGCGCCACGCGCTCGGCGAAGTCGTCTACGCGGGTGCGTGGAAGAAGAGCTTCGACGCAGCGGCCTGACCCCGCGGGTGGGCAGGCTGCGTCGCGCATCCTGTCCGCGCCCGTTTCCGGCGCGCCACGCCGTGCGCCGTCGCCACCGGCGCCCGTTGCGCGGCCCCGGTGGCCGGCCCCGGTTGTGATCCCGCGGGCTTCATGTTAAAAAGCCGGTCCTTTCCGTTTTCGCGCCGGCCTGCTGCGGCAATTTCCCATGACTTACTGCGCGATCGATTTCGGCACGTCCAATTCCGCCGTGGCGCTGCCCGACGGCGATGGCATGCGCCTCGCGCCCGTCGAGGGCGACCACCTGACGCTGCCCACCGCGATCTTCTTCAACAACGACGAAGAGACGGTCGAATACGGCCGGGCGGCGCTGGCCTCCTATATCGACGGTTTCGACGGCCGGCTGATGCGCTCGATGAAGAGCATCCTCGGCTCGCCGCTCGCGGAAACGACGACCGATCTCGGCGACGGCAGCGCGATCGCGTACACCGAAATCATCGCGCGCTTTCTGACGCACCTGAAGCGCAAGGCCGAAGCGCGTGCGGGCGCGCCGATCGGCCGCGCGGTGCTTGGCCGGCCGGTGTTCTTCGTCGACGACGATCCGCGCGCCGACCGTCTCGCCCAGGATCAGCTCGAGGCGGCCGCGCAATCGGTCGGCTTCGCGGACGTTCACTTCCAGTACGAACCGATCGCCGCCGCATTCGACTACGAATCGCGCCAGCCGGCCGAGCGTCTCGTGCTGGTCGCCGACATCGGCGGCGGCACGTCCGACTTCTCGCTGGTGCGCGTCGGCCCGGCGCGGATGGCGCGGCTCGAGCGCAAGGACGACGTGCTGGCGCACCACGGCGTGCACGTCGCGGGCACCGACTACGACCGGCGTGTCGAGCTGGCGGCAATCCTGCCCGCATTCGGCTACCGTTCGCTCGACCCGGAAGGGCGCGAGCTGCCGAACAAGATCTACTTCGATCTCGCGACCTGGCACCTGATCAACACCGTCTACACGCCGAAGCGCGTCGGCGAGCTGAAGCTGATGAAGCACCTGTACCAGGACGTGCGGCAGTACGACCGGCTCACGAGCGTGGTCGAGCAGCGGCTCGGGCACGCGCTGATGGCGCGTGCGGAAGAAGCGAAGATCGGCGTCGCGGCGGGTGGGGAGACGATGATCGACCTGAACGACGTGGAAGAGGATCTGCTGATCGCATTCGACGCGAATCGCCTCGTCGACGCGAGCCGCGACGATACCGCGCGCATCGTCGACGCCGCGCGCGAGACGGTGCGGCTCGCGGGCGTGGCGCCGCGCGACGTCGGTGCGCTGTATTTCACCGGCGGTTCGACGGGGCTTGCATTCCTGTCCGGCGCGCTCGCCGGTGCGTTCCCGGATGCGCAGCCGGTGTTCGGCGATCGCCTCGCGAGTGTCGCGACGGGGCTCGGCATTCACGCGCAGCGACTGTTCGGCTGAACGGCGGGCGGCTACCGGCCGCCATGCGCCACCATGTAGGACGACCGGCGCGCAAAAACAAAAAGCCCCGCCGAAGCGGGGCTTTTTTACACGAATAATCGCGCCAAGCTTAGACCGGACGGATGTTCGCAGCTTGCAGACCCTTCGGGCCCGTCTTCACTTCGAATTCAACCTTCTGGTTTTCTTGCAGCGTCTTGAAGCCTTCGACGCGGATTTCCGAGAAGTGCGCGAACAGATCGTCGCCGCCGCCTTCCGGGGTGATGAAGCCGAAGCCCTTTGCGTCATTGAACCACTTGACGGTACCGGTTGCCATGTTACTTGTTCCTAAAAAAATAAAACGGGGCCGAGGCCCATGGGGTGCGGAAAATCAAGGAAGGGGTAATAGGACCAACCGGAGTACCGTTGATGGGCGAACTACGAAAGAACCAATTCACTCGCCGCTTGAAATCCTGCGAAGTCCTTTATACGGCTAATCCTTCTGACGGTCAACCGTATTCCCATGCTCTCAGGGTTATTGCGGATATCTGGTTTACAAAGCTTGCAAGCGATGCGAATTTTTTGTAGGGGTCGATCGATTTTGGCGCCACGTTCGAGGTGCAACCGTTAAACTACGCGCCGCGTGGACGGGTTGCCCCGATCGGGTAACCCTCCTCCCCAAGAATGCGTGCGCGGCGCGCTCCGAGCCGATCCCGGATCGCAGGCCGACCATGCTTTTTGAGACACAGGAGAGGATGTGAAGAGTTCTATTCAACGGAACATCGGCCCGTTTGCATTGATGCTGACGGGGCTGGGTTCGATTATCGGCTCGGGTTGGCTGTTCGGTGCCTGGAAGGCCGCGAAGATCGCCGGTCCGGCGGCGATTTGCGCATGGATCATCGGCGCCGTCGTGATTCTCGCGATTGCGCTGACGTATGCGGAACTGGGGGCGATGTTCCCCGAATCGGGTGGCATGGTGCGTTACGCGCGCTACTCGCACGGTTCGCTGGTGGGCTTCATCAGCGCATGGGCCAACTGGATCGCGATCGTATCCGTGATCCCGATCGAGGCCGAAGCATCGATCCAGTACATGAGCACGTGGCCGTATCCGTGGGCGCACGCCCTGTTCGTGAACGGTGAATTACAGACGCTCGGGCTGCTGCTGTCGGCCGTGCTGGTCGTCGTCTACTTCATGCTGAACTACTGGGGCGTCAAGGCCTTCGCGCGGGCGAACACCGCGATCACGATCTTCAAGTTCCTGATCCCCGGCCTCACGATCCTCGGCCTGATGCTGTCGAGCTTCCATTCGGAGAACCTCGGCACCGCATCCAATGCCAGCTTTGCGCCGTACGGCTGGTCGGCCGTGCTGACCGCGGTCGCGACGAGCGGCATCGTGTTCGCGTTCAACGGCTTCCAGAGCCCGGTGAACCTGGCCGGTGAAGCGCGCAATCCGTCGCGCAGCGTGCCGTTCGCGGTGATCACGTCGATCCTGCTCGCACTCGTGATCTACGTGCTGCTGCAAATGGCGTATATCGGTTCGGTGAACCCGGCCGACGTCGCGAAGGGCTGGGAGCACTTCAACTTCTCGTCGCCGTTCGCGGAGCTCGCGATCGCGCTGAACCTGAACTGGCTCGCGATCCTGCTGTACGTCGACGCGTTCATCAGCCCGAGCGGCACCGGCACGACCTACATGGCGACGACCACCCGCATGATCTACGCGATGGAGCGCAACAACACGATGCCGAAGATGTTCGGCAACGTGCACCCGATCTACGGCGTGCCGCGCCAGGCGATGTGGTTCAACCTGCTCGTGTCGTTCATCTTCCTGTTCTTCTTCCGCGGCTGGAGCTCGCTCGCGGCGGTGATCTCGGTCGCGACGGTGATCTCGTACCTGACCGGCCCGATCAGCCTGATGGCGCTGCGCCGTTCGGCGACCGACATCGAGCGCCCGCTGTCGATTCCGCTGATGAAGCTGATCGCGCCGTTCGCGTTCGTATGCGCGTCGCTGATCCTGTACTGGGCGAAGTGGCCGCTGACGGGCGAAATCATCCTGCTGATGATCGTCGCGCTGCCGGTGTATTTCTACTTCCAGGCGAAGTCGGGCTGGACCGGCTGGGGCGCCGACCTGAAGGCCGCGTGGTGGCTGGTCGCATACTTGCCGACGATGGCCGTGCTGTCGCTGATCGGCAGCAAGGAGTTCGGCGGTCATGGCTACCTGCCGTATGGCTGGGACATGCTGATCGTCGCGGCGATTTCGCTGGTGTTCTACTTCTGGGGCGTGAATACCGGCTACCGGACCCAGTATCTCGACGAGCGCGAGTCGCACGACGAGATCCTCGAAGGGGTCGGTGTCTGACGCGTGACCTGTCGCCGGATTCGGCGGCGGCAGGATGCAGTGCAAAAAAGCCCGCCCGAGCGCGATACTCGGGCGGGCTTTTTGCTGACTGGCTCGGCGGTTGCACCGCCGTCCGGGTTCAGGCGTCGGCGTTCGCGAACACGTAGTTCGTCATCGCCAGCACGCGCTGGTACGTGCCGAGCGACTGGATGCCGAGCCGGTAGTCGTCATCCGCCGCGCCGAGTGCCGTGAAGACCGGCAGCAGGTGCTCGTCGGTCGGATGCATCAGCGCCGCGTGCGGCGCCTGCCGGCGATAGTCGAGCAGCGCATCGACGTCGCGCGCGGCGAGTTTCGCCTCGAACCAGTCGGTGAATTCGGCGACGCGCGGGTCCGCATCCTCGGGCGCCGCGCCGAAATCGGCGGCGCGCAGGTTGTGCGTGATCTGGCCCGAGCCGATCACCATCACGCCTTCGTCGCGCAGCGGCCGCAGCGCGCGGCCGAGCGCGAAGTGATGCGCGGCGTTCGCGCGCGGCTGGATCGACAGTTGCGCGACCGGCACGTCGGCTTCCGGAAACATCAGCAGCATCGGCACCCACGCGCCGTGATCGAGCCCGTGTTCGGTCGTCGCGGTCGCGATGCCGGCCGCGTTCAGCAGCGCGGCCGCGCGTTCGGCGACATCCGGTGCGCCCGGCGCCGGATAGCGGATGTCGTACAGCGCCTGCGGGAAACCGTAGAAATCGTGGATCGTGTCCGGATGCGCGGCGACGCTCGCGACCGGCTGTTGCGTGCCCCAGTGCGCGGACAGCATCAGCACCGCGCGCGGGCGCGGCAACTCGGCGCCGAGGTGCGTGAACGCGCCGGACGGCAGCGCCGGGTCGATCGGCAGTGTCGGGGCGCCGTGGGACAGGTAGAGCGAAGGCAAGCGGTTCATGGTGGTGACCTGCAAAAGGGGTTGCCTGTGACTATAAGCGCGTACCGTGCATTGATAAATCGGCGACCGAGAATTTGATTGACGCTTGTTTGTTGATAATCGCGGCGACGACCGGCGCTCGAATGCGGATTCGCATCCAAAGGTGAGAAATCGATGGAGTTGCAGTGCGAATAGAAGGAGATCCGCGCAGAAGGATGGCTTACTGCGCGTGCCGGATGCCGGCCCACGGCGTCGTGAGCGGGGCGCTGAGCGCGAATAAGTCGAGCACGCGCGTGACGGTCTGGTCGACGAGTTCCTCGATCGTCTTCGGCATCGCGTAGAACGCGGGCAGCGGCGGGAAGACGATGCCGCCCATTTCGGTGACGGCGGTCATGTTGCGCAGATGCGCGAGGTTGAACGGCGTTTCGCGCACCATCAGCACGAGACGGCGGCGTTCCTTCAGCGTGACGTCGGCCGCGCGCGTGATCAGGTTGTCGGACAGCCCGTGCGCGACGCTCGCCAGCGTCTTCATCGAGCAGGGCGCGATCACCATGCCGTCGGTCGCGAACGAGCCCGACGCGATCGTCGCGCCGACGTCGCGCACCGAATGCACGACGTCCGCACGGCGTTCGACATCGGCCTTCGGCAGCTTCAGTTCATGCTGGATGTTGAGCCAGCCGGCGTTCGAGATCAGCAGATGCGTTTCGACGCCGCCGGCGGCGCGCAGCAGGTCGAGCAGCCGCACACCGTAGATCGCGCCGGTGGCGCCGGTGATCGCGACGATCAGCCGGCGTGGCGGCGCGCTGGGAGATGCCATTGAAATGGGGACGGGTGCCGCGTGTTAGGCGGCGGCGAACAGTTGCTGCAGTTCGCCCGACTGGTACATCTCCATCATGATGTCCGAGCCGCCGATGAATTCGCCCTTCACGTACAGCTGCGGGATGGTCGGCCAGTTCGAGAATGCCTTGATGCCCTGGCGGATTTCGTCGTCCTCGAGCACGTTGACCGTCTTGAACTGGTCGACGCCGCAGGCCTTCAGCACCTGCACGGCGCGGCCCGAGAAGCCGCACATCGGGAATTGCGCGTTGCCCTTCATGAAGAGCACGACCTGGTTTTCGTCGACGATTTGCTTGATACGTTGTTGGGTGTCCATGACTGACCTTGCGTTTGCGGGGCGTTAGATCGAAATGATAGCGGATTTCAACCGGGCGGGCCGGCCATCAGCCCGGCAGGCGGCCGCCGGTCGTGCGTTCGATGGCGGCGAGATCGGCGAGCGATTCGACCGCGACGAAGCCGTGCGACGCCAGGATCGCGCGGACGGCTTCGGCCTGGTCGTAGCCGTGCTCGATCCAGAGCGTGCCGCCCGGTTTCAGATGTGCGCCGGCGCTCGCGACGATCGTGCGGATCGCGCTGAGGCCGTCGGCATCGTCGGTGAGCGCGCCGCGCGGCTCGAAACGCAGGTCGCCTTGCGCGAGGTGCGGGTCGTGCTGCGCGATGTACGGCGGGTTGCTGACGATCGTATCGAACGCGAGCGCGGGATCGAGCGCCGCGTACCAGTCGCTCTGCAGCCAGTGCAGCGGGCCGCCGGGGCGCCGCGCGTCGAGCAGTTTGTCGGCGTTGCGTTGCGCGACCGCGAGCGCGGCCGGCGAACGGTCGAGCGCCCAGACGCGCGCATCGGGACGCTCGGCCGCGATCGACACGGCGATCGCGCCGCTGCCGGTGCCGAGGTCGAGCACGGCGGCATGCGGCAGCCCGCCGATCGCGTCGAGCGCGGCTTCGACGAGCAGCTCGGTTTCGGGGCGCGGGATCAGCACGTCGGGCGTCACGTCGAACGGGCGGCCGAAGAACTCGCGCATCCCGACCAGTTGCGCGACGGGCTCGCCGGCGACGCGGCGTGCTTCCAGTGCGCGGAAGCGTTCGACCGCGGCGTCGTCGAGCGGCGCGTCGCCGCGCGTGATCAGCTGCGTGCGGGTCCAGTCGAGCGCATGCGCGAGCAGCACGCGCGCATCGACCGGATCGAGCGGCGATGCGCGTAGCAGCGCGTCGGCGGTGGTGTCGGACATCGCGGCCTCAGTCGGCTTCGCCGAGCGACGCGAGCAACTCGGCCTGATGCTCGGTGACGAGCGCGCCGATCAGTTCGTCGAGATCGCCGTCCATGATCGCCTCGAGCCGGTACAGCGTCAGGTTGATCCGGTGGTCGGTCATCCGGCCCTGCGGGAAGTTGTACGTGCGGATGCGCTCCGAGCGGTCGCCGGAGCCGATCAGGCTCTTGCGCGTCGCGGCTTCCTTCGCATGCTGCTCGTGATACTGCTTGTCCTTGATGCGCGCGGCGAGCACCTTCAGCGCGCGATCCTTGTTCTTGTGCTGCGAGCGGTCGTCCTGGCATTCGACGACGATCCCGGTCGGGATGTGCGTGACGCGCACCGCCGAATCGGTCTTGTTGATGTGCTGGCCGCCCGCGCCGGACGCGCGGAACGTGTCGATGCGCAGGTCGGCCGGATTGATCTCGACCTCGCCGATTTCGTCCGCTTCCGGCATTACGGCGACCGTGCACGCGGACGTATGGATGCGCCCTTGCGTCTCGGTGGCCGGCACGCGCTGCACGCGATGGCCGCCCGATTCGAACTTCAGGCGCGAATACGCGCCCTGGCCCGCGATCCGCACGATCACTTCCTTGTAGCCACCGAGATCCGACGCGCTCTCCGACATCATTTCGACCTGCCAGCGCTGGCGTTCCGCGAAGCGCAGGTACATGCGCAGCAGGTCGCCCGCGAACAGCGCCGATTCGTCGCCACCCGTGCCCGCGCGGATTTCGAGGAAGATGTTGCGGTCGTCATTCGGATCCTTCGGCAGCAGCATCTTCTGCAGCTCGGTCTCGAGGCGCGCCATGCCTTCGCGCGCGCTGCGGATCTCGTCTTCCGCGAAATCGCGCATCGACGGATCGGCGAGCAGCTCCTGCGCGGCCGCCTCGTCGCTGCGCGACTGGCGCCATAACGCGTATTGCTCGACGACCGGGCCGAGTTCCGCATGTTCGCGTGTCAGCTTGCGGTACTGGTCGAGGTCGGCCGTGACGTTTTCGCGGCTCAGCAGGTCGTTCAGTTCGGCCAGCCGTGTGGACAGCTGGTCGAGCTTGCGTTGCATGCTCGTCTTCATGGTGTGGAGCGGCGCTCCCGGGCAAGGGGTATTCGGAAAGGATAGGCCGGCGGCAGGACAACGACCGGCCGGCGGCAGGGCGACCGGGCGGCGCTAGTGGCCGGATGGGTCGTTCGAGCGCGGCGCGTGCTGGTAGAAGCCGCGCATCAGGTCGATCAGCGAATCGCGATCGGCGCCGTTGACGCGGTTGAGCGCGCTCGTCGGGCCGTGGATCAGCTTGTTGGTCAGCGCCTGCGACAGCGCTTCGAGCACCGCAGCCGGATCGTCACCGCGCGCGAGCAGCTTCTGCGCCTTCTCGACTTCGGCCCGGCGCAGCGCGTCCGCCTGCGTATGCATGTGACGGATCACCGGCACGACGCTGCGCGTGTCGAGCCATTGCATGAAATTCTGCACGCGCGTCTCGATGATCGCTTCGGCCTGCGCGACCGCGGCCTGGCGCGATGCGTTGCCCTCGCGCACGATCGCACCGAGATCGTCGACGGTGTAAAGGAACACGTCCTTCAGCTTGCCGACTTCGGGCTCGATGTCGCGCGGCACCGCGAGATCGACCATGAAGATCGGCCGGTGGCGGCGCGCCTTCACCGCGCGCTCGACCGCGCCGAGGCCGATGATCGGCAACGTCGACGCGGTGCACGACACGATGATGTCGAATTCGTGCATGCGCGTGGGCAGGTCGGCCAGCGGCATCGCGCGGCCGTTGAAGCGTTCGGCGAGCCGCTGGCCGCGTTCGGCCGTGCGGTTCGCGACGACGAGTTCGCGCGGGCCTTGCGCGGCGAAGTGCGTCGCGCACAGCTCGATCATTTCGCCGGCGCCGATGAACAGCACGCGCTGATCCGACACCTTTTCGAAGATCCGCTGCGCGAGGCGCACCGCGGCGGCGGCCATCGACACCGACTGCGTGCCGATTTCGGTCGTGCCGCGTACTTCCTTCGCCACCGCGAACGTGCGCTGGAATAGCTGGTTCAGGTAGGTGCCGAGCGCGCCCGCTTCGGTCGCGGTGCGAACGGCATCCTTCATCTGGCCCAGAATCTGGGTTTCGCCGAGCACCATCGAATCGAGGCCGGACGCGACACGAAACGCGTGCCGGACCGCTTCCGACTGCGGCAGCGCATAGACGTGCGGCGCGAGCTCGTCGACCGGAATCCGGTGATATTCCGACAGCCAGCGGAGCGCGCCTTCGCGGGCCGCGCGATCGTCGGTCGCGCAATACAGTTCGGTGCGGTTGCAGGTGGAGAGGATCGCCGCCTCGGGCGTATTCGGCGCCTGCGGGCCGAGAAACACGTTCTTGAACGTGACGAGAGCCGGTTTGATTTGCTCGAGCGGAAACGCCACGCGTTCGCGCAGGGCGACAGGCGCAGTGTGATGGTTGATTCCGATCGTGAGGAGTTGCATATCGAGGGCTATCGTTTAGCCCCATATTATAGCGTTTCAGTGATTTCCTCACTCGCTGCATACCGGGCATCGGCGTGGCGGGGCCGCGAATTTGGGGGTTCGATCGGCACGCGGTCGAGCTGATAGCCGAAGCCATAGAGCGGCAACAGCCGGTAGCCGCGCTCCGGAAGCAGCTGCAATTTGCTGCGCAGCCGGGACGCGTGCGTGTCGAGCGTGCGCGACTTCATGTCGCGGCGGCGGCCCCATACCGTTTCGAGGATATGGGCGCGCGACACGGGCCGCGACACGTTCGTGAGCAGCAACTGCGCGAAACGGAACTCCTTCGGCGTGAGTGAAACGATTGCGTCGCCGAAACGCACGAGGCAATGCGTGGTGTCGAATGCGTATTCGCCATACGTTTCGCGCGAGCGGGCAGGTGCGCGCCGTACGCCCGCGCGCCGGCTTAGCGCGTTGACGCGCGCGAGAAACTCGGGCCCGCTCACGGGGCGCACGAGGCAATCGTCGGCGCCCGCGTGCAGGCACGAGACGATTTCGCTTTCGCGCGCCGACTGCATCATGGCAATGGCCGGCAGCCCGGGCAGGACCGCCTGCGCGCGCGGAATGACTTCCTGCGCCGGCTGGTCGCCGGCCCAGTGGCCGGTGACCAGCATGTCGCAGGTGTTGTCGGCGGCGAGCCATTCGAAGAATGCGGTGCTGGACGGAAACGCATGGCACACATGACCGCCCGCGAAGAGCAGGCGGTTCAGGAGTGCGCTATGACGCGACTCCGGATCGATCAGAGCGATTCGCATGACGATTTCTTCAATACGGCAGCCGGTGTGCGCTTGCCATAACGTCGAGTCGGCCCCTACACTCGAACGTTCGCGGCGCCCGGCTGGTCTCGGGTTCGATGGATGAATCGATGCTAGCCGCTGGCAACGTTCACGCCTATGGGACGAATCTGAATTTATAGAAGGCGTTGAATGAACTGGTTTGGAATCCTTGTCCTGGGAGCGGCCGTCGGGCTGTTCGGCCGCTGGCTGCATCCGATGCGGCGCACGCGTCGGCCGGCGTGGTGGATCGCGGTGCTCGTCGGCATCGTGGGCGCGGCCGCCGCCCGCATGGTCGGCAATCTCTCGGGACTGTTTTACGATGGCGAGACGCTCGAATGGCCGGTCTGCACCGGCGTCGCGTTCCTCGCCGTAGCCGTGACGGTCGCGCTGTCGGCCCGTCGCTGAATGCTCTCAGGTGAAATCATGAATGCCCGTCTCCCCGAAGTCTCGCCGGTGCCGGCCCGTCTCGCGCTGCTGCGTGACGCGATGGCCCGCGAGAACCTGGCCGCCTATCTCGTGCCGTCCGCCGATCCCCATCTGTCCGAATACCTGCCGGAACGCTGGCAGGCGCGCCGCTGGCTGTCGGGTTTCACGGGCTCGGTCGGCACGCTGGTCGTGACCGCGGAGTTCGCGGGGTTGTGGGTCGACAGCCGCTACTGGGTGCAGGCCGACGCCGAGCTGGCGGGCACGGGCGTGCAGCTGATGAAGATGACGGGCGGGCAGCAGAGCGCACCGCACGTCGACTGGCTCGCGCAGAACGTGGCGACCGGCGCGACGGTCGGCGTCGACGGCGCCGTGCTCGGCGTCGCGGCCGCGCGCGGGCTGACGGCCGCGCTGAGCGCGCGCGGCATTGCGCTGCGCACCGACGTCGACCTGCTCGACGCGATCTGGCCGGAGCGGCCGGGGCTGCCCGCCGACGCGGTGTTCGAGCACGTGGCGCCGCAGGCCGACACGACGCGCGCGAGCAAGCTGGCCGACGTGCGCCGCGCGATGCACGCGCAGGGCGCGCAATGGCACTTCGTGTCGACGCTCGACGATCTCGCGTGGCTGTTCAACCTGCGCGGCGCCGACGTCAACTTCAATCCGGTGTTCGTTGCGCACGCATTGATCGGCGCCGATCGCGCGACGCTGTTCGTCGCCGACGGCAAGGTGCCGCCGGCGCTGGCCGCGTCGCTCGCGCGGGATGGCGTCGACGTCCGCGCGTACGACGCCGCGCGTGCGTCGCTCGCGGCGCTGCCCGACGGCGCGACGCTGCTGATCGACCCGCGCCGCGTGACGTTCGGCACGCTCGAGGCCGTGCCGGCCGGCGTGAAGCTCGTCGAGGCCGTGAATCCGTCGACGTTCGCGAAATCGCGCAAGACGTCCGCGGAGATCGAGCACGTGCGCGTGACGATGGAGCACGACGGCGCCGCGCTCGCGGAGTTCTTCGCGTGGTTCGAACAGGCCGTCAATCGCGAGACGATCACCGAGCTGACGATCGAGGAAAAGCTCACGGCCGCGCGCGCCCGGCGCCCCGGCTACGTGTCGGCGAGCTTCGCGACGATCGCCGGCTTCAACGCGAACGGCGCGATGCCGCACTACCACGCGACGCGCGAGTCGCACGCGACGATCGTCGGCGACGGCCTGCTGCTGATCGATTCGGGCGGCCAATACATGACGGGCACGACCGACATCACGCGCGTCGTGCCGGTCGGCACCGTCAGCGACCTGCAGCGGCGCGATTTCACGATCGTGCTGAAGTCGATGATGGCGCTGTCGCGCGCCCGCTTCCCGCGCGGCATCCGCTCGCCGATGCTCGACGCGATCGCCCGTGCGCCGATGTGGGCGGCCGGGCTCGACTACGGCCACGGCACCGGGCATGGCGTCGGTTACTTCCTGAACGTGCACGAAGGCCCGCAGGTCATCTCGCACTACGCGCCGGCCGAGCCGTACACGGCGATGGAAGAGGGGATGATCACGTCGATCGAGCCGGGCGTGTACCGTCCGGGCCAGTGGGGCATCCGGATCGAGAACCTGGTCGTGAACCGGGCGGCCGGGAAGACGGAGTTCGGCGATTTCCTCGCGTTCGAGACGCTGACGCTGTGCCCGATCGACACGCGCTGCGTGCTGATCGAGATGCTGCACGACGAAGAGCGCGCGTGGCTGAACACGTATCACGCGACGGTGCGCGAGCGTGTCGGCCGGCACCTGGGCGGCGACGCGAAGGCGTGGCTCGACGCGCGCACGCAGCCGATCTGATGCAACGCGCGGCAACGGCCGGATGGCGATTCGGTCAAGATCGAACGACGGCCGGACGATAACAGCGAGGGCAAGCAATGGCGGATACGGCGGTGATCGTGGTCGACATGCAGCGCGGGCTGGTGGAGCGGGCGCGGCCCGCGTACCGGCTCGACGACGTGGTGTCGGGCATCAACCGGTTGACGGCGGCGGCGCGCGCGGCGAACGCGCCGGTGTGCTTCGTGCAGCACGACGGCGACGCGGACGACGACGTCGTGCCCGGCACGCCGGGCTGGGAACTGCATGCGGGGCTGGTCGTCGGCCGCGACGACTGGCGCGTGCGCAAGCAGGCGAGCGACGCGTTCCACGACACGCCGCTCGCGGCGCAGCTCGATCGCCACGGCATCCGCTCGGTGCTGATCTGCGGCTATGCGACCGAGTTCTGCATCGATTCGGCCGCGCGCCGCGCCGCGCTGCTCGGCTATCGGACGACCGTCGTGTCCGACCTGCACACGACGAACGAGCGCGCCCACCTGTCGGCGGCGCAGATCGTCGCGCACCATCAGTTCATCTGGAACAACAATTCGCTGTCGGGCAACGCGGTGACGCCGCGTCCGCTCGCGGACGTGCTCGCCACGGAGTTCGCATGACGATCAAGGCAGTGGTGTTCGATTTCGGCGGCGTGCTGATCGACTGGAGTCCCGAGTACCTTTATCGTGAACTGATTCCCGACGACGCCGAGCGGCGCTGGTTCCTCACGCACGTGTGCGCGATGGACTGGGTGGTCCGCCAGGACGGCGGCCAGACGATCGACGAAGGCACGGCCGAACTCGTCGCGAAGTTTCCGGAGCACGAAGCGCTGATCCGCGCGTTCTACGCGCGCTGGCACGAGATGATCGGCGGCGTGCTCGACGAAGGCGCGGCGCTCGTCGACCGGCTGGACGCGCAGGGGATGCCGCTGTTCGGGCTGACGAACTGGTCGGCGCAGACGTTTCCGTATGCATGGGACAACTTCCCGGTGCTGCGCCGCTTCAAGGACATCGTCGTGTCGGGCCGCGTGAAGCTCGTGAAACCCGATCCGGCGATCTACCGCGAGATGCATGCGCGGATCGATCCACACCTGCCGGGAATCGCGCCGCACGAGCTCGTGTTCATCGACGACAACGCGCACAACGCGGCGGCCGCGACGGCGCTCGGCTGGCATGGCATTCATCACACGAGCGCGGCGGCGACCGAAGCGCGGCTGCGCGAACTGGGCGCGCTGGTGTAAGCGGCGGGGAAGCCACGCGGGATAAAAAAAGCGAGCCAAGGGCTCGCTTTTTTGATCGTGCCGTTCCGGAAGCGGCCCCGTTCGGCGCCGGCCCCGCGTGATCGCGGCGCCGGGCGCCCGGGCCGCGCCGCTCAGCGGCTGATCGGCTTGTAGCGCAGACGCTTCGGCTTCGCGGCTTCCTCGCCGAGGCGCGCACGCTTGTCGGCTTCGTACTCCTGGTAGTTGCCGTCGAAGAACGTGACCTGCGAATCGCCTTCGAACGCAAGGATGTGCGTCGCGATCCGGTCGAGGAACCAGCGATCGTGCGAGATCACCATCACCGAGCCCGCGAATTCGAGCAGCGCGTCTTCCAGCGCACGCAGCGTTTCGACGTCGAGGTCGTTCGACGGTTCGTCCAGCAGCAGCACGTTGCCGCCCGAGATCAGCGTCTTCGCGAGGTGCAGGCGCCCGCGTTCGCCGCCGGACAGGTTGCCGACGACCTTCTGCTGGTCGCCGCCCTTGAAGTTGAAGCGGCCGATGTACGCGCGCGACGGCGTTTCGTACTTGCCGACCGTCAGCACGTCGGCGCCGCCCGAGATTTCCTCGAACACCGTCTTCGAACCGTCGAGCGCGTCGCGGCTCTGGTCGACGTACGCGAGCTTCACCGTCGGGCCCATCACGACTTCGCCCGAATCCGGCTGTTCCTTGCCGGTCAGCATCTTGAACAGCGTCGACTTGCCGGCGCCGTTCGGGCCGATGATGCCGACGATCGCGCCGGCCGGGATCTTGAAGCTCAGGTTGTCGATCAGCAGGCGGTCGCCGAACGACTTGCTGACGTTCTTGAACTCGATCACTTCGTTGCCGAGGCGTTCGCCGGCCGGAATGAAGATTTCCTGCGTTTCGTTGCGCTTCTGGTATTCCTGGCTGCTCAGCTCCTCGAAGCGCGCGATACGCGCCTTCGACTTCGCCTGGCGGCCCTTCGGGTTCTGGCGCACCCACTCCAGTTCCTTCTTGATCGCCTTCTGGCGTGCCGATTCCGACGCTTCTTCCTGCTTCAGGCGCTCTTCCTTCTGGTCGAGCCAGCTGCTGTAGTTGCCCTTCCACGGAATGCCGTGGCCGCGGTCGAGTTCGAGAATCCACTCGGCCGCGTTGTCGAGGAAGTAGCGATCGTGCGTGACGGCGACCACGGTGCCCGGGAAGCGCACCAGGAACTGCTCGAGCCAGTCGACCGATTCTGCGTCGAGGTGGTTGGTCGGTTCGTCGAGCAGCAGCATGTCGGGCTTTTCGAGCAGCAGCTTGCACAGCGCGACGCGGCGCTTTTCGCCGCCCGACAGATGCTCGATCTTCGCGTCCCACGACGGGAGGCGCAGCGCGTCGGCGGCCACTTCGAGCTGCTGCTCGGGGCTGCCGCCGTCGCTCGACGCGAGGATCGCCTCGTACTTCGCCTGTTCTGCCGCGAGCGCGTCGAAGTCGGCGTCGGGTTCGGCATACGCAGCGTAGATTTCTTCCAGCTTCTTGTTGGCCTGGAACAGGTCGCCGAGGCCTTCCTCGACGGCTTCGCGCACGGTCTTCGTCGGGTCGAGCTGCGGTTCCTGCGGCAGGTAGCCGATGTTCAGGTTCGGCATCGGCGTGGCTTCGCCTTCGATGTCCTTGTCGACGCCCGCCATGATGCGGATCAGCGTCGACTTGCCCGAGCCGTTCAGGCCGAGCACGCCGATCTTCGCGCCGGGAAAGAACGACAGCGAGATGTCCTTCAGGATCTGGCGCTTGGGCGGCACGATCTTGCCGACCCGGTTCATCGTGAAAACGTATTGGGCCATTTCGGTGTGAAAGTCAGAAGTGGTTGAGACGGCCGCGCAGCGCGCGCGCGTGGCGGCGTCGGGTGATTCGGTACGGAGCGTGCCGCGCGGGGCGCGGCGGTGCGAGCGCGTATTGTACTTCGCCGCCGGCTGCCGCTGGCGCGGCGCAGGCCATTCGGCCGACCTGCGCTCACAGCCACGCGGCGACGCCGCCGTGCCCCGAGCACGTGCCGCGCCGGTGGCGGCTGAAGCTGTACGTGCCGTCGCGGCAGCGCGCGCTCGCGCCGTCCGGCACGCGGCCCGATTTCGAATGCGCGGGCGCATGCACGGTTTCGCCGTCGCGGTTGCGATACGTGTCGTGACGGTCGAGATCGGCTTCGTTGCCGTAGCCGGGCGGCGCGCGATAGGCATGGGCGGAAAGGGGCAACGCGGCGCCCGCGACGAACAGCGCGGCGGACAGGGTCGCGACATGGGTCGCGCGGCGGAGCAGGGCATGCATGGTCTCTCTCGTTTCCTTCGTTGTTGTCGATGCCGGGCGATGTCGGACCAATCGCCCGCGCCGCATGTTAGCGGATCGGCGCCGGGTGCCCGCACGACGCTACGCCGCGCCGGACATCGACGCCGCGCCATCGGCCTGCGCGGCGTCGAGAATCCACCGGCGGAACGCGGCAACCTTCGGCCGTTCCGCGTGATGCGGCGGATAGACGAGGTAGTACGCGAAATCGTCGAGCCACGCGACGTCGGCAAGCTGCACGAGCCGGCCGCTCGCCAGCTCGCCGCGCACCATCGCGGCCGGCAGCAGCCCGGCGCCCTGGCCCGCGACGATCGCCTGCAGCAGCAGGCCCGAGTCGTCGAACGCGGGGCCGCGCGGCGGGCCGAAATCGTCGATCCGCTGCGCGCCGAACCAGATGTGCCAGCCCTTGCGTTCGGCGTCGTGCAACTGCGGCCAGCCGACGAGTTCGGCCGGCGCTGCCGGCATGCCGAGCCGCGCGACGAGTTCCGGCGACGCGAGCGCGACGATTTCCACCGTCAGCAGGCGTTCGCTGCATAGCCCGATGTAACGCCCGAGGCCGTGACGGATCGCGACGTCGACGCCGTCGCGCGCGAAGTCCGCGAGCGCGTGGCTCGTGACGACCTGCAGATCGACGTCCGGGCACGCCTGCCGGAACTGCGCGAGGCGCGGCACGAGCCACGCGGACGCGAAGAACGGCGTGACGCTCACCGTCAGCACGCCGCTGTCGGCGGCGCCCGACACGCGCTGCGACGCATCGGCGATCTGCCGGAACGCATTGCGCACGGGCGGCAGGTAGTCGCGGCCGGCGGCCGTCAGCAGGATGCCGCGGTTCACGCGCTCGAACAGCTGCACGCCGAGATGCGTCTCGAGCGTACGGATCATCTGGCTCACCGCGCCGGGCGTGACCGACAGCTCCTCGGCGGCCGACTTCACCGACAGGTGGCGGGCGGCGGCTTCGAAGGCGCGCAACGCATTGAGCGGCGGCAGGCGGGAGCGGTTCATTCAGTTTTTCTAAAGCGAAAGTTCGACGAAATATCGTTTGAGACGACGCGTACGCGCGAGTACCGTTGACGCATCGGATCGCATGTTTCGCGGCTGCCTGTCGGCGGCCGATGCGATCAACATAGTTCAACTATATCCACGGGGCAATCCGGACGCCGCCCGGCAACCGGTGGAACCCGAAAGGAGCATCGTCATGAACCGCCCGGGCGCGTCGCGCATTTTCTACGGCTGGTACGTGGTGGCGGCCGCGTTCGCCGTCACGTTCGTCGGGTTCGGCAGCGCGTATACGTTCAGCGCGTTCGTCGAGTCGCTGCAGCGGGATTTCGCCGCGTCGCGCGGCCAGATCTCGCTCGTGTTCTCGCTCGCCGGCTTCCTGTACTTCGGCTTCGGCATCGTCAGCGGGCCGCTGGCCGATCGTTTCGGCTCGCGACGGCTCGCCGTCGCCGGAATGCTGCTGACCGGCGTGGGGCTCGCGGCCGCCGGCGCCGCGCATACGCTGCTGCAGGTCTATGTCGCGTACGGGCTCGGTGTCGGTTTCGGCGTTGGCTGCGCGTACGTGCCGGCCGTCGGCGCGGTGCAGCGCTGGTTCGTGCGCCGGCGCGGGTTCGCGTCGGGGCTCGCGGTCGCGGGGATCGGCGTCGGCACGCTCGTGATGCCGCCGCTCGCGTCCGCGCTGATTGTGCAGGTCGGCTGGCGCGGCGCGTATTTCGCGCTGGCCGCGCTCGCGATCGTACTGGGAGCCGGCATGTCGCTGCTGATCGAGAACGATCCGCGCAGGCGCGGTTTGCTGCCGGACGGCGATGCACCCGGCGGCGGCGGTTGGCATGCCGCTGGCGCTGCTGCGTCGACCGGCGCGAGCGTGCATGCCGGCGCGACGGTGCGCGAAGCCGTCACGTCGCGGCCGTTCGCGAGCCTGTACGCGGCTTGCCTCGTCTGCTCGTTCGGCGTGTTCGTCCCGTTCGTTCACCTCGTGCCGTACGCGCTCGATCACGGCGTCGCGCCGTCGACGGCCGTGCTGCTGCTCGGCGCGATCGGCGTGGGCAGCACGGCCGGCCGCTTCTTCCTCGGCGGCCTCGCCGACCGCTTCGGCCGCCGCGCGTCGCTGCTCGCGATGTTCGCCGGCATGGCCGTTGCGCTCGTCGCATGGGCGGGCGCCGGCAGCGTCGCGACGCTGGCCGCGTTCGCGCTCGTGTTCGGCGTGTTCTACGGCGGCTGGGTCGCCGTGCTGCCGGCGGTCGTGATGGACTATTTCGGCGGGCGCAACGTGAGCGCGATCATCGGCATTCTGTACACGAGCGTCGCGTTCGGCACGTTGATCGGGCCGGCCGCCGCAGGCTTCATCTACGACGCGGGCGGCGGCTATCTCGTGCCGATCCTCGCGAGCGCCGCCGCGAATGCGATCGCGTTCGCGATCGTCGCGACCACCGGGCGGGCGCCGGCCGCCGCGCGCGCGGCTGGCGGATAACGCCGCCCGGCTGGGCGCGTCGCGCGGTTTCCGGTAGGGTGACCGGACCGTCAACCATCGACGCACGGTCGGGGAGGCATCGTGACATTCGACGAAGTCCGGCAGATCGCACTGGCGTGGCGCGGCGTCGAGGAACGCACGTCGTACGGCACGCCCGCGCTCAAGGTGAAGGGCAAGCTGCTCGCGCGATTGCGCGAGGACGGCGACACGCTCGTCGTGAAGGGCGTCGGCCCCGACGAGCGCGCGTGGCTGATCGAGTCGGCGCCCGACGTGTACTACGTGACCGATCACTATATCGGCTGGCCGATCGTGCTGGTGCGCCTGTCGGCCGCGCATCCCGACGCCGTGAAAAACCTGCTCCTGCGGGAATGGCGTGCAATCGTGCCGGCGAAGTGGCGGGACGAAGTCGCCGGCGACACGAACTGAACGGCGCGCGCAGCACGCGAGCCGCCGCCGAACCGGATCAAGCGTTGCATCGGTTCGTATCGATGCAACGAGTGGTTCCATCGAAATTCTTCAATTGGTTCTTAGTGAAGAACCGTTTGATGCTTACACTCCTTCGCTTCGAAGGCGGCTGACGACAGCCGACGGAACGGGCGTACGCGATGCGCCGGCGCCTGGTGCGCCGCATCGCACCCGCAGCTTCGCAGATTGCGCGGACGACCCGACCGGAACGGCCCCATCCGGCCTCATGCCCGCGTGCGGCGCACGCGCGGCCGCGGCCGGATTCAACAACGACAACGCCCGCGCCGCCTTCACGCGACACCGGTCGTACCGGAACCGTTTTTTGGAGAGAGACAGATGAGTGGAAGCAACACAGGCCTCGGCACCGGCCTGAAGCAGCGTCACGTCACGATGATGTCGATTGCCGGCGTCATCGGCGCGGGCTTGTTCGTCGGCTCCGGCCACGCGATCGCGGAAGCCGGGCCGGCATCGATACTCGCGTATGCGATCGCGGGCGTGCTGGTCGTGCTGGTGATGCGCATGCTCGGCGAGATGGCCGTCGCGCATCCGGACAGCGGGTCGTTCTCGACCTATGCCGACCGCGCGATCGGCCACTGGGCCGGCTTCACGATCGGCTGGCTGTACTGGTGGTTCTGGGTGCTGGTGATCCCGATCGAGGCGACCGCCGCCGCGACCATCCTCAATGCGTGGTTCCCGGGCATCGCGACATGGATCTTCGCGCTCGGCATCACGCTGCTGCTTACCGTCACCAATCTCTTTTCCGTCAAGAACTACGGCGAATTCGAATTCTGGTTCGCGCTGATCAAGGTCGTCGCGATCGTCGTGTTCCTGTGCATCGGCGGCGCGGCGATCGTCGGCATCATCCCTGCGCCGGCCGTGTCGGGCGTGTCGAACCTGTTCGTGCACGACGGCTTCATGCCGCACGGCGCGAGCGCGGTGCTCGCGGCGATGCTGACGACGATGTTCTCGTTCCTCGGCACCGAGATCGTGACGATCGCGGCCGCCGAATCGGACAACCCGCAACGCCAGATCGTGCGGGCGACGAACTCGGTCATCTGGCGTATCACGCTGTTCTATCTCGGCTCGATCCTCGTCGTCGCGGCCATCGTGCCGTGGAACGACCCGCTGCTGCCGAAGCACGGCTCGTATCAGCGCGCGATGGAACTGATCGGCGTCCCGAACGCGAAGGCGATCATCGACGTAATCGTGCTCGTGTCGGTCGCGAGCTGCCTGAATTCGGCACTGTACACGGCGTCGCGGATGCTGTTCTCGCTGTCCAGGCGCAAGGACGCGCCCGCCTTCCTGCATCGCACCGATTCGACCGGCACGCCGCGCGCGGCCGTGCTCGCGTCGACCGCGTTCGGTTTCCTGACCGTGATCGCGAACTACCTGATGCCGGAGCAGGTGTTCGGCTTCCTGCTCGCGACGTCGGGCGCGATCGCGCTGCTCGTGTATCTCGTGATCGCGATCTCGCAGCTGCGGATGCGCAAGACGCTCGAAGCGGGCGGCGCGGACCTGACGTTGCGGATGTGGCTGTTCCCGTGGCTCACGTGGGCGGTGATCCTGTTCATCTGCGGCACGCTGACCGTGATGTTCGTCAGCGAGGAACACCGGATGGAGGTTGGTGCGACGGCCGTGCTGGCGTTGATCGTGCTGCTCGCGTCGTGGCTGAACAAGCGTGGGCGCGATGCGCGGGCGGATGCGGGGCGGCGGGTGTCGGCGACGTGATCTGATCGAATGAGGTGACGACGGGGCGCGAAGTCCCGGGCGTGAATATGGCCTGATCGGCGGTTGCCGGTCGGGCCATTTGTCTTTTTGCGCGAGCACGCGGATATACGTAACGTCACGTTGCTCGGTCTTTCGTACCCCGCGATCGTTGATGTACGAACGCGTCAAAATCGAACTCGTCTGATTTCATCGCGAACGGCAACGCCATACATTCATCGCTTCGAGAACCGAGGTGAACGATGGCGTCGATGCCGACAACACAGTTCCGTTCAGCGAATCAGAGCGATGACGCGGGCGTCGTGTCCCACATGAATCAGCGCGTCTGGATTCATCCGCGAGACGAAAGCGGGCGTCGTCTGGCGCCCGTTCGTTCAAAGGGCTTGTCAACCGGCGCCGACTTGAATCGGCGCCGTTCCAGTCACAACAGAGGGCACCGTGAGAACGGCCATGATCGGTTTGCTCGTGCTGGCGTCGACGCATGCATTTGCCGGCCCGACGGCGGCGGACGAGATAGCGGCGCGCAGCGGCTTGCCGGCAAGCGAGGTCAATGTACTGCTCAGCGACTGTGAATCGAGCCAGACGAGCATGAATTTTTGCGCGTGGCGCGATCAGATCGTCGCCGAGCGGGAATTGCAGCGGATCGTCGACAAACAGGCGAGCGAGCAGCCACGGCGCAAGGCGGCGCTCGACGCGCAGATGGCGAAGTGGAAGAAAGCGCGCGACACATCCTGCGAAAAATCGGCGCGTCACGCATGGGGCGATGGGTCGATGCGACCTGCGGCACAGGCGATCTGTGCAACGGGGGCAACGAAGGAAATGGTGAAAAGGTTGTCCGCTCGCGCTTCCCGCAAACCTTCATGAATCGATCCGACATGACAAAAGCCCGCTGCGTTCGCGATCTCGTCACTGCCGATGCGTGTTCGCCATGTCATGCAGGAGTGACGCCCTGGTGTACTCGCGTCCTGTTATCAGGAGATCAGGTCCGCCGGCGTTCGCTTAAACGGCCGTGTCCCGATGTGTGACGATCGATTCGTTCCTGTTGGGAAATGAAGTATCGACAAGTCGGGGATTTGTTACTAACGTAGTTTCATTTAATCTACGGACACTCACCACCCATCAAGCGTCCAACCATGTCGATCCGTCATCTGTTTTCTTCCGCATTCGCGGCGACTGCGCTGCTCGGCGCCGCATCCGCGGGCATCGCCGCCCCGCTCACCGTCGATGTCTACAATCCGGGCGCGCATGCGATCTTCCCGGTTTCGTCCGAAATCGTTTCGGGCAAGACCGAGGCGATCCTGATCGACGCCCAGTTCCAGCGCAACGACGCGCAGGCGCTGGTGAGCCGGATCAAGGCGAGCGGCAAGACGCTCAAGGCCGTCTACGTGAGCCACAGCGACCCCGACTATTACTTCGGGCTGGAAACCATTCACGCGGCGTTCCCGGATGCGAAGATCGTCGCGACGCCGCAGACCGTCGCCGCGATCGAGGCCAGCAAGGACGGCAAGCTCGCCTACTGGGGCCCGATCCTGAAGGACAATGCGCCGACTTCGGTGATCGTGCCGCAGCCGCTCGACGGCAATACGCTGCGCGTCGACGGCGAGCCGCTGCGCATCGTCGGGCTCGACGGCCCGACGCCCGATCGCACGTTCGTGTGGATTCCTTCCACACGGACCGTGGTCGGTGGCATCCCGGTCGCCGCGAACATTCACGTGTGGATGGCCGACACGCAGACGCCGCTGTCGCACGCGAACTGGCTGGCGACGCTCGACCGGATCGATGCGCTGAAGCCGGCGCGCGTCGTGCCCGGCCACTTCCTGCCGAACCGTGACGGCAGCCAGCCGTTCGCCACCGGCGTCGCGTTCACGCGCAATTACGTGAAGGCGTTCGACGACGAAGCGGCGCGCGCGAAGGATTCGGCGGCACTGATCGCGGCGATGGAGGCGCGCTACCCGGATCTTGGCGAGAAGTCGTCGCTCGAGCTGAGCGCGAAGGTCGCCAAGGGCGAGATGCAGTGGCCCGCGCCGACGCCGTTCCCCGCGGCGGGCAAGACGGTGCGCGTGCAGTTCGGCGCTACCGCGTTCGACCTGCACTTCCAGGACGACAAGACGATGTCGTTCGTCGGTACGGCCGGCCAATTCAACGGTGTGACGGATACGGTGCAGTACACGGCGCGCGAGATTCGTCCGCAGGTGTACATGGTGTACTGGCATGAGCCGTCCACCGGCTCGAACGTCGTGCACGTCGAGGATTTCGAACGCGGCGCGGTGGATACGAACATCGCGACGAAGGACGGACAGTTCCTGCATATGTCCGGGACGCTGAAGATCGTCGGCCGGGAATGAGCCGGTCTTCCGCCATCGAAAAGAAAAAGCCCGCATTCAGCGGGCTTTTTTACGGTCGATGCAGCAGCAACGCTCAAACGTTGAACAGGAAGTTCATCACGTCGCCATCGTGCACGACATATTCCTTCCCTTCCGCGCGCATCTTGCCGGCTTCCTTAGCGCCTTGCTCGCCCTTGTACGTGACGAAGTCGTCGAACGCGATCGTCTGTGCGCGGATGAAGCCGCGCTCGAAGTCGGTGTGGATCACGCCGGCCGCCTGCGGAGCGGTATCGCCGATATGGATCGTCCACGCGCGCACTTCCTTCACGCCCGCGGTGAAGTAGGTCTGCAGGCCGAGCAGCTTGAAGCCCGCGCGGATCACGCGGTCGAGGCCCGGCTCTTCCATGCCCATGTCGGCGAGGAACGCTTCCTTGTCCGCGTCGTCGAGATCGGCGATTTCCGCCTCGATCGCCGCGCAGACGGCGACCACCGGCGCATTTTCGCTTTCCGCGTACTTGCGCACCGCCTCGAGGTGCGGGTTGTTCTCGAAGCCGTCGTCCTTCACGTTGGCGACGTACATCGCCGGCTTCGCGGTGATCAGGCAGAACGGCTTGATCAGCGCTTCTTCGTCGTCCGACAGCGCGAGGCCGCGCACCGCCTTGCCCTGGTCGAGCTGCGCGCGCACCTTTTCGAGCACCGCGACGAGCTTCGCCGCTTCCTTGTCGTTGCCCGACTTCGCCGCCTTCGAATAGCGCGTGAGCGCTTTCTCGATGGTGCCGAGGTCGGCGAGCGCGAGTTCGGTGTTGATCACTTCGATGTCGTCGATCGGGCTGACCTTGCCGGCGACGTGAATGACGTTGTCATCCTCGAAGCAGCGCACGACGTGCGTGATCGCGTCGGTTTCGCGGATGTTCGCGAGGAACTGGTTGCCGAGGCCTTCACCCTTGCTCGCGCCCGCGACGAGGCCCGCGATGTCGACGAACTCGACCACGGCCGGCACGACGCGCTCGGGGCTGATGATTTCGGCGAGCGCCTTCAGCCGCGTATCCGGCACTTCGACGATGCCGACGTTCGGCTCGATCGTGCAGAACGGGTAGTTCTCGGCGGCGATGCCGGCCTTGGTCAGCGCATTGAACAGGGTGGACTTGCCGACGTTGGGCAAGCCGACGATGCCGCATTTGAGACTCATGGAATCCTTCGGACGGGTGAGGCGGCGCGGCCGGACAGGGCACGGCGGCGCGGGAAAAAGGGCGGCCGGCGCGTGGAGCGCGGCGGGCCGACGGTCAAAGACGCTATTGTACCGTGCCGGCGCTCCGGATTCCGGGCTTGCCGCCGAACGGCCGATGCGGCGGGCCGCCGCGCCGGCGCACCGGCCTGCGATTCTGCTGATTTCCCGCAAAGTCCGGCCGCGTAAGGGTTTGGCCCCGCGGCTATAATGCCCGCCATGACTGCCCACCACTCCTTCGACGTCGCCGTGGTCGGCGGCGGGCTCGTCGGCAAGACGGCCGCGCTCGCGCTGACCCAGTCCGGCTACAAGACCGCCTTGCTCGCCCAGCCGGCCACGCCGCGCCCCGCCGATCTCGCGTTCGACACGCGCGTCTACGCGCTGTCGTCCAGTTCGCAGGCGTTGCTCGAGCGGCTGCGGGTCTGGCAGGCGCTCGACCACGGCCGGCTCGCGCCGGTCTACGACATGCGCGTGTATGGCGATGCGCATGCCGAATTGCATTTCTCCGCCTACCAGGCGTCCGTGCCGCAGCTCGCCTGGATCGCCGAATCGTCGCGGGTCGAGGCGTCGCTCGACGCCGCGCTGCGGTTCCAGCCGAACCTCACGTGGTTCGACGCGCGTGCGCAGGGTTTCGACGTGCGCGACGACGCGGCCGTGCTCACGCTGTCGTCGGGGCAGGTGCTCGAAGCCGATCTCGTCGTCGGCGCCGACGGCGCGCATTCATGGGTGCGCTCCCAAATGGGGGCCAGGGTAGAGCGGCGCGACTACCGGCAGACGGGCGTCGTCGCGAACTTCAAGGCGTCGCTGCCGCACCGCGAGACGGCCTATCAGTGGTTCCACGAAGGCGAGATCGTCGCGCTGCTGCCGCTGCCGGACGGCCACGTGTCGCTGGTATGGTCCGCGCACACCGCGCATGCGGACGAACTGCTCGCACTCGATCCGGCGCAGCTCGCGGCCGAGGTCGAGCGCGTGTCGCACGGCCAGGTCGGCACGCTCGAATGCGTGACGCCGGCCGCCGGCTTTCCGCTGGCGCTGCAGACGGTCGACAAGCTGATCGCGCCGCGCGTCGCGCTGGTCGGCGATGCCGCGCACCTGATCCACCCGCTCGCCGGGCAGGGGATGAACCTCGGGCTGCGCGACGTCGCCGCGCTCGCCGACGCGATCGCGCGCAAGGAAAGCTTCCGCAACCTCGGCGATCCGGTGCTGCTGCGCCGCTACGAGCGTTCGCGCCGCGAGGACATCCGCGCGCTGATGGTCGCGACCGACGGTCTGCAGCGGCTGTTCGCGGTGCCGGGCTCGCTCGCGAAGGCGGTGCGCAACGCGGGCATGGCGTTCGTCGGCGCGCAGCCGCTCGTGAAGCGCTGGCTCGTGTCGGCCGCGCTTGGGTGATCGAACCTTCTGCAACAGCGCGGGTCGGAGACGGTTCCATAACGGCGTACACTGTGCCGTGCACTCCGATTGAGCTGAAGGAAGATTTCGATGAAAAAAACGATCCGCATCGCATCGCTGGCGCTGGCCGTCACGATGGCGACGCTGGGCTGCACCGCGCAGGCCGACCAGACCACCGACAAGCTGAAGGCCACGCTGCAAGCCCGTCTCGGCAGCGACGCGCCGATCAAGAGCGTGTCGAAATCGCCGGTTGCAGGCCTTTACGAAGTGAACCTCGGCTCGCAGATCATCTATAGCGACGCGGCAGGCGACTACGTGCTGCTCGGCGATCTCGTCGACACCAAGTCGCACAAGAACCTGACCGACGCCCGCCTGTCCGAAATCAACAAGATCGACTTCGCGAGCCTGCCGTTCGCGAATGCAATCAAGGTCGTCAAGGGCAACGGCGCCCGCAAGATCGCGGTGTTCTCCGATCCGAACTGCCCGTACTGCAAGAAGCTCGAGACGACGCTGCAGTCGGTCGACAACGTGACCGTCTACACGTTCCTGTACCCGGTGCTGTCGCCGGATTCGACCGCGAAGTCGAAGGCGATCTGGTGCGCGACCGACCGCGCGAAGACGTGGGAAAGCTGGATGCTCGACCACCGCGCGCCGTCCGGCGCCGGCACGTGCGACACCACCGCGCTCGACAAGAACCTCGCGCTCGGCCGCGGGATGAACGTCACGGGCACGCCGACGATCTTCCTGCCGGATGGCCGCCGCCTGCCGGGCGCGGTATCGGCCGACCAGCTCAACCAGGCGCTCGCCTCGAGCAAGTAACCGACTGCACGCCGGGCGCATGGCCCGGCCAGCGAGGGGCGCCCGCATGATCTGCCGGCGCCTCTCTTCGTTTTCGCCGCCGTATTCGACCGACCGATTGCCACGATGACCCAGCCGATCCGCTATTCGATTGTCCCGAAAGATCTTGCCGCGCACCTGTTCGAAGTGACGGTGACGGTTGCCGATCCCGATCCCGACGGCCAGCGCTTCTCGCTGCCGGTATGGATTCCGGGCAGCTATCTCGTGCGCGAGTTCGCGCGCAACATCGTGACGCTGCATGCGTTCAGCGACGCGGGCCGCAAGGTGCGCATCGCGAAGACCGACAAGCACACGTGGCAGGCCGCGCCCGTCAGCGGCGCGCTGACGCTGCGCTACGACGTCTATGCGTGGGACCTGTCGGTGCGCTCCGCGTATCTCGACGATTCGGGCGGCTTCTTCAACGCGACGGCCGTATTCCTGAGCGTCGCCGGCCGCGAGGCGGCGCCGTGCGAAGTCGATATCGCGAAACCGGCCGGCCCGGCGTTCCGCACGTGGCGCGTCGGCACGTCGCTGCCCGAGGCGCGCGGCACCAGGCGCTACGGTTTCGGCGCGTATCGCGCGGCGAACTACGACGAGCTGTCCGACCATCCGGTGACGATCGGCGAATTCGCGCTCGCGACGTTCGACGCGCACGGCGTGCCGCACGATATCGTGATCGCCGGGCGCGTGACGCAGCTCGACCTGGAGCGGCTGCGTACCGATCTGAAGCGCGTATGCGAAGCGCAGATCGCGCTGTTCGAGCCGAAGTCGAAGAAGGCGCCGATGGATCGCTACGTGTTCATGACGCTCGCGGTCAGCGACGGCTACGGCGGCCTCGAGCATCGTGCGTCGACCGCGCTGATCTGCAACCGGACCGACCTGCCGGTGAAGGGGCGCCCGGAAACGACGGAAGGCTATCGCACGTATCTCGGCCTCTGCAGCCACGAGTACTTCCATACGTGGAACGTGAAGCGCATCAAGCCGGCGGCGTTCGTGCCATATGACCTCACGCGCGAGAACTACACGTCGCTGCTGTGGCTGTTCGAAGGCTTCACGTCGTATTACGACGACCTGATGCTGGTTCGCAGCGGGCTGATGTCGCAGGACGACTATTTCGCGGCGCTCGGCCGCACGATCGGCGGCGTGCTGCGCGGCACGGGCCGGCTCAAGCAGAGCGTCGCGGACAGCTCGTTCGACGCATGGATCAAGTACTACCGCCAGGACGAGAACGCGACCAACGCGATCGTCAGCTATTACACGAAGGGTTCGCTCGTCGCGCTCGCGTTCGATCTCGCGATCCGCGCACAGACGCGCAACCGGAAGTCGCTCGACGACGTGATGCGCGTGCTGTGGCAGCGCTACGGCCGCGATTTCTATCGCGGCGGCAAGCAGGCGGGCGTGGAGGAAAACGAAGTCGAGACGCTGATCGAGGAAGCGACAGGCGTCGCGCTCGGCCGCCTGTTCGCCGACGCCGTGCACGGCACGCGCGACCTGCCGCTCGCCGAACTGCTCGCGCCGTTCGGCGTGACGCTGGCCCCCGACGTCGCGCTCGGCGCGGCCGCGAAGCCGACGATCGGCGCGCGCCTGCGCGGCGGCGCGGACTGCACGTTGGCGGCGGTCTACGAAGGCGGCGCCGCGCATCGCGCGGGATTGTCGGCCGGCGACACGCTGATCGCGGTCGACGGGCTGCGCGTGACGGGCACGAACCTCGATGCGCTGCTCGCCCGCTACCGGCCGGGCGACAAGGTCGAGGTTCACGCGTTCCGCCGCGACGAGCTGCGCACCGCGAAACTGAAGCTCGACGGGCCGGACATCACGCGCTACCGGCTGACGGCGGCCGCGAAGCCGGCCGCGGCCACGAAGGCCCGCGAAGCGTGGCTGAAGGGGTAAGCGTACGAAAGCGGGTAGCAGGGCGCGATCAAGGATTGTTCTGCTGTTGCAACAATCCGTCGCCCTGAACCCGCTTTTTCGCCGTCATATGGCCACGCACAATGGCGTCACTCGCGCTACCGAAGCGCAACCCCACCCGGAGCCTGACATGACGACCATTCTGCAAATCAATTCCGCTGCGCGTTCGCAAGGCGCGCAATCCACGCTGCTGGCCAACGAACTGACGGCAAAGCTGCAACAATCGAACCCCGGCGCGAACGTCGTGGTTCGCGACCTGCTCGCCGATGCGCTGCCGCACCTCGACGAATCGGTGCTGGGTGCGTTCTTCACGCCGGCCGACCAGCGCACCGCGGAACAGAATGCGATCGTCGCGAAGAGCGATGCACTGATCGCCGAGTTGCAAGCCGCCGACATCATCGTGATCGGCGCGCCGATGTACAACTTCGGCATCTCGTCGCAACTGAAGACGTATTTCGACTGGATCGCCCGCGCAGGCGTCACGTTCCGCTACACCGAGAACGGTCCGGAAGGCCTGATCAAGGGCAAGAAGGTTCACGTCGTGACGGCCCGTGGCGGCAAGTACCTGGGTACGCCGAACGACAGCCAGACCCCGTACCTGCGCACGTTCCTCGGCTTCATCGGCCTGACCGACGTGAGCTTCATCCACGCGGAAGGCCTGAACCTCGGCCCGGACGCGCAGAGCGCCGCGCTGGCCGGCGCACGCGAAGCGATCGCCGCCGCTTAACGCGCCAAGTTAACGCGCCAGGTCGACGCGGGTGCCACGCACCCGCTGCGTCACCCGATAAAGAACGCCGCGCCCTTCACGAAAGGGACGCGGCGTTTTTGCATTCGGCCGGCGAACTCGCCGCCGAGGCCGTTACGCGAGCGTTTCGGCCACGTCCGGCAGGCGCCAGTCGATCGGTTCGCGGCCGGCATCGACCAGGTAGTCGTTCGCGAGCGCGAAATGGCGGCAACCGAGGAAGCCGCGGTGCGCGGACAGCGGCGACGGATGCGGCGCCTCGAGCACGCAATGCGCGTTCGCGTCGAACAGCGCGCGCTTGGCCTGCGCATGCGCGCCCCACAGCATGAATACGAGCCCACGATGGCGGCCGGCGAGCTCGCGGATCAGCGTGTCCGTGCATTGTTCCCAGCCGCGCTTCGCATGGCTCGCGGCCGCGCCGCGCTCGACCGTCAACACGGTGTTGAGCAGCAGCACGCCCTGGCGCGCCCACGTGTCGAGGCAGCCGTGACGCGGCGTGTCGTGACCGAAGTTCGCGGCGATTTCCTTGAAGATGTTGCGCAGCGACGGCGGCGTGCGGACGGCCGGCGGTACCGAGAACGCGAGGCCGTGCGCCTGCGGCGTGCCGCGGTCGTCGCCGTGGTACGGATCCTGACCGAGGATCACGACCTTCACGTCGTCGGGATGCGTCAGGCGCAGCGCGCGGAACACGTCGGTCGGGTAGACCGTCTTGCCGGCGGCGCGCTCTTCGTCGACGAAGCGGCACAGCGGCGCGAACGCGTCGCTGTCGGTGAACGGTTTCAGCACGTCGCGCCAGACGGCCGGCAGCGCGTCGAATTGCGCGGCGAGATGCGGTACGTCGGTGGCAACGGGCCGCGGTGCCGAGGCGGCCGGGGCCGGTTCGGGCACGGCCGCCGGTGCGGCGGTTTTCTTTGCGGGTTTGCGCCGAGCGGCAGGCGGCTCGGAAGCCGCGGACGGAATATCGGCCGGTGCCGTTTCCGGCACGGGATCGTCGAACAGCGACGCCTGTTGCGGCGCGCGGGAAGTCTTGCGGGTTGCCATGCGTGATGCGTGTTTATTGCGCGCGCAGCCGGTAGCCGCGCTGCGCCTTGCTGATGTTTTCGGGAACGAGACCCGGCAGCGCCTGCTGCAGTTCGGCGGCGAGCGTCGCGAGCGCCGTTTCCGGGCCGTCGATCAGTTCGAGTTCGATTTCGCTGATCGGTTCGCGGCGCGTTTCGTGTTCCGCCTGGACGACGATCTCGCCGAGGTCCACCGCGGCCTCGACGGTTGCGCCGCCGATGGCGATGCGCCACAGCGTACGCGAAAAATCCGTGCGGAACAGCGCATGCAGCGCGCCGGCTGCGTCATTCAGCGCGGCGGCAGCTTCCGGCACGTCGCAGGCCGCGACGAGCGCGTCGATTTCGAGCGCGTCGCCCGCGACCGGCAGTTCCCACTCGTGGCGGCTATGCAGGCCGCCTTCCGCGCTGCCGACCGTCTTGAACGTCTGCAGCCAGCCGTCCGGCGTGCGGCGCACGCGCACCGCGCTCTTCGAGCGCGCGAGCGCGAGATCGGGCGTGTCGTAATAGACGTTCGCTAGCGTGATCGCGCGACCGGGTTCACCGGTCAGCGTCTCGAAGAAGCGGCGCGCGGCATCGGCCTGGCCGGCCGGCAGCGCGAGCTTGATTTCCTGTTCGATCGCCATCAGAAGAACATCCGTGCGAGTTCCTCGCCCGGCTGCTCGGCGCGCATGAACGCCTCGCCGACGAGGAACGTGTTCACGTTCGCCGCGCGCATCGTGTCGACGTCGGTGCGCGACAGGATGCCCGATTCGGTCACGACGATGCGATCCGCCGGAATCATGTCGAGCATGTCGAGCGTGGTCTGGATCGACGTCTCGAACGTGCGCAGGTTGCGGTTGTTGATACCGAGCAGCGGCGTCTTCAGCGTCAGCGCCTGTTCCATCTCGTGGCGGTCGTGCACTTCGACCAGCACCGCGAGGCCGAGCGAGTGCGCATAGGCTTCCAGATCCTGCATCAGCGGCGTGTCGAGCGCGGCGGCGATCAGCAGGATCGCGTCGGCGCCCATCGCGCGGGCTTCGACGATCTGGTACGCGTCGACGATGAAGTCCTTGCGCAGCACCGGCAGCGTGCAGGCCGCGCGCGCTTCCTCGAGGTAGCGGACGCCGCCCTGGAAGAACTGCTCGTCGGTCAGCACCGACAGGCACGCGGCGCCGTGCGCCGCATACGAGCGTGCGATGTCGGCCGGCACGAAATGCTCGCGCAGCACGCCTTTCGACGGGCTGGCCTTCTTGATTTCGGCGATCACGGCGGCGTTGCCGGCCGCGTGCTTCGCGCGCAGCGCACCGACGAAGTCGCGCAGGTCGCGCGCGGACGCTTCGAGTTTCAGTGCCTCGAGCGGCGTGCTGCGCAGCGCCGCCGCGATTTCTTCGCGCTTGACGGCGATGATTCGGTCGAGAATGTCGCTCATAGGGGTTCCTGCTGGATTCGTAAGAGGGTCAGCGCTTGAACTGCTGCGTGAAGCGCACGAGTTCGTCGACCTTCGCGCGGGCTTTGCCGCTCGCGATCGCTTCGCGGGCGAGCTGGATGCCGTCCGCGATCGACTCGGCGATATTGGCCGCGTAGAGCGCGGTGCCCGCGTTCAGCGTGACGATCTCGCGTGCGACGCCCGGCTGGTTGTCCAGCGCGCCGAGCAGCATCGTGCGCGATTCGTCCGCATTTTCCACCTTCAGCGTGCGATTCGACACCATCTGCAGGCCGAAGTCCTCCGGATGGATCTCGTATTCGTGCACCTTGCCGTCGCGCAATTCGCCGACGAGCGTCGCGGCGCCGAGCGATACCTCATCCATGCCGTCCTTGCCGTACACGACGAGCACGTGCTGCGCGCCGAGACGCTGCATCACGCGCACCTGGATGCCGACGAGGTCGGCGTGGAACACGCCCATCAGCTGGTTCGGCGCGCCGGCCGGATTGGTCAGCGGGCCGAGGATGTTGAAGATCGTGCGCACGCCGAGCTCGCGGCGCACGGCCGCGATGTTCTTCATCGCCGGATGATGGTTCGGCGCGAACATGAAGCCCATGCCGGTTTCGGCGATCGATGCGGCGACCTGGTCCGACTGCAGGTCGATGTTCACGCCGAGCGCCTCGAGCACGTCGGCGCTGCCGGACTTGCTCGATACGCCGCGGTTGCCGTGCTTCGCGACCTTCGCGCCCGCGGCCGCCGTGACGAACATCGACGCGGTCGAGATGTTGAACGTGTGCGAGCCGTCGCCGCCGGTGCCGACGATGTCGACGAAATTCGAGTTGTCCTGCACTTCGACGTGGTTCGCGAATTCGCGCATCACGGTCGCGGCGGCGGCGATCTCGCCGATCGTCTCCTTCTTCACGCGCAGCCCGGTGATGATCGCGGCCGCCATCACCGGCGACAGGTCGCCGCGCATGATCAGCCGCATCAGATGCAGCATTTCGTCGTGGAAGATCTCGCGGTGCTCGATCGTGCGTTGCAGCGCTTCCTGCGGGGTAATCGTCATCGTGCGTCTCCCGTCAGGCAGCCGGTGCGGCGGCATGGGCCGCTGCGCGGTTTTGCTTAAGGAAATTCTCGAGCAGCGCATGGCCATGCTCGGACAGGATCGATTCCGGGTGGAACTGCACGCCTTCGACCGGCAGCGTCTTGTGGCGCACGCCCATGATCTCGCCGTCGTCGGTCCACGCGGACACTTCGAGGCAGTCCGGCAGCGATTCGCGCTCGATCGCGAGCGAGTGATAGCGCGTCACGTCGAAATGCTTCGGCAGATCGGCGAACACGCCGCGGCAGTCGGTTTCGATCCGGCTCACCTTGCCGTGCATGATGGTCTGCGCGCGCACGACGCGGCCGCCGAACGCTTCGCCGATCGCCTGGTGGCCGAGGCAGACGCCGAGGATCGGCTTCCGGCCCGCGAATTCGCGCAGCACGTCGAGCGTGATGCCCGCGTGCTGCGGATTGCTCGGGCCGGGCGACAGGCAGATCGTGTCGGGGTTCAGGCGCGCGATGTCGTCGAGCGTGATTTCGTCGTTGCGGTAGGTGCGCACGTCCTCGCCGAGTTCGCCGAAGTACTGGACCAGGTTGTAGGTAAACGAGTCGTAGTTGTCGATCATGAGCAGCATGGTCAGTCTCCGGTCAGAAGTCGCTATCGAGGCCGTCCTGGACCTGTTCGGCCGCACGCAGCACCGCGCGCGCCTTGTTCTCGGTCTCTTGCCATTCGGATTCGGGCACCGAGTCCGCGACGACGCCGGCCGCCGCTTGCACGTACAGGTTGCCGTTGTGGATCAGGCCCGTGCGGATCGCGATCGCGAGATCCATCTCGCCGGAGAACGACAGGTAGCCGACCGCACCGCCGTACAGCCCGCGCTTGACCGGCTCGAGCTCGTCGATCAGTTCCATCGCGCGCACCTTCGGCGCGCCGGACAGCGTGCCGGCCGGGAACGTCGCGCGCAGCACGTCGTAGTTCGTCATGCCGGGCTTCAGCTTGCCTTCGACCGAGCTGACGATGTGCTGCACGTGCGAGTACTTCTCGATCACCATCTTGTCGGTCACCTGCACCGAACCGATCTCCGCGATGCGGCCGACGTCGTTGCGCGCGAGATCGATCAGCATCACGTGCTCGGCGATTTCCTTCGGATCGTTCAGCAGCTCGGTCGCGAGTTCCGCGTCGCGCTCGGGCGTGTTGCCGCGCGGGCGCGTGCCGGCGAGCGGCCGGATCGTGACGATCTGGTCGTCGCCGCGCTTTTCCTGGCGCACCAGGATTTCCGGCGATGCGCCGACCACGTGGAAATCGCCGAAGTTGTAGTAATACATGTACGGCGACGGATTCAGCGAACGCAGCGCGCGATACAGCGACAGCGGATTGTCGCGGTACGGCTTCGTGAGTCGCTGGCCGACCTGGATCTGCATCAGCTCGCCGGCCGCGATGTATTCCTTCGCCTGGCGCACGGCGGCCAGATAGTCGTCCTTCTTGAATTCGCGGAACGTCTCGGTGCGCACGCTCGCCGACGTGACGGGCGGCTGCACGGTCGTGCGCAGGCGCTGCTTCAGTTCGCGCAGGCGGTGTTTCGCCTTCGCATACGCTTCGGGTTGGCCCGGGTCCGCGTAGATGATCAGGTAGAGCTTGCCGGCGAGGTTGTCGATCACCGCGACTTCCTCGGTCAGCAGCAACTGGATGTCGGGCAGGCCGAGATCGTCGCGCGGCGCGGTGTTCGCGAGCTTCTTCTCGATGTAGCGCACCGCGTCGTAGCCGAAGTAGCCGGCGAGGCCGCCGCAGAACCGCGGCAGGCCCGGCCGCTGCGCGACCTTGAAGCGCGCCTGGAACGATTCGATGAACTGGAATGGGTCGCCGTCGTGCGTCTCGACGACCTGGCCGTCGCGCACCACTTCCGACACGCCGTTGCGGGTGCGCACGAGCGTGCGGGCGGGCAGGCCGATGAACGAATAGCGGCCGAAACGTTCGCCGCCGACTACCGATTCGAGCAGGAACGAGTTGGCGCCCGCGCGTTCGGGCTGGGCCAGCTTCAGGTAGAGGGACAGCGGCGTTTCGAGATCGGCGAGGGCTTCCGCGATCAGCGGGATGCGGTTGTAGCCTTCGTTCGCGAGCGATTGGAATTCGAGTTCGGTCATGTTCCGGTCCTGTTCGGGACGAGCGGCGCGTGCGCCAGGGATCATTTGACGCTGCGCGGGTGGCCGTCGGCGAAAGGGCGGTCGATCGAGAAGTGCCTGTTGCCGGCCGGCACTCCGGGCGTGAACGTCGCGAGCCTGCGGCCGATCCTGAACTCAAGCGTTCGGACACGGTGGAACTCGAGGTGGTGCGACGATCGGCGCGCGGATGCGCAGCGAGATAAAAAACGGCGCTGAAGACGTGCTTCAGCGTACCTCATCGAAGAGGTCAGCGCGACCAGCGACGCCAGGGCCAGGCTCCCCGGTCGATGCTGCTCAGACTCCGTTTTTTATTCAGAAACATGCGGATGGAAGAAATAATCAGACGGTTGGCCGGCCGGCGTTGTGCGCGGAAATTGCGCGAGCCGCGACCAGCAACGAATCGACTATACCATCCGAATTTATCGTTTGTATAGCTTTGCCGTGGTTGTAGCCGTACGGCACCGTCAGTGTCGCCATCCCGGCCGCGCGGCCCGCCAGCGCGTCGTTTTCCGAGTCGCCGATCGCGACCGCGGCGTCCGGCGCGACGCCGAGCGCGTCGCAGGCCGTCAGCATCGGCAGCGGATCGGGCTTCTTGCGTGCGACGCTGTCGCCGCCCAGCACGATGCCGAAGCAGCCGGCCAGCCTGTATTGCTCGAGCAGCTCGACTGCGAAGCGGTGCGGCTTATTGGTCACGCACGCGAGCCGGATGCCGGCCGCGCGCAATGCGTCGAGGCCGGCCGCCACGTCCGGATAGAGACGCGTGTGGCGACCGTTGATCTTCGCGTATTCGGTCTGGTAGATCGCCAGTGCGTCGTCGAAGCGCGCGTGCGCTTCGTCGGCCGGGAAGCGCGGCTTCAGCACGCTGTGGATCAGGTGTTCGGAGCCTTTGCCGACATAGCCGATCACTTCGTCGCGCGACGTGGCCGGCGCGCCGAGCTGCGCGAGCATCCCGTTCAGGCCGGCCGTGAAATCGTCGGCCGTGTCGACCATCGTGCCGTCGAGGTCGATCAGCGCCGCATCGATGCGCGGCGCGGCGAAGCGGATCGGCGCAGCGTCCGCGGCGGCTCCGGCCGGCGCGTGGCCGGCGAACGACGAGTCGGCCACGGCGTCAGCTCCGCTCGACGGTCGCGAGCGCCGCGCGCATCTCGTCGATCACCTTGCGATAGTCGGGCTTGCCGAAGATCGCGGAACCCGCGACGAACGTGTCCGCGCCGGCCGCCGCGATTTCCGCGATATTGTCGGCCTTCACGCCGCCGTCGACTTCGAGCAGGATCTCGCGGCCCGTGCGTTCGGTGTACGCGTCGAGGCGGGCGCGCGCCTCGCGCAGCTTGTTCAGCGTTTCCGGGATGAACGACTGGCCGCCGAAGCCGGGGTTGACCGACATCAGCAGCACGAAGTCGAGGCGATCCATCACGTGGTCGAGGTAGTTCAGCGGCGTGGCCGGATTGAACACGAGGCCGGCCTTGCAGCCATGGTCGCGGATCAGCGACAGCGTGCGGTCGATGTGGTCGGAGCCTTCCGGGTGGAAGCTGATCAGGTTCGCGCCGGCCTTCGCGAAATCGGGCACGATCCGGTCGACCGGGCGCACCATCAGGTGCACGTCGATCGGCACCTGCACGTGCGGGCGGATCGCCTCGCAGACGAGCGGGCCGATCGTCAGGTTCGGCACATAATGATTGTCCATCACGTCGAAGTGAATCCAGTCGGCGCCGGCGGCGACCACGTTGCGGACTTCTTCGCCGAGCCGTGCAAAGTCGGCCGACAGGATGCTGGGAGCGATGCGGAATTGAGTCATGACAGGGGAGCGGGGACGTTGCGGCGCAAAACCGTCATTCTACCGTCCGGCGACCCGCTGCGCGGCGGCAGGCCGTGCGGTGGCGGCCCGAATGCGCATAGAATGCCGAACCAATGCGGCGCGCCCGCGGCCCGGCCGCTCGAGTCGGCGCGCGCGGTTACCTACAGCGGACACACCATGAGTCAGTATCAGTTCACCGTTTCGGTGAAAACCAGCTACTTGCCGGAACAATCCGACCCCGATCACCGTCAATACGCATTCGCGTACACGCTGACGATCCGCAATACCGGGCAGGTCGCGGCGCAGCTGATCGCGCGTCACTGGATCATCACGGACAGCGAGAGCCACGTGCAGGAAGTGAAGGGGCTCGGCGTCGTCGGGCACCAGCCGCTGCTGCAGCCGGGCGAGCATTTCGAATACACGAGCTGGGCCGTGATCGCGACGCCGGTCGGCACGATGCGCGGCGCGTACTTCTGCGTGGCGGAGGACGGCGAGCGTTTCGAGGCGCCGGTCGACGAGTTCGCGCTGCACATGCCGCGCACGCTGCATTGAGCGTGCGGTGTGCAGTGTGCGTCAGCGCGGCTGGCTGTCGTCGCGGCGGGCCTGCTTCTTTCTGCCCGACGACGTCCACACGACGATGAAGATCAGCAGGGCAAGCGCGACGAAGGCTTCGAGCGCGAAGATGAGCATCGGATATTGGTCGAGAAAATCTGACATGGCGGTTTCCATCAAGAACGGACATTGTATGTGGTTTGGGCCCCGGCTGGCCGGGTGGATGGCTGCGGCTGCTGCGGCGGCGCTGCTCGCCGCGTGCGGCGGCGCGCCGACGCGGACCTCCGCGCTGAAGCCGCCGACCGGTGCGGCGGTCGTGCCGGGGCAGGTCGCCGCGAAGCGGCTCACGCCGGTCGCGTGGCAGCAGGTGCCGGGCTGGCAGGACGATTCGCTGATCGGCGCGACGGCCGCGCTGCGGCAGAACTGCGCGCGGCTCGCGCGCCAGCCGGCCTGGGCGCGCGCTTGCGCGGCCGCCGACCGGCTCGACGAGCTCGACGTCAGCAGCGCCCGCAGTTTCTTCGAAACGTATTTCACGCCGTTCCAGTTCGCGAACACCGACGGTACGCTCGACGGGCTCGTGACCGGCTATTACGAGCCGCTGCTGCACGGTTCGCGCGTACGCCGCGGTCCGTATCAGTACGCGCTCTATCGCTGGCCGGCCGGCTATCGCGCGGGCGCCGCGCTGCCGGCACGCGCGCAGCTCGAGCGCGCTGGCATCCTGAACGGCAACGAGCTCGTGTGGGTCGACGATCCGATCGAGGCATTCTTCCTGCAGGTGCAGGGCTCGGGGCGCGTGCTGCTCGACGACGGTTCGGTGATGCGGGTCGGCTTCGGCGGCACCAACAACCAGCCGTACCGTTCGATCGGCAAGTGGCTGCTCGATCGCGGCGAGCTGACGCCCGCGCAGGCGACGATGCAGGGCATCAAGGCCTGGGCGAAGGCGAACCCGACGCGCGTCGACGCGCTGCTCGACACGAATCCGCGCTTCGTGTTCTTCCGCGACATGCCGACCAAGGAGGATGCGCCGCACGGCGGCGCCGACGGTCCGATCGGCGCGCTCGGCGTGCCGCTGACGCCGGAGCGCTCGATCGCGGTCGATCCGTCGTCGATCCCGCTCGGCACGCCGGTGTTCCTGCAGACCACGCGTCCGCTGACGAATACGCCGATGAACCGGCTCGTGTTCGCGCAGGATACGGGCTCGGCGATCAAGGGCGGCGTGCGGGCGGACTATTTCTGGGGGCTCGGCGACGACGCGGGCGACCAGGCTGGCCGGATGAAGCAGGTCGGCCGGATGTGGCTGTTGTTCCCGAATTCGTGATTGGGCGCGGCGCGGGTTGCCCGGAGGGTGGCCCGTGCACAAGATTCGGCATTCGTGGCGCGTCTCATGCGTGACGCGCATGCCGGTTTGATCGCCGGTGTGCCCATGTGATTTCGGTTCGCGTGATGCCGTGCGTGTCACGTCGAACGACGCTTTGGCGTAAAACAGCCCGATCGGCATTGGCCGACCGGGCTGTTTCGTTTGCAGGCACGGCTTCGCCGTTGCGCGGCGTGCGTGCGGCGAGTACGCGACGTTCGCGCCGGTCGCCTGCGCGGCGGGGTGACCTCAGCCCTTGCGTTTGTCGATGACGCGGCGCGCCTTGCCGACCGAGCGCTCGATGCCGTTCACGGGCAGCACGTTGATCATGGCCGTCACGCCGATCAGCGACTTGATGTCGTACGCGAGCGCCTGTTTTGCCGCCTGGATCGCCGCGGTATCGGGCGCGGTCTCCGGACAGGGCTCGACGTTGAGCGTCAACACGTCGAGCGGGCCTTCCTTCGTCAGCACGATCTGATAGTGCGGCGCGAGCGCGCGCTGCTTGAGCAACTGCTCCTCGATTTGCGTCGGGAACACGTTGACGCCGCGCACGATCATCATGTCGTCCGACCGGCCGGTGATCTTCTCCATCCGGCGCATCGTCCGGGCGGTGCCTGGCAACAGGCGCGTGAGGTCACGGGTGCGGTAGCGGACGATCGGCAGCGCTTCCTTCGTCAGCGACGTGAACACGAGCTCGCCGAGTTCGCCGTCCGGCAGCACTTCGCCGGTTTCGGGGTCGATGATTTCCGGATAGAAATGGTCTTCCCAGATGGTCGGGCCGTCCTTGGTCTCCACGCATTCGGACGCGACGCCCGGGCCCATCACTTCGGACAGCCCGTAGATGTCGACCGCGTCGATCCCCATCCGCTGTTCGATGGCGACGCGCATGTCGTTGGTCCACGGCTCCGCGCCGAAGATGCCGATGCGCAGCGAACTCTGCACGGGATCGAGGCCCTGGCGCTCGATCTCGTCGGCGATCGACAGCATGTAGCTTGGCGTGACCATGATGATGTCGGGCCGGAAGTCCTGGATCAGCTGCACCTGCTTTTCGGTCTGCCCGCCGCCGAACGGGATCACGGTGAGGCCCGCGCGTTCGGCACCGTAATGTGCGCCAAGCCCGCCCGTGAAGAGGCCATAGCCGTAGCTGACGTGCACCTTGTCGCCGCGGCGCGCACCGGCCGCGCGGATCGAGCGCGCGACGAGATTCGCCCACGTGTCGATGTCGGCGGCCGTATAGCCGACAACCGTCGGCTTGCCGGTCGTACCCGACGACGCATGGATGCGCGAGATCTGGTCCTGCGGCACCGCGAACATCCCGAACGGATAGCTGTCGCGCAGGTCGCCCTTGGTCGTGAACGGGAAGCGCGACAGGTCGGCGAGCGTCTTCAGGTCGTCCGGATGCACGCCCGCTTCGTCGAACTTGCGGCGATAGACGGGCGAGTGGTCATACGCGTGCCGGAGCGACCATTTGAGGCGTTCGAGCTGCAGCGCGGTCAGCTCGTCGCGTGAGGCGGTCTCGATCGGCTCGAGCGGTAGCGGGGTAGTCATGCATGTCTCCAGTGTTTGTTATGGGCGCGCCGTCGACGTCAGCGGTCTTCCGGGATGACCGTGCCCTTGATCTGGGCGGATTTGCCGCGAAACATCGCGACGGTGTCGCCTGTCTGGTTCGTGACGCGGATGTCGTAGATGCCGTGGCGGCCGGCACGCGCCTGTTCGATCGCCTCGGCCGTCAGCATGTCGTCGCCGTGCACGGGGCGCAGGAATTCGATCGAGCAGCCGGCCGCGACCGCATTCACGTTGTACGAGTTGCACGCGAACGCGAACGTCGAATCGGCGAGCGTGAAGATGATCCCGCCGTGACAGGTCTGGTGCCCGTTCAGGAATTCGGGTCGCACGCGCATCTGCAGGCGGGCGTAGCCAGCGCGGACTTCGGCGATCTCCATGCCGAACGCGCGGCTGCAGGCATCGGCGTCGTACATGGCCTGAGCGGTGGCGCGGGCGAGCGAATCGGGATCGAGCGTGGCGGTGGCGTTCGTCATGTCAATGCCCTTCGAAGCGCGGTGCGCGCTTCTCGATGAAGGCCTGCACACCTTCCGCATAGTCGTGCGACTGACCGAGCTTGCGCTGCAGGTCACGTTCCACGTCGAGTTGCTGATCGAGCGTGTTCGTGACGCTGTCCCGCATCGACTGCTTGATCGATGCGATCGCGAGCGTCGGCTGCTGCGCGAGCTGGGCGGCGAGTTGGCGGGCCGTCGCGACGAGCGCGTCGTCGTCGACCGCGCGCCAGATCAGGCCCCACTGTTCGGCCTGTTCGGCGCCGAGCTTGTCGCCGGTCAGCGCGAGCCCCAGCGCGCGCGCCATACCGATGCGTTGCGGCAGGAACCACGTGCCGCCCGAATCGGGTACGAGCCCGATCTTTACGAAGGCCTGGATGAAACTGCTCGAGCGGGCGGCGAACACGAGATCGCACGCGAGTGCGAGATTCGCGCCGGCGCCGGCCGCCGTGCCGTTGACGGCGGCGATTACCGGAATCGGCAGACGCTGCAGGCGGCGGATCAGCGGATTGAAATGCTCGTCGATCAGCGTGCCGAGGTCGGTGGACGCGCCCGGTGTGAAGTCGAGGTCGGCCAGATCCTGGCCCGCGCAAAAGCCGCGCCCCGCACCCGTCAGAATCAGCGCGCGTGCACCGGCCGCCTCGACTTCATCGAGCGCCGACTGCAGTTCGCGATGCATCGCCCGCGTGAAGCTGTTCAGCTTGTCGGGGCGGTTGAGCGTGATCGTGGCCACGCGCGCGGCCTGATCGATATCCAACTGGATCGCCTGATAGGACATGCAGTATCTCCGTCATGACTTCGTTATAGGCGCGCGGCGCGGCGGTTACACGCGTTCGATCGCGAGCGCGATGCCCTGACCGACGCCGATACACATCGTACAGAGCGCGAAGCGGCCGCCGGTACGCTCGAGTTGATGGAGCGCCGTGGTGACGAGCCGCGCGCCCGATGCGCCGAGCGGGTGGCCAAGCGCGATCGCACCGCCGTTCGGGTTCACGCGCGAATCGTCGTCGGCGACGCCGAGCATGCGCAGCACCGCGAGACCTTGCGACGCGAACGCCTCGTTCAGTTCGATCACGTCGAACTGGTCGATCGTCATGCCGAGCTGGCGCAACAGTTTCTGCGTGGCCGGCGCGGGGCCGATGCCCATCACGCGTGGCTCGACGCCGGCGGTCGCCATGCCGATGACGCACGCGCGGCGGCGCAGGCCATGCTGGTCGGCTGCTTGCGCATTGGCGAGCAGCAGCGCGCAGGCGCCGTCGTTGACGCCCGACGCGTTGCCGGCCGTCACGGAGCCGTCCGGGCGCACGACACCCTTCAGCTTCGCGAGCGCCTCGAGCGACGTCTCGCGCGGATGCTCGTCGCGCGACACGACGATGGCGTCGCCTTTCTTCTGCGCAATCGTGACCGCGACGATTTCTTCAGCGAGCGTGCCGTCTTGCTGCGCCCGAGCGGCCTTTTGCTGGCTGCGCAGCGCGAACAGGTCCTGATCCGCGCGACTGATGTGGTAGTCGACCGCGACATTCTCGGCGGTTTCCGGCATCGAATCGACACCGTGCAGTTGTTTCATCAACGGATTGACGAAGCGCCAGCCGATCGTCGTATCGAAGATGTCGGCCTGGCGCGCGAACGCGCTCGCCGCCTTGCCCATCACGAACGGCGCGCGCGTCATGCTCTCGACGCCGCCTGCGATCATCAGGCGCGCTTCACCTGCCTTGATCGCGCGCGCGGCCGTGCCGACCGCGTCCATCCCGGAGCCGCACAGCCGGTTCAGCGTCGTGCCCGGCACGGCGGTGGGCAGGCCCGCCAGCAGCGCCGACATGCGCGCGACGTTGCGGTTGTCCTCGCCGGCCTGGTTCGCGCAGCCGTAGATCACGTCGTCGATCGCCGCCCAGTCGACGTCGCGATTGCGCTCGATCAGCGCCTTGAGCGGCACCGCGCCGAGGTCGTCGGCGCGGACATCTTTCAAGGCGCCGCCGTAGCGGCCGATGGGAGTGCGAATCGCGTCGCAGATGTAGGCGTCTGTCATGAGCGTATCGGTGAGTGACGAACCCGCCGGGTGGCGGATTCGTTCATGGTAGAGAACATGGCGGCGTTTGCACGTCGGCCAATCGGGTTATGCCGTCTGGCCAGCTTCCGCAGGTGCCGCCTTCGGGGCAACATGGACGCGACTTTGGACCACGCGGAAGCGGTTGGCGACGAATGCCGGATCGGCCAGCGCGGCGTTGGCCGCCGGGTTCGCGCCTGTGCCGTGGAAGTCGGAGAACGCGGCCGACTGATTGACGAATACGCCGCTCGTCAGGTTGATCGACAGCGCGACCCCGCCACGCACCGCCGCGTCATGCGCGGTGTCGATGATTGCGTCGTCGGTGCTGTAGACGGAGAGGGTGAGCGCGCCATGCTCGGCGGCGATTTCACCGGCCAGATCGAGCGACTGCGCGGTCGAGTCGGTTGCGATCACGAACGAAATCGGGCCGAACCACTCCTGCGTGAATTTCTCGCGATCGGCCACGTCGAGTTGCAGTACGAGCGGCGTGCGCACGCGCGCGTCGGGGAAGGTGGGATGCTGGAGCGTCATGCTGTCCGCGAGCACGCGGCCGAGCTTGCGCGCGTCGTCGATGCGCGCGGTCACGCCGTCGTTCTGGATCGCGCCGATCAATTCGACCGAGCGTGCCGGGTCGCCGGTGAGCTTTTGCACGGCAACCGCGATCGCTTGCGCGACTTCGTCGAAGCTCGCATGGCCGTCGGCCGTCCGGATACCGTCGCGCGGCACGTAGATGTTCTGCGGCGCGGTGCACATCTGGCCCGAGTACAGCGCCAGCGAGAACGCGATGTTCTTGGCGGCGGCCTTCAGGTCGTCGGTCGAGTCGATCACGATCTGGTTGACGCCGGCTTTCTCGGTGTACACCTGCGCCTGGTGGGCATGGTGTTCGAGCCACGTGCCGTTTTGCGTGCTGCCGGTGAAGTCGATCAGCTTGATCTCGGGGCGCAGCGCGAGATCCTGGACGAGGGCGCCGTCGTTGGGTTCGGTCGCGAGGAGGGTGACCACGTTCGGATCGAACCCGGCTTCGCGCAGCACGTCGCGGGCGATCCGCACCGTGATCGCGAGCGGCAGGATCGCGCCCGGGTGCGGCTTGACGATCACGGTATTCCCGGTTGCCAGATCGGCGAACAGGCCCGGGTAGCCGTTCCAGGTGGGGAACGTGCAGCAGCCGAGCACGACGCCCGTGCCGCGCGGCACGATCGTATAGCGCTTGTGCATCGCGAGCGGCGGGTTCTTGCCTTGCGGTTTTTCCCAGTGCGCATCGGCCGGGATGCGGCGCAGTTCGTCCCACGCATAGGCGACCGCCTCGAGGGCGCGGTCCTGTGCGTGCGGGCCGCCGGCCTGGAACGCCATCATGAACGCTTGCCCGGTGGTGTGCATCACGCTGTAGGCGATTTCGAAGCTTGCACGGTTCAGGCGGGCAAGGATTTCGAGGCTGACGCCGATCCACGCGCTCGGGCCGGCTTCGCGCCACGTACGTTGCGCGGCGCCAGCGGCAGCGATCAGAGCGTCCGGCGTAGATTTCGGATACCGGATGCCCAGCGCGATGCCGTACGGTGAGCGCTCGGCGCCGACCGTGTCATCGGACGCCGGCTGGTCGAGCACGAAGGTCTTGTCGAGGTGCGACTTGAACGCGGCCTCGCCGTCCGCGCTTGCGCTTTCCCCGTACACTTTGGGGCTCGGCATTTCGGCGAACGGGCTCCAGTACCCGCGGCTCTCGATGGCGGCGAGTGCGTGTTGCAGCGTGTCTTCGTGCTTCGTGAACAGGGCATGGGTCATGGCGACAGCCTGATGAACGTTGAGAGGGATAGGATCGATTAATTAACCGACCGGTTGGTCGGAGAATGGTAGCATCAAACTATTCGCATGTGCGAGGCGTTTCTCATTTCATTGATCGAGGAGAAATAGATGGCTTACGAGAACATCCTGGTGGAGACCCGGGGGCGTGTCGGTCTGGTGACGCTGAACCGTCCGAAGGCGCTGAATGCGCTGAACGATGCGTTGATGGATGAACTGGGCGCTGCGCTGAAGGCGTTCGACGCGGACGACGATATCGGCGCCATCGTCGTGACTGGCAGCGAGAAGGCGTTCGCGGCCGGCGCGGACATCGGCATGATGGCGGCCTATTCCTATATGGATGCTTATCGGGGCGACTACATCACGCGCAACTGGGAGACGGTCCGCGAGATCCGCAAACCGATCATTGCTGCGGTGTCGGGCTTTGCGCTGGGCGGTGGTTGCGAACTCGCGATGATGTGCGACATCATCTTCGCGGCGGATACGGCCAAGTTCGGCCAGCCGGAAATCAAGCTGGGCGTCATGCCGGGTGCGGGCGGCACGCAGCGTCTGCCGCGCGCGGTATCGAAGGCGAAGGCCATGGACATGTGCCTGACCGCGCGCTTCATGGACGCCGCCGAGGCCGAGCGTGCCGGGCTCGTATCGCGCGTGCTGCCAGCCGACAAGCTGCTCGACGAGGCGATTGCCGCGGCGACGACGATCGCCGAGTTTTCGCTGCCGGCGGTCATGATGGTCAAGGAGTCGGTGAACCGCGCGTACGAGACGACGCTGGCTGAAGGCGTCCACTTCGAGCGACGGTTGTTCCATTCGTTGTTCGCAACCGAAGACCAGAAGGAAGGGATGGCGGCGTTCGTCGAGAAGCGGAAGCCTGTGTTCAAACACCGCTGATCGGCCGGCGCCGCGATAGGTATCCGGTGGCTGACCTATATCCGTCGTCGGCGCGATTGCCTCGCCCGGGTGCTTCAAAGCCTCCGTGCGCGCCAGCGCCCGGAGGCTTTTTCAAACTTTCTTCACAAAGGGCTTGCGCGGATGGGGGCGGATGCATAGAATCACGCCTCTTTCGCGCTAACGGAAACGCGGCGCGGGAGGAAGGGAAGCGGTGCTGTTGGGATTCGGTCGTAGCGAGCCTTGGCGGTACAGGAAGTTGAGTCCCGCAGTCGCAACGATGTCGTTCAGAAAGTTGTTGACGAACTGCGAAACACGGTTCATAATCTCGCTTCTCTGCTGCTGAAAACGCAGCGCTG